>CAYNNN010000022.1:0-38509 GCA_964398665.1 uncultured Gammaproteobacteria bacterium | reverse complement strand
GCCAGTCTAACATGACGGCGCACAATCCGACCGCTGAAGATGATCTCCAGCCCCCCCTGGACACGGCGTGATTAATCTATGTTTGTGCGGCCTGCAAGCCCGCGTCCAGCGCCTTTGGAAGGGTGGGTAAACTGGTCCCTACTTACACTCAGCCCAGTTTTGGCCAATTGATTTCTACCTTGCGCTTGTTGGCAAGGCAGTCACGCAGGTACAAGTTGATAAGGCTTTGATAGGGAATCCCTGCCTCATCTGCCATGTTCTTGAAATAGGTGATAACGTCATCCGACAGACGCATGGTTACTGGCTTTTTGAGTTTTGACGCATAGGGGTTCTTGCGCACCTTGAGTTTTGCGAGGTCGTATTCGGCTTTCATGTCAGATACCGCGATAAAAAGTGCTTTCACGCTTGGTTGCCTTGCGTGCTGAGATGATTCGGATGACTTCACCGCCTTCACGTTCACAGTGGCAGACGATTAACAGCCTGGAATGGATACTCATACCCAGCATGAGAAAGCGGGCTTCATCGTCCGAGTGCGGTTCATCGAAGAATTGCACCGCGAATTCGTCATAGAAAACAGTTTGTGCTTCCTCGAAGGATACCTGATGCTTTTTCAGGTTTGCGGTCGCTTTGTCTGGGTGCCACTCAAACTTGATCATATGCACATTGTATGTAAACAATACGCGGGGGCAAGTGTTGTATTCGAGGGAATCGCCTCGCGCACGTACTCACAGGCGGCAGCTCGCACAGCGAGCTGACGTCCGACGGAATGCAACGTTACACACAGATGCGTTTGAAATAAAACCACCTGCGTAATGCTATGCCTACGTTTGTGCGGCCTGCAAGCCCGCGTCCAGCGCCTTTGGAGGAGCATTTCTGGTAAACTTCTCCCCGTCCACTGAGTCCAACTTGCCGTCATGCCATATACCCGCCCGCTTATGCCCACCCTGCTCCCGCTCTGCATCCTGCTCAGTGCCCTGCTGGCCGCGCCAGCGGCTGTGGCCGAAACACCGCCGGCCAAGGCAGCCCTGACCGTGACCGTGGTCAGGCCCGTCAGCGTCAACTGGGCTACCCGGCTGGTCGCCAGTGGCCCAATCAAACCCTGGCAGGAGGTTTCGGTAGCCGCAGAACTGGGCGGCCTGCGGATTGCGCAATTGCGCGTGGATGTAGGTGATGTTGTCCAGCCGGGGCAGGAATTGGCCCTGCTGGCGCAGGATATGGTTCAGGCGGAACTGGCTCAGGCCCAGGCGCGGGTGGCCCAGGCCGAGGCCAGCCTGGAAGAAGCCCGCACCAATGCCGCCCGTGCCCGGAGCATGAAAAATACCGGCGCCATGCCCCTGCAACAGATCGACCAGATGCTGACCAGCGCGGCCACGGCCGAGGCTAATCTGGCCGCTCAGCAGGCCGCCCTGCGTGCCCAGCAGATTCGCATGCAACAAACCCGGATCCTGGCTGCGGATGGCGGCGTGATTACAGCACGCATGGCGACTCTGGGCATGGTGGTACAGACTGGCTCGGAGCTGTTTCGGCTGGTACGCCAGAATCGCCTGGAATGGCAAGCCGAAATGGCCGGGCGGGATCTCGCCCTGCTCAAGGTCGGTCAGACGGCACAGCTGACCCTGCCCACCGGCACCGTGGTCAGCGGCACGGTACGGCAACTGGCGCCCAGCCTGAATCCAGAAACCCGTACCGCCATTGCTTACGTAGCGCTGGCTGCCGGCAGCCCCGCCAAGCCGGGCATGTTTGCCGAAGGGGAAATCCAGATCGGCACGGCAGCAGCCCTGGCCGTGCCACAGGCAGTAGTCATCCTGCGTGACGGACACCACTATGTATTCAGCGTGGATGCCAGCCAGCGCGTGCATCAGCACCGGGTCGAAATCGGGCGCCATCAGGCCGGGCAGGTGGAAATCCTAAGCGGTGTCCGTGCCGACCTGGATCTGGTCGCTACGGGTGGCGCCTTTCTGGCTGACGGGGACAGTGTACAGGTCGTCCAGCCATGAACATTTCGGCCTGGTCCATCCGGAATCCGGTTCCCGCCCTGCTGCTGTTCGCCCTGCTGACTTTTCTGGGGGTGCAGAGTTTTCGCGCCCTGGGGGTACAGAACTTCCCGGATATTGAATTGCCGACGGTCATCGTCACCGCCACGCTGGAAGGCGCCGATCCGGCCCAACTGGAAAGCGAGGTCGCCCGAAAAATTGAAAATCAATTGGCCACCCTGCCGGGCATCAAGCATATCCGCAGCATCCTCACCGACAGCACGGCGGCGATTTACACCGAGTTCGACATCAGCAAGGACACAGAAACCGCGCTCAACGAAGTGCGCAACGCGGTAGACAGCATCCGGGCCAACCTGCCCAGTGCCATGAATGACCCCGTGATCACCAAGATCACCACCGCAGGCGGTGTCCTGGCCACCTTTACCGTGGCCTCGGCCCAGATGGACGAAGAAGCCCTGTCCTGGTTCGTGGATAACGAAGTTACCCGTGCCCTGATGGCCGTCAAGGGAGTCGGCAAGGTCAGCCGGGTCGGTGGTGTGGACCGCGAGGTGCGCATTACCCTGGATAGCGCCCTGATGGCTGGCCTAGGCGTCACGGCGGCCGATGTTTCCAATCGCCTGGGCCAGATGCAGCAGGATGCCTCGGGTGGACGCGGTGATGTCGGAGGCGGGATCCAGTCCATCCGCACCCTGGGCCGGGTAAGCACCGCAGCCGATCTGGGCCAGATGGATATTCCCCTGAGCAATGGCCGCTTTGTCCGGCTGGAACAGATCGCCCGCATCGAAGACACCATCGCCGAGCGCGCCACCCTGGCCTTGCTGGATGGCAAGCCCGTGGTCGGGTTTCAGGTCAGCCGGGTACGCGGCGCCAGCGAGATCGCCGTGGTCAATGCCGTCCAGGCCGCCCTCAGGCAATTTGCCTCTCAGCACCCACAAGTCACCATCGCTGAAGCTTACAACACGACCGAGCGCATTCAGGCCAATTATATCGGCTCCCTTCATCTGCTGATTGAAGGCGCCTTGCTGGCGGTTCTGGTGGTCTGGATTTTTTTGTGGAATTTTCGCGCCACCCTGGTTTCGGCCCTGGCCTTGCCACTGGCCATCATCCCGACCTTTGCGGCGATGCATTATTTTGATTTTTCACTCAACGTACTCACTCTGCTGGCCCTGGCCCTGGTCACGGGGGTGCTGGTGGATGATGCCATCGTCGAGGTGGAAAACATTGAACGTCATATCCGGATGGGTAAAACCCCCTACCAGGCGGCAATGGAAGCGGCAGATGAAATCGGTCTGGCCGTCGTCGCCACCACTTTCACCCTGATTGCCGTATTTCTGCCGACCTCGTTCATGGGCGGCGTACCCGGCAAATTCTTTGAGCCGTTCGGCATTACCGCCGCTGTGGCCGTGTTTTTCTCGCTGGTGGTGGCCCGGCTGCTGACCCCGATGCTGGCGGCCTATTTGCTTAAGCCGCACCCACATCAGACCCGTGGAGATGGCTGGGTGATGCGTGGTTATCTGTGGCTGGCTGCCGGCTGTTTGCGTTACCGGTTTCTGACGGTCGGGACCGGGGTGGGGGTATTCATCGCCTCGCTGATGATCGTGCCGCTCCTGCCCAAGGGCTTTGTACCCCCGGCGGATACCGCACTCACATCGGTGGTGCTGGAGTTGCAGCCCGGTAGCACCCTGGCTGACACTCAGGCCATCGCCGAGCTGGCCCGGCAGCGGGTCGCGGCCCTGCCGGATGTCAAGCAGGTCTTTACCCTGGTCGGTGCCGCCAGTGGGGTCAATAGTGGACCGTTTCAGGAAGGCGGCGGTAATGATGTCCGCAAGGCCACCCTGACGCTGACCCTGACCACCCTGGATGAACGCGCCTATGCGCAAACGGTGGTGGAGCGTCAGGTGCGGGACGCCCTGAAATCCCTGCCGGGGGTGCGTTACACGGTCGGTTCGGGTGGGGCCGGGGATAAAATGCAGGTGGTATTGGCCAGCGACGATGGGAATCTGCTGCAAAACACCGCCCAGACAGTGGAACGTGAATTACGCACCTTGAACGGCATCGGCAACGTGGTGTCCGGAGCCAGCCTGCAACGCCCTGAAATTCACATTGTTCCGGATTTTGCCCGCGCTGCCGAACTGGGTATCAGCACCGAAGCCCTGGGCAGTGCGGTGCGCGTGGCCACTCACGGTGACTTCTCCACCCGGCTACCCAAGCTCAATCTGCCCCAGCGCCAGGTACCCATTCGGGTTCAGTTCGATTTGGCCGTACGCGAGCAACTGGAAGCCTTGCGCCAGCTGCGGCTGCCTGGACGTGATGGTCCCGTCCCGCTGGCTGCCGTGGCCGAAGTCAGTCTCAGCAGCGGCCCAGCCCGCATCGACCGCTACGACCGGATGCGCAACATCAGCATTGATATTGAACTCAATGGCCTGCCCGTCGGCGCCGTGACCACACAGGCCGACAGGCTCCCCAGCCTGCAAACCTTGCCCCCTGGGGTGTTTCGTCAGGCTTCCGGCGATGCCGAACGTATGGCCGAGCTGTTTGGCGGCTTTGGCGGCGCGATGCTGATTGGCGTGTTGTTGATTTATATCGTGCTGGTGCTGCTGTTTCACGACTTCCTCCAGCCCATCACCATCCTGGCCGCCCTACCCCTGTCGCTGGGCGGCGCCTTCGTCGCGCTGCTGCTGACCGCCAACAGCTTTTCCATGCCCGCCGTGATCGGCCTGCTGATGCTGATGGGCATCGTCACCAAAAACTCCATCCTGCTGGTGGATTATGCCATCATGGCCCGTGAACGCGACCAGGCCGGCCGTACTGCGGCCTTGCTGGATGCCTGCCACAAGCGCGCCCGGCCCATTGTGATGACCACCATTGCCATGGGCGCGGGCATGTTGCCCACGGCGCTGGGCTGGGGCGCAGACCCCAGTTTTCGCGCCCCGATGGCCATCGTGGTGATCGGCGGTCTGCTGGCGTCCACCTTCCTGAGCCTGCTGGTGATTCCGGCGGTATTCACCTTGATTGACGACCTGATGCTGGGCCTGAGTTACGGCCTGCGCGCCTTCAGAACGCGCTCGACTGCACCTCAGACCGATCCCTAGAACTCCAGCCGGAATCCGGCGCTCAGACTGGCACTTTCCGTCGCATCCAGCCCCAGCGTAGTGCGATACTGGATGAAGGCTGAGCGCCCCTGCGTTAGTTGCGTCACCAGGCCCAGACTGAGGTCAAAGTAATCCCGGTCGGGGTCATCGGTGGTCAGGGTAAACGGCTGCGCACCGGGATCATTGAGGAAAGTTCCGGTCAACGTCTGGGCATCATTGGCAAATTCATGTACCCAATCAAAACTCAGATACGGCAGCAACACCCCCCAGGAACGACTCCAGGCGTAGCTCAACTGCCCCCCCAGCGCCAGGGTCAACGATTCAGCTTCCTGAGCATCCAGTTGTAAGCCCAACCCAAACCCAGGCTGGGTTGCATCCAGGGCCTCGCCAAAACCTTCAACTTCGGCCCTGATGTATTCCAGTCGGGCATTGCTGGTCAGGGTCCAGCTACCCATTGGCAGTGTATGGCTGGCCCCCAGGCTCAGACCCAACTGCTCGCCTTCCGTCTGGGAACGGGCCAGTTGATCAATCGGGGTCCCAAACAACAGGGCATAACGGATGCGCCGTTCGTTGTCATAGTCATTGCGCCCATAAGACAGCACAGCATCCAGGGCAAAATGATCCGCCTGATAATAAGTGCCAAACAGCGAGAACTGCCGTCCCCGCACATCCACCTGGCCACTGTCGGCATTCAGGGCATTGTCCGTACTGCTGTAACCATAGGCAGCACCCAGCACGAACCGGTCGGAAAAACGGTAGTCGGCGCCGAAGGTCAGGCCCCGGGTATCAAAGCTGAACCCGGCTTCCTGTTGCGTCGTATCACGCTCACCCCAGCCCGCAGTCCCGCTGGCAAACAGGCCCCAACGTTCAAAGCCCGATATGGCTTCCCCGGCGGCCTGACCCTGGGGCTGCCAGAGGGCCGCCAGCAGATTGCCGTTGAGCGCCTGATGACCATCATAGAGATTCAGGCCTGCGACGTTCACGCCCCTGGCGCCGGCCCGTAATTGGGTCAAGCGCTGGTAGACATTGCCAAATTGCACCCCAACCGCGTCCACGGCCACACGGGTCTGGGTGGCGAATTCCTCCGGTGCCAGTTGTTGCAGGGCACCCGTCAGGTTAGGGTCACCGCTATTGGCCGCGCCGACCAGTTCGTTACACAAATTCTGCAAATCCAGCCCTTCCAGTGCCGCTGACGCCCCTGGCAACCCGGACGCACAGGCGTTACCCACCGCAGTGCCAATACCGGCCTGAGCCGGGTTCTGACTGGCATCAGCCAGCGTTTCCGCCGGCGCCACTCCAGAGTCATCATCCTGAACCACCACCGTAGCCACGGCGGTCGTCAGGGTCAACATCACGGGATCGACCCGCACCAGCCGCAAGGGCAACAGCGGGTTATTGTTCCCCGGCAGGTTGGGCGTGAGGTCGGGCAGGTTGGGCGTCAAATCCGGCACATTGGGTGTGAGGTCGGGCAGGTTTGGACCTACATCCGGCAAACCGGGGGTTGCATTCGGCACGCTGGGCAGATTGGGCGTCGCATCGGGTGTTGCCGGTGTGGGCGTTGTCGGTATGGGGGTCATGGTTGGTCCCCCGGCCACGCTGGCCAGGGTCACCAGAACCTCGAACACCTGGTCGGGGCCAGGACTGGCGTCATCACCCAGATTCAGGACAATTTCCACCGTAGTCGGCTGGCTACCACCCGTCACCGTGAAGCGAGGCGTGGCCAGCGTCACTCTGCCCCGTGGACTACGCGCCCTGATCTGACGCAGGCTGACATCGAAGGTCGCAGTATAATTGTCCAGCAGGATGCCCGCAGGCTTGAGGTCGAAGAATAGAATCCCCCGGCCTGCGGATTCCCGAAAGGTGGTCTGCGTGGCCCGAAACCCGGCCAGCACATTGACCGGCCCCGCAGGCGGCACGACCTGCGCCCAGCTGCCACCGTGCAAGCCCAGCCCCAGCAGGAGGGCACCCAGACCTTGTAATGCATTTCTCATGGCACCCTCCTGCAAGGGGGTTGGCCCTCGGAGCGAGCCAGCCCCCGTGAACTAAAACTCCAGCCGTATCCCCGCGCTCAGGCTGTCACTCTCGACATCTTCCAGTCCCAGCGTGGTACGGTACTGGATGAAGGCCGAGCGACCCTGAGCGAATTGTGCAGCCACCCCAAACCCAAGCGTGAAGTAATCCCGATCCGGATCATCCGTGGCCAGGGCAAACTGATCCAGGCCGGGGTCACTGACAAATTTGCCCGTGATCCGGCGCGCATCGTCGTCGAACTCATGCACCCAGTCAAAACTGGCATAAGGCAACAGGACGCCCCAGGTCCGACTCAGGGCGTAACTGAGCTGCCCGCCCAAGGTCAGGGTCAGCGACTCCACTTCCTGATCATCCAGTTGCAGCCCCAGCCCAAAACCCGGCGTGGCATTGACGATTGTTTCGCTGAACGCGTCCACTTCGGCCCGGACGTATTCCAGACGCGCATTGCTGGTAAAGGTCAAGGCACCCTGGGGCATGATGTAACCCGCCCCGAGACTGAACCCGTATTGATCGCTTTCGGTCGTAGAACGGGCCAGTTGGTCTACCCCGGTTGCCGACAGCAGGCTATAACGAATCGCACGCTGGTTTTCGTAATCGCTGCTACCGTAATGCAGCACGCCATCCACAAAGAAATTGTCGGTCTGGTAGTACGTACCAAACAGCGAGACGCTGTAGCCATCAATGTCAATCTTGCCGCCATTGCCACTGATGTCATTGTCAGTGCGGGCATAACCCAGCGCTGCGCCCAACACGAACTGATCCGAGAAGCGATAATCTGCGCCCAGGGTCAGGCCTCGGGTTTCAAAATCAAAACCCGATTCCCGCCGACTGGGGTCGCGCTCACCCCAGTCGGCACTGCCCGTCGCAAAAAAGCCCCAGCGGTCAAATCCGTGCTCATCGGCCCCCGCCGCCGCCCCCTGAGGCCACAGGGCCGCCAGCAAGCTGCCGTCCAGCGCGTTTTCTCCATTACGCATGCTCAGACCCGCGACGTTCACACCTTTGGCTCCGGTACGCAACTGGTTCAGGCGCCGATAGAGATTGCCAAACTGCACCCCGGCTGTTTCCACCGCCGCAGTCGTCTGCGTGGCGAATTCTTCGCTGGCCACCTGTTGCAGCGCATTGGGCACGTTGCCGTCACCCTGGATGGCCGCCCCCACCATGTCATTACAACGGGCCTGCAAATCGGCCCCACCCGCCGTACCTGCACTGCCAGGCCGTCCGGTCGCGCAAATGGTGCCGATGTAAGCCCCGATGCTTTGCTGGGTAGGATTTTGCCCGGCGCCGGACAGGATATCCGCCGGGGTCGGACTGGGCGTCGGCGTGGGATTGGGATTCGGGGTCGGCGTGGGTGCAGGGGTCGCTGCGTCATCATCGGCGATGGTCAGGCTTGCTTCCAGCGGCAGCGCCAGGGTAGCGTTGACCGGGGCCAGCAGCTTGACCGTCATCCGTTCGGTGCTTTCGGCCGTTGTGTCGTTGATCAGGACCACACGCAGGGTCTTGTCGGCCAGGTCCCCGGGTGCCCAGCGCAACTGGCCCGGCTGATCCACATAGTCCGTACCGGCCACCGCCGTGCCTGGCACCAACTGGTACTGGACTGTCACTTCGGCAATCCCGCTACCACTACGGCGCACGATGAGATCGCCAAAACCCTGGTCCTCCCGGGCGTTATAATCTTCCCGGAAAAACTGCACGGTATCCGGTGCAACCGGCGGCGCCACGTCGTCGTTCTGCACCGTCACACTGGCTTGCAAATTACCCGCAATCAGGGTTCTGGGCATTGCCCGACGCAACAGGGCCGTATCCAGCGTATTTGATCCCGGTTCCATCGGCTCCTGCACGGCATTGGTGAAAATTGTCAGGCCGGTGGGAATCACGGTCACACTAAATACCTGATCCGGGGATACGACGGCATCATCGGCGATATTCAGCACAATATCGGTGGTGGTTGGCCCAAACAATCCCCCCGTGACGGTCAGTCTGGAAGTGGCCAGGGTGACTACAGCGCGGGTCCCCCGGTTTCTAATCTGGGTCATGCTGACATCGAAAGTGGCAATATAATCGCCTGCTTCCTGACTCATGGGCGTGAGCTGCAGGGGCAGCACGACCCGGCCCGCCGACTCCGGCACCGTCACTTGCGTGACCGTCAGGTTCGCCGTGACCACAGGCGGCGGCGTAGGTGACGCATATGGTTGATTGGCCTGCGCAACCGTCAGCCCTGACAGGCCGACTGCACTTCCCAGGATCAGGATCGCTAACCACGACTTCAACATAACAATACCCCATGAATGGCCGAATACGGCGGGCTGGCACGAGTATAATCCAAGACATTGCCATTTTCAGGACGTCACATGCTCGTATTTCGCGCTTCCTGGGGACTGGGGGTGCGCCTGCTGCTTCCACTCCCCCTGCCCGCCCGCCCCTCTGCCAGCTTCCAGCGTGCGGGGATGCTGTTTATCAGCATCATCCTGCTCAAGGCCCTGCTGGACTGGCTGACCCTGCTGGGGCTGCCTGCCAGTTTCAACCCCTACGGCTTCATGGATATCAGCACCCAGTTGCTGCTCCTGCTGGGCTACGTCTGGGCCTTGTCCTTACGCAACGACCACGCTGCCGGGCTGGAATGTCTGACCCTGGCAGCCAGCGCCTGGCCCCTGCTGCTGGTCCTGGATAGTCTGGGTAACGCCCTGCTGTTGCATACCAGCCTCAGTGCCGACAGCGATGCGTATCTGTACCTCAGCCTGACTGGCCCGGTCCTGGTACCCCTGCTGGTATTGCGTGCCTGGCTGGCCACGCACCCGACCCGCACCCTGACTCAACTGGGCAGTGCGCTGCTGTTGGCCCTGATCCTGGGCGCCACCCGGTTGTTGTTACCCAGTGAAACATTCTGGAATGCGGAACTGACCGAAGACCCGAACGCTGCTGCCTACGAACAACTGGACCTGGAAACGCTCTGGGCCGAACAGCCCGCCTTGCTGGAAAGCCAGTTCAGTACCTTGGCAGCACCCGACCCTGAACAGGCCGACAGTTATTTTCTGGGCTTCGCGGCCTACCCCTATCAGAGCGTGTTCAAACGCGAAGTCGAGCGGGCTCAGGCCGTTTTCAGCCAGGATTATGGGACCGCGCAGCGTAACCTGCTGCTGGTCAACCATCTGGACACCCATGAAACCCTGCCGCTGGCCACCGTGGCCAATCTGAATCTCGCCCTGAGCCAGTTTGGCCAGGGTTTTGATGTCAGCAATGATGTGCTGGTGTTATATCTGAGTTCGCACGGCATCGAAGCCGGGGGCCTGGCCGTGGAATTCGGCAACCTGCCCCTCAATGCCCTGACCCCGGAGCAATTGAAGGCCAGCCTGGATGCTGCGGGTATCCGCTGGCGGATCATTATCGTTTCGGCCTGCTATTCCGGGCAATTCCTGACTGCCCTGGCCGATGCCCACAGCCTCATCATCACGGCAGCCCGTGCCGACCGGGCTTCCTTTGGCTGCGATGACACGACGACTTATACCTACTTCGGTCAGAGTCTGCTTGACGCCCTGGCCAGAACCGGTGATTTCAGCCTGGCCTTCGCCCAGGCGCAGGCCGAGATTGCCCAACGTGAACAGCGCGATTTTCCCAGGCAGCCCCAATCCGAGCCTCAATTCGCGCTGGGCCAGGCACTGGCAGCGCGCCTGCCCGAACTGCAAGCCCGGTGGCGCAAGCTGCGCCCACAGCCTGCCACTACCGTCCATCCTGCCGTAGTCGCCCAGGCAGACCACTAAGCCACAGCAGGGCACCGGCCCTTGCCGTGCGGCCATTTCCGACTAATTAACTCGGTTTTTCTTGATCCAGATCATTACCCAGTAAACTGCTCTGGATTGTAATGCCCCCATCCTGACTGTCATGAGTGAGTGAGGTGGGTATGAAAAAGCGTAATCTGAGTCTGGCGTTGTTGCCGCTGTGCATCTCGTTGGCACTGGCGGCCAATGACGCGCATCAAAGTTCTCCGGGCAGCGTGTATGAAACCGGAGGGGGTTCCAGGCTTGCAAATGTGGAGATGCACCAGTCGGTCAATGCCAATGCCCCGGCCATGACCCAGCAAGAATTTCAGGAAGGGCGCCGGATTTATTTCGAGCGCTGCGCGGGCTGTCATGGCGTGTTGCGCAAGGGCGCAACCGGCAAGCCGCTGACGCCGGATAAAACCCTGGTCCTGGGCACAGAAGCCCTCAAAGCCTTCATCACCTACGGCACGGCGGGGGGAATGCCCAATTTTGGTTCTTCCAATGAATTGACGGCAGCCGAAGTGGATGTGATGGCCCGCTATATCCAGCATGAACCCCCGGTGCCGCCCGAATTTGGCCTGAAAGAAATGCTGGCAACCTGGAAGGTCATCGTTCCGGTGGATGCCCGGCCCAAAAAGCAGCTCAACACGCTCAACATTGACAATCTGTTTTCCGTAACATTGCGGGATTCAGGCGAGATCGCGCTGATTGACGGCGACAGCAAGCAGATTGTCAGCATCCTCAAGACCGGCTACGCGGTGCATATCTCACGCACTTCCAGCTCAGGCCGTTACCTTTACATCATTGGCCGGGATGGGCGTCTGAATCTGGTGGATTTATGGCTGGAACAGCCTGCCACCGTCGCCGAACTCAAAATCGGCGCAGATGCCCGCTCGGTGGATACTTCCAAGTTCCAGGGCTACGAAGACAAACTCGCCATCGCCGGGACGTACTGGCCCCCACAGTATGTGCTGATGGAAGGGGATACGCTCAAGCCGCTGAAAATCGTCTCGACCCGTGGTTTTACGGTCGGCACCCAGGAATATCACCCCGAACCTCGGGTAGCCTCGATTGTGGCTTCACACATCAAGCCCGAGTTTGTCGTGAATGTGAAGGAAACCGGCAAAGTCCTGCTGGTGGACTATTCCGATCTGGAAAATCTGCGCACCACGGAAATTGAATCGGCGCAGTTTCTCCACGATGGCGGCTGGGATGTTTCCAAACGTTATTTCCTGGTTGCCGCCAACATGTCCAATAAGGTCGTGGTGGTCGATACCAAGGAAGGCAAGCTGGCCTCGATCGTGGATGTCGGAGTCAAGCCCCATCCAGGCCGGGGGGCAAACTGGAATGATACCCAGTTTGGGCCTGTCTGGGCGACAGGGCATCTGGGCGATGAAACCATCTCGGTCATCGGCACCGACCCGCATCGCCACAAGAAACAGGCCTGGAAGGTCGTGCGTACCTTGAAGAATCACGGCTCCGGCTCACTGTTCATCAAGACCCATCCCAAATCCACCAATCTGTGGGTGGACGCAGGCCTGAACCCGGATGACAAGCTACATCAGTCGGTTTCGGTCTTCGACCTGCGGGATTTGAGCAAACCGGCCCAGGTGATCAACATCGCGGAGCTGGCCGGGATCGGGGCAGGGCCAATGCGGGTCATTCACCCGGAATACAACGCCAGTGGCGATGAGGTGTGGTTCTCGGTGTGGAACCCCAAAGACAAGGCTTCAGCCATCGTGGTGCTGGATGACAAGACGCGCAAACTGAAAACCGTCATCAAGGATCCACGCCTGATTACCCCTACGGGTAAGTTCAACGTGCATAACACCCAGCACGACATTTACTGACGGTCAGGTCAAGGTGGGCGGTTACGCCCACCAGGGGAAGGCCATGCGTACTATCCTGATCGGATTGTTTCTTGTCATCACGGGCAATGTCCATGCCGAACGCACTGGGGCAGAGCTGGATGCTTTTGTCCGCAATGAGTGTGGGTTCTGTCATGGCCTCAGGCTCACCGGCGGGATCGGTACGCCGCTGACACCTCCCGCGCTCGCCGGTAAATCAGATGGCGCACTCCTTGCGGCGATCCTGGCAGGCGTCCCCAACACCCCGATGCCTCCGTGGGCGGGAATCCTGAGCGCCCGTGAGGCCGAACGTATCGTACAGCGCTTGCGTGGAGGATTAGCACATGAATAACTATCTGTGGGTAATATTGTTCCTGGTTAGCACAGCCTGTGCGCAGGAGTTGCGGGGCACGCTGGATCTGGGGGTGGTGGTAGAACGTAGCAGCGGTGCGGTCCAGATTCTGGACACAACAGCCCAGGCCAGTCTGGGCCGGGTTGAAGGTCTGGGTGATCTGTCCCATGCCTCAATGGTATTTTCCCGCGATGGCCGTTATGCCTATGTTTTTGGACGCGATGGCGGGTTAAGCCAGGTGGATCTGCTGACCCGCAGCCTCAAAAAGCGTGTGCTTCAGGCCGGGAATTCCATCGGCGGGGCGATTTCTCAAGATGGCCGCTGGCTGGCGGTCGCCAACTACGAACCGGGTGGGGTGCGGATTTTCAACACCGAAACCCTGGAGCAAGTCGCCGACATTCCTGCGGTGTCCGAACGCCTGGCGGGCAAGGCATCCAAAGTGGTCGGCATTGAAGACGCCCCTGGGAACCGCTTTGCTTTCAGCCTGTTTGAGGCCGGTGAGATTTGGCTGCTGGAACCCCAGCCCGGCGCCGAGGGCTACGTGCCCAGGCTGACCCGCTATCCTGACGTGGGCAAGCAACCCTATGACGCTTTGGTGACACCAGAGGGACGTTATTACCTCGCAGGCCTGTTTGGCGAAGGCGGATTTGCGGTGCTGGATTTGTGGAACCCGGCTGCGGGCGTGAAACGAGTCTTGCCCGAATATGCCAAAACGGACTCAGCCTTGCCGGTGTACAAGATGCCTCATCTGGAAACCTGGGCCAGTGCGGGCAATCTGCTGTTTTTACCCGCTATCGGTCATCACGAAGTCCTGGTAGTGGACACGAGCCGCTGGACTGTGCAAACCCGCATCCCGGTCAAGGGCCAACCCGTCTTTGTCATGGCCCAACCTGACGGACGGCAGTTATGGGTGAATTTTGCCCTCCCGGATTATGAATACCTGCAAATCATCGATGTACCCACACTCAAGGTCACGCATACCCTCAAGCCCGGCAAGGCTGTGTTGCATATGGAATTCACCCCGCGCGGCGAGCGGTTGTGGCTTTCGCTGCGGGATGAAAACCGTGTGGAAATCTATGACCCGTACACCCGGCAGCGGCTACATGCCCTGCCCGCGCTAGCACCCAGCGGGATCTTCTTCACGGCCCGTGCCGCGAGGTTGGGCTTATGAACAGCATTCAAACGACCGCCTGGCAGACGCGGCTGCTCAATGAGTTTCAGCGTGATTTTCCCCTGGAAACCACGCCATATGCCACTATGGCCCATCAGTTGGGCGTCTCGGAGGCCGCAGTACTGACCACCCTGGCGCAGCAACAGGCGGCCGGGGTCATCAGCCGGATCGGGGCGGTTGTACGCCCCCACAGTGTCGGCAGCAGCACGCTGGCCGCCCTGAAAGTACCCGAGGCACGCCTGGCCGAGGTAGCCGCGCATATCAACGAGTTTCCCGAGGTTAACCATAACTATCTGCGGGAACACCCCTATAACCTCTGGTTTGTGGTGACGGCAGCCGATACCCAGGCCGTGGCCGGCGTGCTGGAACACATTCACGCCCGGACGGGACTCCAGCCCATGAGTTTGCCGATGCAGGTTGCCTATCACATTGATCTGGGCTTTGACCTCTATGGCCAACAGGCCAAGCCGGTTGCGATTCACCCGGTCACGACACCGGTATTGACACCACAGGCTCATGCAGTGCTGGCGGCGCTGGCGCAGGGTCTGGGGCTGCAAACCCGGCCTTATGCCGCCTTGGGCGCACGCCTGGGCCTGACTGAAATGAGTGTGCTGCAACAGGCAACCGCCCTGCTGGCGGCCGGGGTCATCAAGCGCCTGGGGGTCGTGGTGCGGCATCACGAGCTGGGCTTCAAGGCCAATGCGATGGCCGTGTGGGACGTGCCGGATGCGGTCATCGCGCAGGTTGGCGCCGCGCTGGCCTGCGCACCGGGGGTACATCTGTGCTACCAGCGGCGGCGCTGGCTGCCGGACTGGCCTTATAACCTGTTTTGCATGGTGCATGGGACCGCACGGGATGCAGTACTGGCGCATCTGGCAGCGCTCAATGCGCAGTGGGCCCTGCACGCCTACCCTCACGCGGTCCTGTTCAGCCTGCGGCGCTACAAACAATGCGGCGCTCAATACAACTCTGCGGCTTAGGTGGCACAATGGATATCCTGGATAAACGCATCATCAACCAGCTCCAGGGTGGCTTCCCGCTCGTTACTGAACCGTTTGCCGCCGTCGGGCTGACGCTGGGCTTAAGCGCCGCAAACCTGCTGCAACGCCTGCAAGCCTTACTGGCCCAAGGCGTCATCAGTCGGTTCGGGCCGTTTTACCATGCCGACCGGCTGGGTGGAGCGGCTTGGCTCGCCGCGATGGCCGTACCAGAATCCGAATTGACCTCGGTCATTGCACAGATCAACGCCGAACCCGCCGTGGCACACCATTACCAGCGGGAACATACCCTGAACCTGTGGTTTGTGGTCGCAGCGGAAACCTTGGCGGATGTCACCACGGCGATTACTCGTCTGGAACAAGTGACGGGCTACCCCGTGTATCGCCTGCCCAAGGAACGTGAATACGGTGTGGAATTAAAGTTGTACGTCTGCGAAACAGCCGGACCGCCCCAGCCTGCACCCGCACCCACGGTGTTGCGCCCGCCTTGGCCCGTGCTACCACCTGCCCAGGCGCTCAGCGCCGTGGCCCAGCAGGTGATGCGTGCCACCTTAACAGGGTTGCCCTTGTGCGCACAGCCTTACCGCGCCGTAGCCACCTCATTGAACCTAAGCGAATCCGAAGTAATCGCAACTTTGGCCAAGCTACTGGCCCAAGGCGTGATCCGCCGCATTGGCCTAGCGCCCAATCCGGTTGCCCTGGGCTACCGAGCCAATGCCATGGCCGTCTGGGATGTGGCCGATACCACTGTAGATGCGCACGGTAGCGCCTTGGCGCGCCTGCCGTGGGTCAGCCATTGCTACCGGCGCCCCCGTTGCCTGCCCCACTGGCCGTACAACCTGTTTGTGATGCTCCACGCCGCCACACGCGCTGAAGTAACGCATCAGGCCACGCAACTACGCCAACAGTTGGGTCAGGACTGCGCCCAGGCCACCCTGCTCTACAGCACCCGGATGCTGAAAAAGACCGGGCTACGCAGCCCACCACGTTCTGAGGTTGCGCCATGTTCCGCCTGACCCGTTACCTGCAAGTCGTGGCGCAGGCGCTTGCGCCCCAGCCTCCCATCGCCAGCACAGCGCCTGTAGGCCCGGCGTCCGGGGGACCGGTCGTGATCTGGAATCTGCTGCGGCGTTGCAATCTGACCTGCCAGCATTGCTATGCCACTTCGGCTGACCGGGATTTTCCCGGCGAACTGGGCCTGAGCGAAATAACGGCGGTGCTGGCTGACCTGAAAGCCTTCAAGGTGCCTGCACTGATCCTCTCGGGGGGTGAACCGCTCTTACACCCGCAGATTTTTGAAATAGCCTGCCGCGCCAAAGCCCTGGGCTTGTATCTGGGGCTGTCCAGCAACGGCACCTTGATTGATGCTGCGCTGGCGGCACGGATTGCGGCGGCCGGTTTTGATTATGTCGGCATCAGCCTGGATGGTCTGGAAGCAACACATGACCGCTTCCGGCGTAAAACGGGCGCGTTTGCGGCCGCCCTGGACGGCATCCGGCATTGCCAGTCAGCCGGGATCAAGGTGGGTCTGCGCTACACCCTGACGCAGGCCACGGCTGAGGATTTTCCCGCCCTCCTTGCGCTGATGCACACGGAGCAATGCAGCAAATTTTATCTGTCGCACCTGAATTATGCCGGGCGCGGCTATCGCAACCGCCGCCATGACGCCCATTTTGCCACCACACGCACGGTGCTGGAACAGCTTTTTGCCCACGTCTGGGCCGAACTGGAACAGGGGATTGTCAAGGAGTACGTGACCGGCAACAACGATGCCGATGCGCTGTTTTTACGCCAATGGGTCGCGCAGCGCTGGCCAGAGGCCGTACCTGCCTTACAGCGCCATCTGCAAGCCTGGGGCGGCAATAGTGCTGGCGTCAACATTGCCAATATTGACACGCTGGGCAACGTCCATCCCGACACCATGTGGTGGGATTACAGCCTGGGGAATGTACGGCAACGTCCCTTCTCGGTCATCTGGCAAGACCGTACGGAACCGCTGATGGCTGGACTCAAGGCCCGTCCCCGCCCCCTGCAAGACCGTTGCGGCCAATGCCCGGAGCAAGCGATCTGCAACGGTAACAGCCGGGTCCGCGCCTGGCGGCTCACCGGCAACTTCTGGGCCGCTGATCCGGGTTGTTATCTCACGGACGCGGAACTGGGCCTGGCGCCAGCCCCGCACGTCGTCCAGTCCCACACGCCCCATTCCCTGTTCACGCAAGGAGTTTCCCATGTTGGTTGAACCTGTTGCCCTGGAAAATTTTTTCCTCACCTTTTTCGCTGGGGCTGCCGTGATTCTCTGCGGTGCCCTGTATGCGCTGCTCTTTGCCTGGGGCCGGGTGCGGCGTGATGCCCGATTTTTGGCCGCTGCCTACACCAGTTACCTGGGGTTGGTAGCCGCCGTGCTGGCGCTGGCACAGACGACCCATCTCTTCCACAGCCTGTTCTGGAGCGGGATCGTCGTACTGATGCTGGTGGGTTATCTGCTGGCGCCTCAAGGCATCTGGCGCTTGTGTGTCGGCACCCACGCCGATGACCACTGACTTTCATCCCCCAACTGGAGGTAATTCCATGACTGCTGAACACGTAATACCCTGGTGGGCCAGTGACACCTTCTGGCGCAAAACCGCCATCTGGGTCACGGCGGCCTCTTCGGTTGCCTTGATTTTGCTCACCTTTGACACGGTAAATCAGATTACCGCCGGCGGCAAGCGCGTCCCGGATTATGACGTAATCAACTATCGTATTGATTATGTCATGAGTGACACCCGTAAAGTACAGGAGCCACGGATAGATCGCAGCAAGGAGGAACCCTTGTTTGGGCAGAAGCTGTCTGTGGCAGATGCGCAGGCACTGGTCGATCTGGGCAAGAAGACCGTGCAGGCCAAGAACTGCATGAATTGCCATACCCTGCTGGGAAACGGTGCCTATTATGCCCCGGATTTGACCAAGGCCTGGCTCGATCCTGCCTGGGCTTCCAGGGAGGCACGGGAAGCCCTGATGCTGGCCTTTTTGCAGGACCCCCCCAACAACGCCCGTACCTTTGGCAGCAACCGCAAGATGCCCAAACTCGGCATCACCGAAGCCGAAGCCAAAGGCATCATCGCCTTCCTCAAATGGATGAGCAGTATCGACACCAACGGTTTCCCCTACAATTTCACCCCGATGGTACAGGAGTAAGTTATGACCACCCCAGGCGTTATCAATAACGCGCACTTGAATGGCGGGCAACAGCTTGCGGTGAAATATTTCATCGTGGCCCTCGCCCTGTTTGGCGCCCAGATCCTGTTTGGGCTGATCGCGGGCTTGCAGTTCCTCATGCCGGAACTGTTGCACGGCACGCTGGATTTCAACACCAACCGCATGATCCACATTAACGCCATGGTCGTATGGCTGCTTTTTGGCTTCCTGGGTTCGACTTACTGGATGCTGGAAGAGGAATCCGGTACGACGGTCGTGGGCTTGTGGCTCGGCAACCTTGCATTCTGGCTTTTCACCATTGCCGTCACTATCGTCGTGGTGGTCTATCTGGTTATCCAGATTGGCGCGGGCAACGACACCACGCTGTGGTTTATCAATGAAGGCCGGGAATATATCGAAGCACCCCGGTGGGCCGACATCGGCATTGTCGTCTGCGTGCTGATCTTTTTTTATAACGTCGCCTTCACCTTCATGAAAGGGCGTTATACCGGTATCGGCGGGGTGCTGGTGCTGGATCTGGTGGCGCTGGCGGGCTTGTACCTGGCGGGCATGTTTTATGTCACCAACATTTCCATGGATCAGTATTGGTGGTGGTGGGTGATCCACATGTGGGTGGAAGCTACGTGGGAAGTGATGGTGGGCTGTCTGATGGCCTATACCCTGATCAAGACCCTGGGCGTCCGGCGCAAGATTGTCGAGACCTGGCTGTACATCGAAGTTGCCCTGATGTTCGGTTCCGGCATCCTGGGCCTGGGACACCACTATTTCTGGATCGGCACCCCGGAATACTGGCTCGGGATCGGTGGCTTCTTCTCGGCCCTGGAACCCGTGCCCCTGGTAGCCATGGTGGTGCATTCGGTATTTGACGCCGGGGCGCACCAGATGAAAAATACCAACCATCCGGCCCTGGGCTGGGTGATTGCACATGCCTTTGGCAACTTCTTTGGTGCCGGTGTCTGGGGTTTCATGCACACCCTGCCCCAGATCAACCTGTACACCCACGGCACCCAGTGGTCGGCCTCACATGGCCATCTGGCTTTCTTTGGCGCCTATGCCACGATCAACATCGCCTTCTTTTACCTGGCGGCTCAGCAGTGGCGTGGGAATGTCTGGATGAGCGGTGGCCTGGCGGATGGGGGCTGGAAGTGGAAATGGGCGATGCTCTTGCTCAATCTGGGTATGGTCGGCATGACGATGGCGCTGTTGATCGCAGGCTACGAGCAATCCTTCATCGAACGTGCCATCCACGGTTCAACCTGGCAAGGCTATTTCGCTGCCCAGATGCAGCCCTGGTTCCAGCAAAGCATGTGGTGGCGCGAAGTCTTCGGCACCCTCTTTACCGCTGGTTATCTCCTGCTGGTGTGGGACTTGCTCACCATCGGCGCACGGGAAACCCGGCCCGCAGCCAGCCTGCCCATAGCCTCTGAAGGCGCCCAGCCCGCAGCGGCCTGATCGCTCACCCCATCTGTTTACTCCACCTTGCCCCGCTCCGGCGGGGCTTTTTGATGGTACAACACAATGAGATTAAAACCCTTTGCCTTGGGATTCAGACCTTTTTTCCTCAGTGCCGGGGTAGTGGCCCTAATCGGGATGGCGCTATGGCTATGGTATTTGCATACAGGCCAAACGATGAGCATGGTTGCACCAGTGGCCTGGCATGGCCATGAAATGCTTTATGGTTTTGGCAGTGCGGTGATCGCCGGGTTTTTACTGACCGCAGTTCAGAACTGGACCGGACAACGCACGCTCTTTGGCCCGCCCCTGGCAGCACTATGGAGTCTGTGGCTGCTGGGTCGGGTCGGGTTACTTTTGCCCGGGTTGCCTGCAATCGGGGTTGCCGGGGTCGATTTGGCCTTCCTGCCCCTGTTGGCTGGGATGTTGTTCAGGCATATCCATTTGGCAAAACAACGGCATAACCTGATATTCCCACTGCTGTTGCTCTTGCTGGCCGGAGCCAATCTCCTCATCCATCTGGAATGGCTCGGCATTCTGGCCGATACAGCACATTCAGGTTTGTACCTGGCCACGTATGCCGAAGTCCTGATCCTGATCTGGATGGGCGGGCGAGTCATCCCCAGCTTTACGTCCAATCGCTTGCGTCAGCCCGTGCAGCAATGGCCCTGGCTGGAGCTGAGCCTGCCGGGACTGACCGTTTTAACATTAGGGGTGGCCTGGCTCTGGCCCCAAAGTATCCTGACTGGCATCCTGGCCGGGCTGGCCAGCGGGGCACATGGGCTGCGCTGGCTGGGCTGGTATCAGTCTGGCTACTGGCACATCCCGCTCTTGTGGGTGCTTCACCTGGGTTATCTCTGGCTGGTGCTGGGATTGGGCCTGCTGAGTCTGGCTGCCTTTGGCCAAGTGCCGTCCAGTGTGGCATTACACGCTTTTACCACCGGCGGGATTGGGATACTGGCTTTGGGCATGATGGCGCGCGTAGCCTTGGGACACACCGGACGCCCACTCGAAGCCAGCCCGATGATGGCGCTTGCCTTTGGCCTGCTCAATCTGGCAGCAGTACTGCGGGTGCTGGTACCCTGGTTCTGGCCTGCATTCCACCTACCGGCATTAGTGGGCGCCGGGGTATTGTGGCTGCTGGCTTTTGCCCTGTTTACCGGGCGATACCTCCCCATTTTGCTACAACCCCGGATAGATGGACGGCCGGGTTGAATCCGGCACTGCCCTTGCGGGCACCGCAGCCCCTCACCTTGACCACACCGGACGTGCGTACAAGTCGTGGGTGTCGCTGCGCTCGATCAGGACTTCAGCCCACTCGCCCACACGCAGGCGCTGGGCTTGCCGCACCTGCACCACGCCATCAATTTCCGGGGCATCGGCACTGCTGCGGGCAATAGCCTGTTCACCTTCCAGCCGATCCACCAGCACCTGGATACGCTGGCCCACCTTTTGCCGTAATCGGGCCGCACTGATTTGGGCTTGCACCGCCATCAGTTCCGCCTGCCTGGCTTGTTTTACCGCTGCGGGTACTGGGTCAGGCAGACCATTGGCTGCTGCCCCAGTCACAGGCGAATAGGTAAAGCAGCCGACCCTATCCAGCTGGGCTGACTTGAGAAAAGCCAGCAATTCCTCAAATTCGGCATCCGTCTCACCGGGAAAACCCACAATGAACGTACTGCGCAGGGTCAGTGTCGGGCAAAGCTCCCGCCAGCGCTGCAGGCGTTCCAAAGTCGCACCCGCCGCTGCGGGGCGGTGCATCAGCTTGAGGATGCGGGGGTTGGCGTGTTGCAGGGGCATGTCCAGATAGGGCAATAACCGACCCTGCGCCATCAGCGGGATCAGGTGATCCACATGGGGATAGGGATAGACGTAGTGCAGACGTACCCAGACGCCCAAATCGGCCAGCGCGGCAGCCAGCGGGGTGATCTGGGCCTTGAGCGGCTGGTTTTGCCAGAATTCGGGCCGATATTTGCGATCAACGCCATAGGCACTGGTATCTTGCGCAATGACCAAGAGTTCTTTGACGCCGGCGGCTACCAGACGCTGGGCCTCATCCATGATTTCGACCAGCGGACGGCTGACCAGATCGCCGCGCAGGCTGGGGATGATGCAAAAGGTGCAACGGTGGTTGCAGCCTTCAGAAATTTTCAAATAAGCATAGTGTTTGGGGGTCAGCTTGACGCCCTGCGGCGGCACCAGATCCAGATACGGGTCGTGGGGTTTGGGTAAATGGGCATGAACCGCAGCCAGCACCGCTGCTTCATCATGCGGCCCGGTGACGGCCAGGACTTGCGGATGTTGCGCGTAAATGGTCTCGGCCCGCTGGCCGAGGCAACCTGTAACAATGACCTTGCCATTTTCACTCAGGGCCTCGCCGATCGCCTCCAGCGACTCGGCCACCGCCGATTCGATGAAACCGCAGGTATTGACCACGACCAGATCGGCCTCGCCGTAGCGCGGCACCAGGGTATAGCCCTCCGCACGCAACCGGGTAATCACCCGTTCGGAATCCACCAGCGCCTTGGGACAGCCCAAACTGACAAAGCCGATTCTGGCCATAACTCGCCTACCGCACCCATAACCTGAGGCGGATACTATAGCAATCCGCCCAGATTGCCAGCTGTCAATCAGCCCATACCCCCATCATGGGATAAAATCCCCTGTAGCCCAGCTTGATTTTGCGCCGTTTGGGCCGTTACAGTGCAGGTTTCACAGCATCCTGATAGAGGTTATCATGTTGAACGGCAAAGTCGCTCTGGTCACTGGCGCCGCAGGCAATCTGGGTCACGGCATTGTGCAGACACTCTCCAAGATGCACGCACGCATCATCGCAGTGGACAAGGATTCCAGTGCGTTGCATAACCGTTACCAAAACCTGCTGGGCATCCACAGTCAGGCAGCTGACCTGACCGACGCGGCCAGCGTCAGGACGTTGCTGCAACAGGCCGCCGGGGTCTGGAATCGCCTGGATATCGTGGTCAATGTTGCCGGCGGGTTTCGTATGGGGCCACTGGTCCATGAAACCAGCGATGCGGAATGGGATGGGATGCTGGACCTGAATACCCGCACGGTTTTCCATGTCTGCCGGGAAGCACTCCCCTATCTGCTTGAGCAAGGCGGCGGCAAGATCATCAACATTGCCGCACGGGCAGCCCTGCAGGTCAAACCGCAGATGGCCGCCTATTGTGTATCCAAGTCCGCAGTCATCACCCTGACCCAGGCCCTGGCCGAGGAATACAAGCACCGGGGCATCAACATCAATTGCATTCTGCCCAGCATCATTGACACCCCACAGAACCGGGCTGCCATGCCCGGTGCCGATTTTCGCCAATGGGTCAGTGTGCAGGCATTGGCCGATGTGGTGCTCTTTCTGGCTTCGGATGCCGCCCGCGCCATCCACGGGGCCGCCATTCCGACCTATGGGGTGAACTGATGGACGCCCAGGTGCTGCGCGATGCCCTGATCTGTGTGGGGGTACATGCGCATGCCCGCCACTGGGTACCGGCCACGGCGGGGAATTTTTCTGCGCGGCTGGATGCCGGACGTTGCCTGCTGACTGCTTCGGGCAAACATAAGGGTTACCTCAAACCGGAAGATCTGCTGACCGTCATGCTGGACGGCACCGTGCTGGAACCCGAAAAACGGGCCTCTGCCGAAACCGAACTGCATCTGGCCATTTATCGCCGCTATCCAGACGCAGGTGCGGTCCTGCATGTTCATTCCCCTGCGGCTACCGTCTTGTCCCGGCAACTGCCGATAGGCGTGCGCCTGCGGGATTACGAGTTGCTGAAGATACTACCCGGCATTGACACCCATGCCGCGGAAACCTGGCTGCCGGTATTTCCCAACGATCAGGATATCCCCCGGCTGGCTGCACAGGTGGATGCCGTGATGGCCAGGCAGGATCTTGCGGCCTATCTGATTGCCGGGCACGGTATTTATACCTGGGGCAAGACCGTCGAACGTGCCTGGTACCAACTGGAGGCCCTGGAGTTCATGCTCGAATGCCACTACCGGGAATGGTCGCGTGGGCGTTAACCGCTGGCAGCCTGAAAAAAGCGTGATAGACTACGGCGGTTTTGGGAATCCTGGGTGAATCCCCTCCATTTTACCTGTTCATCGAGACGAGCTGTATGAGATTGATATTATTATTTGCCAGCCTGGCTGCCCTCAGTATCGGCCCTGCCCAGGCTGCGGGTGATGCCGCAGCAGGCGCCAAGAAAGCCGATACCTGCCGGGGCTGCCATGCCATCCCCCACTACACCAACACCTACCCGACTTACCGGGTGCCCAAGGTCGGTGGACAAAATGCCGCTTACCTGGTCGAGGCCCTGAAAGGCTACCGTGCCGGTGACCGGCCCCATCCGACGATGCAGGCCAATGCTGCCGACTTGAAGGATCAGGATATCGAAGATATCGCAGCCTATTTCGCCAGCGTTCAATAACAGGAGTTTCATCCATGCAACGTTCCCTATTCGCAATTGCGCTGCTGCTGGCGTGCAGCAGTGCTGTCCAGGCTGGTGGTGACCCGGAAGCCGGCAAAGCCAAATCTCAGGTTTGCGCGGGCTGTCATGGCCCTGACGGTAGCCAGCCTACGGCGCCGATGTATCCCATCCTGGCCGGGCAACATGCCAATTATCTGAGTCATGCCCTGCATGACTATAAAACCGGCAAGCGCAAGAACCCCATCATGGCCGGCTTTGCTGCCCCGCTCACCGATGCCGACATCGCGGATCTGACGGCGTATTTCGCCAGTCAGAACAGCAAACTTGTGGTCATACCGAAACAATAACCCGGACGCTGCCATGAGCCTGACTGCGATTCTGACCACGCAACTGCAAACCCGGTTTGCCCCACTGCACCTGGAGGTCCATAACGAAAGCCACCAGCACGCTGTGCCACCCGGCGCCGAATCGCATTTCAAGGTCATCATCGTCAGCTCCGAGTTTGCACCGCTGGGCCTGGTGCAGCGCCATCGGGCCGTCAATGCCGTTTTAGCACCCCTGTTCCAGCAGGGCCTGCATGCCCTGGCCCTGCACACCCTGACCCCGGAAGAATGGTATGCTCAAGGCGGCCAAGTTCCGGCATCGCCACCCTGTCTGGGTGGCAGCAAATCCTGAAGCCATCCGTCCCAACCCTGTTTGAGGCTTTTCATGCGCATTTTTCCTCTGGCAGCGTGTCTGCCGCTGCTTGCTGGCTTGGCCTGGGCTGAAACGCCCCCCCCGGCAACGACTACCTCTGCTGCCGCGCCCGCAGCCCAGTCCCCGCTCACCACGGCAGAACAAAAGCTCAGCTACAGTTTTGGGGTGATTCTGGCCCGCAACCTGCAGGAACAGGGCGCCAAGCTGGATTTCAACAGTCTGAGTCTGGGTCTTAAACAAGCACTGGAAGGCCAACCACTGCTGATGACCGAAGAACAGGTTCTGCAAACCCTGGTGACCTATAGCCAGGAACGAGACGCCGCCCAGAACAAGGCCCGGACCGAGTTGGCAGCCAAGAATCTGGCTGAGGGTAACGCCTTTGCCGAGCAGAACAAACAGCGCGCCGGCGTGACCACGCTGCCCAGCGGACTGCAATACGAAGTCCTGAAGCCCGGCAGCGGCAAATCCCCGACCAAAACAGATAAAGTTTCAGTCAATTATCGCGGCACCCTGCTGGACGGCAAGGAATTTGACAGTTCTTACAAGCGCGGCAAGCCGACCAGCTTCGGGGTGGAGAACGTGATTCCGGGCTGGCAGGAAGCCATTCAGTTGATGTCACCCGGGGCACACTGGAAAATCTACATCCCCGCCGCGTTGGCCTATGGCGAAGTGGGCGTCGGTGATATTGGCCCCAACGCCTTCCTGACCTTTGAAGTCGAACTCCTGAGCATCGAACCGCCCGCACCGGTCAAATGAGATCGTCAGGGTTCAGGTTATCGATCAGACGGGTTTGACCCAGCCGGGCGGCAGCCAGGATCATCCGGGCTGTCGGTTCCGGCGGCCCCAGGGTCTCCGGGTGGCGAATGGCCACATACTCCGGGGCAAAGCCGGCCTGAACCAGCGCATGCATGCCCTGCGCTTCCAACACCCGATAATCACTGCAACCCTGGCGCAAGGCCTGACCCAGTTGGGTCAATACCTGATACAACTGCGGGGCTATGGCGCGTTCGGCCTGATTCAGATAAGCATTGCGTGAACTCAAGGCCAGACCATCGGCTGCACGCACGACAGGATGCACGCACAGCCTTGCCGGCAGATCCAGATCGGCGACCATTTGCCCAATCACCCGCCACTGTTGCCAATCCTTGGCGCCAAAGAACGCCATGTCCGGCTGTACCAGATTCAGCAGTTTCAACACGATCGTGGCCACACCACTAAAATGGCCGGGTCGGGACAAACCACAGAGTGTTTCCGTCAGTGTTGCAGGCGGTAATACCTGGGTGGGCTGCGCTTGCGGGTACAGAGCGGCTGCGGCAGGTGCCAGCAAGACATCCACTCCCGCCTGGGCCAGCAGCGCCTGATCGGCAGCCAGGGTGCGCGGATAGGCCGCATAATCTTCCTGCGGACCGAATTGCAGCGGATTGACAAAAATCGTGACCACCACCCGCCGGGCTTGCTGTCGGGCCAGGGTAACCAGCGCCAGGTGTCCCGCATGCAGATGACCCATCGTGGGCACCAGGGCCACGGTTTCCCGTTGCCACTCGCGGCGCAACGAGCGCCAGATCGCCAAATCGGTCAGCGTTTGCATCAGGTGCGCCAGACCCAGCGCAAGGCCGCCAAGGTACCCTCCACAGCCTGAGTCACACTGTATTGGGCGATATGCTGATGCGCTGCCAGCCCCATCTGGGCCAGACGCGCCGGATCAGCCGTCAGTTCCGCCAGGGTGCTGGCCAGCCGTGTGGTATCAGCCAGTGGAAAAACCGCCCCGGTCACACCAGGGATGACCAAAT
The DNA here is from genome assembly GCA_964398665.1 of uncultured Gammaproteobacteria bacterium. Taxonomy (GTDB): domain Bacteria; phylum Pseudomonadota; class Gammaproteobacteria; order CAYNNN01; family CAYNNN01; genus CAYNNN01. The sequence goes on along the minus strand of CAYNNN010000022.1, from coordinate 11,685 downwards.
CTTCTGCGCAACCGACCGCATCACTGACCACGGCAGGCAGCCCGCAACTCATGGCCTCATTGACCACCAGGCCCCAGGTTTCCCCGGTATCCGAAGGCAGGACCAGGGCATCGGCCGCCGCATAAGCCTGTGGCATCTCGGTCTGGTTCAAAAATCCGGCAAAGCTCACAGCCAGACGGTGTTGAGCAACCAGCGTCCGGGCCGCCGGTTCCAGCGCTCCACTGCCCACCACCAGCAGATGGCTATTGAGGCCTGAGGGCAATTGCTGCCAGGCTGCCAGCAAGTCCAGAATGCGCTTTTTGGGCTCCAGCTTACCCGCATACAGCCAACAGACCGCCGTTTCCGGGATGGCCCAGCGCGCCCGCCACTGCGCACGCTGACGCATGGCCGCCGCATGTTGAGTGGCAAAACGCTGATTATCTACAAAATAAGGGCAGGCAAACAGGCGCTCGGCAGCCATACCGTGGCGCTGGTAAAAACGCCGGTTGGCCGCCCCGATGACCAAAAAAGCCGCATACTGACGCAAGAGCAGGTGATGTACCGCCCGCACCTGCCAGGACCGCGGACGCAGATCGTTGGCCTCACCCCGCACAATGCAGGGAATGCCCAGAGCACGGGCCGCAGCCAGGCCCTGCCAGAGCAGATAACTATGCCAGCCCGTGCTGATCACCGCATCGTAACCCCGCAATGCCACCCGCAGGCCTTGCACACGGCTGCCCCAAAAACGCCCCAGCCCCGGTTGGGCCGCACGATTGGGCAGCAACTCCCAGGCATAACCCTCCAGCAGGGGCAAGTCCCATTGAAATGGCTGTCCAAAACCCTGACCCTGCTGCCGGGCATCAGGCAACAGGGCATAAAACACCTTGAAATCCAGTTCCGGTTGTTGAGCCAGCGCCTGATACCAAGGCCAGTGATACTGGATCGGATGCGTGGCCAGCAAGGCCACCCGACGCCGGACTTTCATGCCGACGCCGGCAACAGGCGCGGGCCATGTGCCCAGAGCCACAAGGCCCAGGCCAGACCGGCAAATTCTGCCCCCAACCCGAGTGGAATCCACCAGGGCTGGCGCAGGTGATGGCGAGTCAGCACGGCCCGCCAGGGCGCAGCGGCAATCTTCAGCCAGCGCCCGGTCAGACCCCGCGCCTGAAGCCAGTAGTAATATTTGCCTACGGTATGGGCAGGCCGTGCGGTAGTCAGGTGCGCACCAAACTGGCGCGTGCCACCCCGTTCTGCCTTCAGGTGCCGCAGGCTGGCCGCAGGCTCAAACCAGATGCGTTCCCCCAGGGCCAGCACCCGGCTGGCAAACTCGGCCTCAAACCGGTAGGCGACCTGAACAAAATTTTCGTCAAAACCGCCCAGGCGCAGGGCAAATCCGCGCCGTACCGAAACATTACAGCCGATAAACCGCCTGACCCAACCCCGGTCACCGCCATTGAAGCTGAAATGATCCGGGTCCGGATGGGTATCAATCAACGTCTCACCCTGAGCGGCAAATCGGGGCGCCAGGGCCTGCTGCCAAGGCTGGATGGCCTGCCCGGCCACAACCTGCACGGCAGGATTCCGGTACGCGGCCTTATGTGCCGCCACCAGTTGAGCGCCGGGCTGGATATCATCATCCAGAAACAACACGATATCACCTTGGGCATGCAGCAGCGCCTGATTCATCGCATGGGTCACGGAGGGCCGCGTCAGGCGCAGCCAGACCAGCTGGCCTGCTGCCTGCCACTGCTGCAGCGCCGCTTCGGTAGCCGCTTCATGTACCGGGGTTTGATCCACCACCAGGATTTCGTCCGCAGGCTCGGGCAGGGCCAGCAGATCTCGCACGGTGTCCAGCAAGACCTGCTCACGCTGGTACGTAGGAATGGCAATGCTCAGGCGCACGCTCACGCCCTTGCATCAATAACGGCCACGCGCAGGGCCGTACCCTCCACGCCCTGCACGACCACCCGCGTGCCGACGGGACAATCCTGGCCCATCACCCGCCAAGTCGTGTCATCCACCCGCAGCACCCCATGACCATTGACGATAGCCTCATTCAGGGTAAATGGCCGCCCGATGTATTGGTGACCGCGCTTGTTGAGCGTAGGCCGGTCGGTTTGGATGGGAAAGCGTCGGGTGATGGCCCAGGCGGCCACGGCATTACCAACGCTCAAGACGGCAAAGACCAGCAATACCCAACGGCCATCCAGGTCAGGCAACAGGTAAACCAGAACCCCGGTTTCTGCGGCCGCCAACCCGATCCACAACAAAAAGATCCCTGGGGTCAGGATTTCCAGGGTTGCCAGCAGGGCTGCCAGGGTCCACCAGTGCCAGGGTTCAAACTGCAGCACGTCCATATCAACCTCTTGCCAAGCGGAAAAATCAGTTCAATTAACCGGTTCAGTCCGGGGAAACAGCGGCATCAATGCGATCCAGGCGCACCCAGATCCGCCCATAACGCTGGGAGCGTCCCAATACTGCGGTTTCGGTCACTTCCATCACGGCCAAATCTACCGAATTCCCATTGACGTACAAGGTCAAACCCCGATTCTTTGCCTTGTTCAGTTCTAAAAACGCTTTCAAATCTGTTGATTCTGCTGCCTGCCCCACCAACGGCAACAACATCAGCCCCAACAAGCACCCATAACGCTTCATGACCCACCCCACATGCGTGACCAACCCAATACCCCGCTCAACAAAACACCGTGTCCCACCAGGCTGGCAATGGTTAACTGAATGGCCGGCGCCAGCTTCCAGGGTGTCTGTGCATCCCGGTGGAGCAACCAGGCCGCCCAGCCAGCCAGCAGCAAGGGTAATCCACTCACCAGCGCCAGATGGGGCAACTGTTCCAGCCAGACCAGGCCACCCAGCCAAATCCCGGCCAGCGCCGCTGCCCAGCCATAGACTTGGGGGGCCCGGTGCAAACCCAGACGCACCACCCAATGCCGCTTGCCCGTGGCGGCATCGGCCTGATAATCAGGAAATTGGTTGATATACAGAATATTCATCAACAACAACGCGGCGGGCACACTGATGATGACCGGATACGCTGCCCATTGTCCGGTCTGGACAAACCAGCTACCCAGGGGAATCAGGCTGCCAAAACCGACTGCCACGGCCAGTTCACCCAGGCCCCGACTATGCAGTTGTAACGGTGGCGCCGAATATCCCCAGCCCAACAACAGACCCGACACGCCAATCAGCAATAAACCACCCCCGCTGTACCAGGCCATGATCCCGCCCAGCAGCATGGCACCGATCAGCAAGACCACACCATAGCGCCACAGGGCCGCCGCACTGAACACTCCGTTTTGAATCATGCGGCTGCCTCCGGTATAGGGAAAGATCCGCTGGGTATTGCAACGATCGGTGCCATTGCAGTCATCGTAGTAATCATTGATGACATTGATCCCGGCATGCACCAGCAGCGTAGCCAGCACGGTCAGCCCCAGCAGTCCCGGATGCAGGACATGCCCCTGATGCGCGGCTGCGGTCACGCCCAGGCCCACTGGTACCAGGCTGGCCACCAGAAAACCGGGCCGGGTGGCCAGCCCATAGCGCAGCCAGCCTCCCCGTAAGCCGATATCCGGTTCACGCGCCATCGTCTCCTCTCAGGCCTGCATCAGCGCTTGCCCTGGGTCATCTGGCCTAGGGCTTCCTTGGCCAGTTCGCTGATCCCGCCGACGGCACCCATCACACCGGAAGCGTCCAGCGGCAGAAACAGAACCTTTTCGTTGGGTGCCGAGGCAATCTGCCGTAAGGCCTCTACATACTTGATGGCTACAAAATAATTGAGTGCCTGCAAATTACCCCCGGCAATGGCTTCAGACACCACCTGGGTCGCCTTGGCTTCCGCCACGGCCAGCCGTTCCCGCGCTTCGGCATCACGGAAGGCTGCCTCCCGCCGCCCCTCGGCTTCCAGAATCGCCGCCTGCTTCTTGCCTTCGGCTTCGAGGATCTCGGCCTGGCGCTTGCCTTCGGATTCCAGCACCAGCGCCCGCTTTTCCCGTTCAGCCTTCATCTGGCGCGCCATTGAATCCACCAAGTCCCGAGGTGGCTGGATATCCTTGATTTCGATCCGGGTCACCTTGATGCCCCAGGGCGAGGTCGCCTCATCCACCACCCTGAGCAACTGGCCATTGATCTTGTCGCGCTGGGATAGTAACTCGTCCATGTCCATGGAACCCATGACGGTGCGGATGTTGGTCATGGTCAGATTGATGATGGCCTGCTCCAGATTGGTCACTTCGTAAGCCGCCCGCGCTGCATCCACTACCTGAAAGAATACCACGCCATCCACCCTGACCATGGCGTTGTCGCGGGTAATCACATCCTGGGACGGCACATCGAGCACCTGCTCCATCATGCTCAATTTCTTGCCGACCAGGTCGAAGAAAGGCACAATCAGGTTCAAGCCCGGCTCCAGCGTACGGGTATAACGTCCGAAACGCTCCACCGTATATTCAGAACCCTGCGGTACCCGCTTGACCCCCATGAACAGCAACACGGCTGCCAGTGCCAGCACTGACCAGACAAATTCCAGCATCTTGATCTCCAACGGTTACGTTAAACCCTCGCAGTCTCTGCTGCGCCGCGTCGGGGAAGCCATCCGGGATTACCGGATGATCCAGGACGATGACCGCATTTTACTGGCAGTTTCGGGCGGCAAGGACTCACTTAGCCTGCTCCACATTCTGTTACACCTGCGTCGGGTCGCCCCAGTGCGCTTTGACCTGGGCGTCATCACGGTAGACCCGTGCATTCCCGGTTTTGACCCGGCCCCGCTGCAAGCTTACTACCAAACCCTCAAACTCGACTACCATTATGAACGGCAGCCTTTGCTGGAGGAAGCCTTGCAACGTTTACAGGGCGATTCTTTTTGCGCCTACTGCGCACGCATGAAGCGCGGCATCATGTACCGGGTCGCCCGGCAGCAGGGCTATACCGTCCTGGCGCTGGCGCAGCATCTTGACGACCTCGCAGAAAGTTTTTTGATGTCCGCCTTTCATGGCGGCCAGCTGAAAACCATGCGCGCCCATTACACCATCGGCCAAGGCGACTTGCGCGTCATTCGCCCACTGGTGTACGTCCGGGAGCGCCAGACAGCAGACTTTGCCAGAACTGCCCAACTGCCGGTGGTGCCGGACAGTTGTCCGGCCTGTTTTCAGAAACCTACCGAGCGTGCCCACTTCAAGCAACTCCTGCGCCAGGAAGAACAGCGTTATCCCCATCTGCTCCGCAACCTGCTCAGCACCTTGCGCCCGCTGATGGCCGCATCCCCCCAACCGGAGTCCACTCATGCAACACCTGCTCCCCAAGGCAGCGGCTGAACTGCTGCAAACCCGGCCCGAAGCCGTGCTGATCGACTGTCGTTCCGAGATGGAATTTTTGTTCGTCGGCCATCCGCAGGGCGCCATCCTGATTCCCTGGTACGATGGCCCCGATTGGGAATTGAACCCGCATTTCCTGGGCCAGGTCCGCAAGGCTGCTTCACACCAGCGCCCGGTGATTCTTATTTGCCGCTCCGGCAACCGCTCCAAAGAAGCCGGTGCCTACCTGGAACAGCATGGATTCAGCGAAGTGTACAACATCCTGCATGGCTTTGAAGGCGATTTGAACGAGCAGCGCCAGCGCAGCAGCAAGAACGGCTGGCGCTTTGAAGGCCTGCCGTGGGAACAAGGCTGACATGCTCAAACAGGAGTTGCTGATTATCAACAAGTTGGGCCTGCATGCCCGTGCAGCAGCCAAATTTGTCACCCAGGCGGGCCAATTTCAAAGCCAAATCTGGCTGGCACGTGACCGACGGCAAGTCAATGGCAAAAGCATCATGGGCGTCATGATGCTGGCCGCCAGCCGGGGTACCACACTCACGTTGCTGGTAGATGGCCCTGATGAAATTGAAGCAGTCACCCAGCTCCTCGCCCTGGTACAAAACCGGTTCGGCGAAGCAGAATAACCCGAGTGGACCCTGGATGAGCCCCACCAGGCGCCCGGCGGGGCTGGCCGGGGGATATTCTGCTGCCTCCAGCCCGCCCCCAGGGTGGGTGGAAGGCGCCTGGCTTGCCCTGAGGGTTGGGCATCGTTCAGGGCAAAGGCCAGGGCGCTGGTCAGCAAGGCCGTGCAGAAAATCAAGGCAGAACGCATGACAACACCTCCGTGGGAATAGCAGTCGGGCAGCACTATCCGCCGCGCCCCGGCAGGCCGCAAGTGCAGCAGGACCTGGCACCTGATTTCAGGTGTGCCAGATGCGGGGCGCGACTGCCGCCCGCTGGGTCAAGGCTGGACGCAATACCCGCCATAGGGCACGCAACAACTGCTGCACCGAAGCCGTATCGTGGCTTAAGCAGCGGACTACCAGCACCCCCTGCACCAAAGTCACGCCTGCAATGCCTGTCGTAACGCCTGCACACAGCGGGCGGGCCAGTTCCCGCAGGTCGGCTGTAGCCGGCGTGGCCCAGAGGGTGCCCAGGACCGGATACCCGCGCAAGCCCGCTGCAGCGGTCAAATCATCGGGCGACTCAAGACCGAATCGTTCCAGCAACAGGGGTTGGCCTGCCCGGTACAGCGCCGTGCGGAACGTCAGTGCGCCGGTCAAGAAGCGCTCGGCCAGCGCCGGGCGGCCCAGACAATGGACTTCCCAGCCCAGATAAGCCGCTTCCGGGCCCAGATGAATCTGTTGCCGGGCCTGCACCCGAGCACCGGGGAAATAGATGTTTTCCTGGGGCAACCACTCCAGGCAGCCAGCAGTGACGGCAAAGTGCTGCTGCACGTACGCGACCGGACCGCCGGAGCGATAGAATTTACTCGCCCCCGGCGTGGTCAGCAGCACCTCGCCGTCCACCCGCACCTGCAAATCCAGACTATCGCCGCCGACTACCCCACCGGGCGGGTGCAGCAGATAGGCATGGCATACGCCATCTTCCGGGTAGAAAGGCCGTTGCACGACCAAAGGCCCGCGCTGGCGGCGTTCCAGCAGCACGGTCCGGGCAGCCCGGCGCCCGAAGGTCAGCGCCAGTTCGGCCCGCCAGCCCGACGGCGCCAGCGCAGCCACAGGGTGATCGGGCCCGTACGGAGCGCCGGATACCACCGGGCCTGTTATTCGCTGGGGCGTTGCCAGACCCGCAGGTAATCCACCTGAAAGGCGTCCGGCAGCACGGAAGGGTCAGGCAGGCCTACCCAGTCGGGGTAAGTCTGGCAGGAAAATTTCACGTACATGGGCAGATGGAAGGGATGGTCACGCAAGACCCGGATCGGATGCTCGTTGAAGTACCAGACCAGCTCCTGCGCATTCCAGGCCAGGGCATAGCGGTGGGTTTGCAAAGCCAGCGGTTCCAGGGCTGACCAACCTTCAGGCGCGGAAACCCGGTTGGCTTCGGTTTCCAGTTCCGGAGGCCCCTGATACCAGTGGACATTGGTATGTACCACCTGCTCATGATCGGCCGCACCGGGGGCGATTTCGGCAATATCAATTTCATAGGTGCCCGTTTCAGTCCAGCGATATAACCAGAATGCGCACAGCAACGGGTTGGCCATCGGTTTGGCCGCAATTTCAAAATAACCGTATTGCTGGGGGACGCGGCTGGTTACGGCAGCCGTGGTGAAGGTGTGGTAGCCCGGTGGCAGGTCGGGCAAGGTCTGAGCTTGCGCCCAAAGCTGCAACATCCCATCCTGAACCACGATATTGTGCGGGGCATACGCACCTGGTTTCTGGCCCAGATAATAGCGGTTCTGGTCATCCCAGCGCTCGGCTAGCAGGGTTTCGTTGAACTCGTCAGTCAGCGCCGGCACGCTGACCCAGGTGCCATCGGCAGGCGGGTCGGCCCGGACCGGCAAGGCGACAACCAATAACAACAGGGGATAATAACGCATCATCATTACTCCGGTTTGGATTGGGACGGCGGGGCATGGCGGTCGGTGCGCAGCCAGGGCAGTTGCCGCTGAGTCCACAAGGAATGCAGCACGATATAGGTTTTCCAGGCAAAATACCACGGCACATACAGAGTCAGGCGGCCCAGGGTCGTCAGGCGCCCATAGCGCCAGGCCGCCACCGCATAATGGCCGTACAGCATCAACAGGGCCGCCAGGGCCAGATAGCGCTGCGCGGCTGGGCCGACCAGCAAGGCCGGCAACAACCCCAGCACCAGCAGGCTGACCGGCGGCATCAGCACATCGGTCAGACCGTCCAGCGCCCGCCGATCGCCCTGCCACCACCGGCGCCATAATTCCGGGACGTAATGCTGGATGGTCAGCAGCCGCCCGCGTTCCCAGCGCGCCCGTTGCACGGCAGATCCACGTCCGCCGATGGGCATCTGGGCCTTGACCCAGACCTGATCCAGAAAAGTGACCTGATAGCCGGCCCGCAGCAGGTGCATGTGGTATTCGATATCTTCAACGATGGAATGCGCCAGATATGGCACGCGCTGCACCACGGCCCGGCTGAGACAAAAGCCGTTGCCGTAAATCCCGCCCGACCAGCCCAGCCTGTTGCGGCCTCTGGGACGCAGGGCATTGAACGAAGCGGTGGATAGCTCCATCGCCTGGGTACGCAGGCCATCATCCGGATTCAGCACGCCATAACGGATTTGCAAGGCCGCCGCTCCAGCGCTCAGGGCACGGTTCAGTTCCGCCAGCGTATCCGGGTGCAGGTGGGAATCGGCATCCACAATCAGAAAGGCGGCCCAATCTTGCGTCAGCAACTGCTCCAGCATCGCATGCAGGGCCTGCCCTTTGCCGGGATTGCCGCTGCGTTCCAGAACCTGCGCCCCGGCGGCACGGGCTAATTCGGCGGTATTGTCAGTGCAGTTATCCGCGATCACCCAGACAGTGTACGCCGCTGCCGGGTAGCGCTGGCTGCGGGCCGACGCCACAGTGGCCGCAATGAGCAGGCTTTCATCATGGGCTGGAATCAGGATGGCGATCCGCTGCGCCGTCGCCGGTTCCGGCCAGGGACGTCGGGGCCACAAGGCAGCCCAGGTCAGCACGAACAGATACAGGATGGGCAGACCGGCCAGGACCAGTAACAGTCCGGCCAGGACGCTGGCGCCGATACTCAGGGCAGTCATGATGTCCACGCGGAAATTCCTGGCAAGCAATGCGCAAGCATATACCATAATGTGATCTCCTCCCCGTGGAAGCTGCTGATGTCCCGCCGCGTGATTTTTGTCAACTCCGTATTTCCCTGCCTGAGTGAAACCTTCGTCTATGACCAGTTCACCCGGCTCAAAGCCCTGGGGCTGGATTTCGTGATCACCTCCAACCACCGGCCTGCGCCCGAACAGGTGCACCCGCAAATGCGCAGCATTCAGGCCGAAGTGGACTATCTCTGTGCCACTCCGCTGCACGTACTGCTGCGGGCCCATCTGCGCGCTTTCCTGCGCCAGCCGGGGCGCTACCTGCGCGCCCTGGGTCAGCTCCTGAGCATGCAGGAACGGACCCGCACCGCACTGGCCCAGTTCAGCGGCGCGGCGGTGTTGCTCTGGCGCCATGACCGTGGCCCGGTACGCCCTCATTTCCACGCCCATTTTACCTATGGGGCCGCTGCCGTGGCCTTGTGGGCACACCGGTTGAGCGGCCTGTCCTATACCCTGACCCTGCATGGTTCAGACCTGATCTATGACCAGCCACCTGACCTGAACTGCAAGTTGCGCGAGGCCCGGCATCTGGTATCCATCTCGCAGTTCAATGTCCGCTATCTGGCTCAACATCATCCCGACATTCCCGCCAGCCGGGTCACGGTACTCCCCCTGGGCATCGTGCGCGCTACCAACCCGCCCCCACGCCCGGCCCCCGGCCCAACCCTGCGCATCCTCAATGTCGGGCGCCTGTCAGAACACAAGGCCCAGCATTACCTGATCGACGCTTGCGCCCTGCTGGCCGCCGCCGGAGTGGATTTTCGCTGCGACATTGTGGGCACCGGCCCACGTGAAGACTTCCTCCAGCAACGCATTGCGCAACACCACCTGGAGGCACAGGTGCGCCTCCTGGGGCCGAAATTCCATGCCGAAGTGCTGGCCCTCTATGCCGAATATGATGTTTTCGCATTGTGCAGCATCACCGAAGGCATGCCCATCGTCATCATGGAAGCCATGCGGGCCGGCATTCCGGTCGTCGCCAGCGCGATTGCCGCCATTCCGGAACTGCTGGGCGATGGGGGGTTACTGGTGCCCGCAGAGGACGCTCCGGCACTGGCCGAGGCCCTGCGCCGCTGTGCCGAAGGCAAGGTGGACACTGCCCAGCTCACCCGGCAGGCGCAAGCCCGGATCGGCAGCCTGTTTGATCTGGAAATCAACACCCGACGGTTTCGGGATTTTCTGTGCGCCGTTTCTGGAAACGATCCGCAAGCGTGATAAATTGGACTACACTGAACGGCATCCGTCCTGGGGGAAACCATGCAGCTTTATACCGCCGCTCCAAGCAGTCATGCCTTTGCCGTCCGCATCGCCCTACGCCTGAAACAACTCCCGCATGAACTGATTCCCGTGCCGCTGGAAGCGGATGGCGCACGCTGTCAGGCCCCGGATTACCTGCGTCTGAACCCGCAGGGCCTGGTGCCCACGCTGGTGGACGGACGGCGGATTTTCACCCACCTGCTGCCCATTCTGGAATACCTGGAGGAAGCCTATCCGGAACCGGCCCTGTTGCCCAGCCAGGCCCGTGATCGGGCCCGGGTACGCAGCCTGATGAGCTGGGGCGTGGCCGAGATTCAGCCCCTGCTGGCGCACCGGACCCTGCAATTCCTGCAAACCCAGGGCATGGCCGGCGCTGATCAGGAACGCTGCATCCAGTCCTGGTTGCAACTGTCCCTGACCCAACTGGAGCAGATGCTGCACGAACACCCCACGGCCGGACGCTTCTGCTTTGGCGACACACCGACCCTGGCCGACGCTTGCCTGATTCCGCTCTTGTACCGGGCTGTCAACGACTATCAGCGCAATTTGCAGGGCTGGCCGACCCTGGCCCACATCTACCGGGCTGCCATGCTGATGGAGCCTTTCGCCCTGGCCGACCCCAGCCGCCAGCCGGCTGCGTCCAGGGCCTGAACACCGAATTACTCGGGTAATAACCGGGCGTTGATGCAGCCGACCGTTTCACACTCGCGCAGGCGGTCAGCCAGAAAATGGGTGCGGCTGACAGTTTTCTCGGTCATGCAGTTGGTCATGATCACCGGGCCGACGTCGGTGCTCTGTTTGGTGCATTCCCCGTCCCGCTCCCTGATCCAGCCCCGCTGCGCTGCCCGCAAGGTATCCTTGCCATCAGCATCCAGTTTGGCGATCAATTTCTTATAGACCTTGTTCAGTTCCGCATCGGCCCTGTTATAGATTTTTTGCTCGCAATGTACGGCGTCATAGGCATTGCGGGGATTTTCACAGTTGTCCGCCCACGCCAGGGGGGCCAGCACCAGATTCAGACTCAATAACCAGATACGCATGGATGCTCCAGAAACTCAGGATTAAAATTCAGGATGTCGGAGCCAGCATGATACACCGTTTCCAGCGCCTGCCGCGCCTGGGCTGCCGGCGTCGGCAGGGCGATTGCATTTAGCTTCTGGGGGAGAAGCCGAGCAGCGCGATAGTCAGGGAGTCTGCCAGCGGTTTTGCGGCGTGAGCGGAGGCTGGGATAACGGGTGTCCTGCCGCAGCAGATACTGCGGGTCGGGTGACTGGCAATTTTCCCGGCTTAGGCTACAGTGACGGTATTGGCTAGGAGT
>CAYNNN010000021.1:0-39372 GCA_964398665.1 uncultured Gammaproteobacteria bacterium | reverse complement strand
CAAGGGTTTTTTTGGTGCGCATGCTTACAAGCTGATGCTCAGCTCGACCAAATCCATGATAGGGCATCAGCTGGGCGCAGCGGGTGGGGTCGAGGCAGTATTCTGCCTGTTGGCTCTGCGTGATCAGGTCGTCCCGCCGACCATCAATCTGGATAACCCGGATCCTGCCTGCGATCTGGATTATGTGCCACACCAAGCCAGATCAGCGCCGCTGCATACCGTGATTTCCAACTCGTTCGGGTTTGGCGGCACCAACGGCACGCTGGTGTTTCAGCGCCTGACCTGAGTTTGAGTCCCTGTCTGGCGGCGTGGGTGGATGGCCAGGCCGCCACCACCTGTGATATTGCTGATCGCGCCCTGCACTACGGGGATGGCCTGTTTGAAACTTTTGCCATCCGGGCCGGCCGGCCCGAGTTCTGCGGCGCACATCTGGAACGTTTGCGTCAAGGCTGTCGGCGGCTGCATTTTCCGATCCCCGATTTAGATCGGCTGGCAGCGGAAGCCCATAGCTACAGTGCAGCTTACCCTGCCGCAGTCTTGAAACTGATCTATACTCGGGGCAGTGGCGGGCGCGGTTATGCCCCACCACTTGCGCCTCAGCCCCGGCGGTTGTGGCTGTGTTACCCTTGGCCCGTTGGAGTGGCTGCCGGTCAGCAGCGGGGTATCCACCTGCGGCTGTGCCAGACCCGTTATGCCATTCAACCTCAGTTGGCCGGCCTGAAGCACCTGAATCGGCTGGAGCAGGTGCTGGCGCGAGCCGAGTGGCAGGACCCCGACATTGCTGAGGGTCTGATGCTGGATCCTGCCGATGCTGTCGTGAGTGGCACGATGAGTAACCTGTTCTGCCGCATACAAGATACGTTGTGGACGCCGCCACTGGCTCAATGCGGAATTGCCGGGGTGGTGCGGGCACATGTGCTGGATCTGGCCCCGCACTTGGGCCTGAGGCCGGTTGTAGCCCCGTTGCACCTGGAAGATTTGGTTGCGGCCGATGCGGTGTTCATGACGAACAGCGTGATTCAGGTCTGGCCTGTACGTACCTTTGCCGACCGTCACTATGAAGACTTCAGTCTGGCAACCCGGTTACGGGCCTTGCTGGCGGAGCGGGCCTGATGCGGCGCGGCCTGATGCTGCTCATGATGGTTCTGGGTTTGGGCGGACTGGCCTGGGACTACCAGCAATTTTTGCAAACCCCGCTGCGCCAGCCGGATCCTGAGACCAATTTCATCTTGGCACCCGGCACTTCACTGCGTCAGGCGGCTCGGCAGCTGGCAGTGGAAGGGCGCTTTCATCAGCCCTGGCATCCTTACTACTGGTGGTGGTTGGCCCAGCAGCAAGGGGTGGCGCATCGTCTGCAAGCCGGTGAGTATCAGGTCGCTGCGGGGCTGCGACCACCGGAGCTGCTGGATACCCTGGTGCAAGGTAAGGTTGTGCAGCACAGTGTGACCTTGCTGGAAGGCTGGCGTTTCAGCCAGGTACTGGCCGCCCTGGCGCAGGAGTCGGCCTTACAGCAGACGCTGGCCGGGCGTTCCAGCGCGGCGGTCATGGCCGAATTGGGTCTGGATTGTAGCCACCCGGAAGGCCAATTCTTTCCAGACACCTATTTTTTTGCCCGGAATACGCCGGATGTGGAAATTCTGCGTCGGGCACAACGGGCTTTGGAGCAGCGGCTGGCCAAAGCCTGGCAATCCCGGAGCCCCAACCATCCCCTGCATGAGCCTGCGGAATTGCTGGTATTGGCTTCCATTGTGGAGAAAGAAACCGGCTGTGCTGAGGAACGTGATGATGTAGCAGGCGTTTTTGTGCGACGTTTGCAGCAGGGCATGCGGCTGCAATCCGATCCGACCGTCATCTATGGACTGGGCGCACGTTTTGATGGGGATCTGCGCCGGGTGGATTTACAATCGGATAGCGCGTACAACACCTATCTATATCCCGGCCTGCCACCAACGCCAATAGCCCTGGTCAGTGCCGCAGCGCTGGAAGCCACGGCCCGGCCCGCGGCGGGAAACGCGCTATATTTTGTGGCCCGGGGCGATGGCTGCCACGAGTTTTCTGCCACCCTGAGTGCCCACAACGCTGCGGTGCGCCGCTATCAACTGAAACAACAAGTGCCATGAACCGGTTCATCACGCTGGAAGGTATCGAAGGTGCGGGCAAGACCACGCTGATTCAGGCGCTGGCGCAGCGGCTGCGTGCATGTGGTCAGCGTGTCTGCCTGACGCGTGAGCCAGGAGGGACTCTGCTGGGCGAAGCCCTGCGCGGCATCCTGCTGGACCCACAGCATCGGAACATGCGCCCGGAAGCTGAATTGCTGTTGCTGTTTGCTGCCCGGGCCCAGCATCTGGCCGAGGTGATTCGTCCTGCCCTGGCGGCCGGGGAATGGGTATTGTGTGATCGCTATACCGATGCCAGTTATGCCTATCAAGGAGGGGGACGGGGACTGGAGCCGGCGTTTATTGACAGCCTGACGACCTGGATCCAGACTGCGACCCGGCCCCAGTTGACCTTGCTGCTGGATATTGCGCCGGAGCTGGGTCTGGCCCGCGCAGCCCGGCGTGGGGCACAGGATCGTATCGAGGCTGAAACGCTGGCCTTTTTTGCCCGCGCCCGACAGACCTACCAGGAACGGGCTGCCGCCGAGCCGTGGCGTTGGTGCCTGATTGACGCCAGCCTGCCCTACGGCGAAGTTGAAGCCCAGGCCTGGGCAGCCCTGGCTGCACGATTGCCGCCGTGAAGCCTGAGTGCCTGCCCTGGCATCAGCAGGCTTGGGCACAATTGCGCCAGCGCCATGTGCAGGACGCTCTGCCGCACGCTTGGCTGTACGGTGGTCTGGCGGGGACGGGCAAGCGTGCCTTTGCCTTGGGTGTGGCACAATCCCTGTTATGCACGCGGCCGGATGCGACAGGCTGGGCCTGTGGCAGCTGCCCAAGCTGTGGGTGGGTCACTCAGGAAACTCACCCGGATCTGGTTTGGGCCTGTCCGGAGGAGAGCGGTAAAGATATCCGCATTGAGACCATCCGGCACTTGCGTGAGCAGCTCAGCCGTACGACAGGGAGCCATTACAAGATCGCCCTGGTGCATCCTGCCGAACGCCTGACCCTGGCCGCCGCAAATAGCCTGCTGAAAACTCTGGAAGAGCCTCCGCCCCGCACCTTGTTGTTCCTGATCAGCGACCATCCTGCCTGGTTGGCGGCCACCTTGCGCAGTCGCTGCGTACAGGTGCATCTGCCCTTGCCCCTACCCGCGCTGGCTCAGCCCTGGCTGGCGGCGCGCCTACCTGGGCATAGCCCGGCCCAGGCGCCCCTGTTACTGCAACTCAGCGGTGGGGCGCCTCTGCGGGCCTTGACACTGGCGGAACATCCGGACTGGTTGAGCCAGCGTCCGGCGCTATGGCAGCAACTGCGGGCTGTGCGTCTGGGGCAGGCCGATCCGTTACAGGCCGCCGCCGCCTGGCAGGCCTTGCCCCTGACCCTGGGGCTGGAGTGGTTGCAGCGTGGCCTGCTGGACTTATTGCGCCTGAGCCTGGTCGGGCCGCAGGTGCCGCTGGTCAACAGCGACATTGCAGATGAGCTGATCCAGTTGCGTCCCAGTGTGCAGCCGGTCTGGCTGGCTACCTACCTGGGTGATTTGCAGCAACTGGGGCGCTGGTTGCAAGGCAATCTGACGCCTTTGCTGTTGTGGGAAGAACTCTTGATTGCCTGGCAGCATTCAGGCAGACTGACCGCATTTCGCCAGGAGCCGACACCATGAGTACCGGGCCGCGTCAGGGCATTCTGCCCTGCATCATCAAGGAAAAAAACGCCCTGTATGCGGCGTACATGCCTTTTGTCAAGAATGGGGGCCTGTTTGTCCCGACCGAGCGGCCCTATCGCCTGGGTGACGAAGTATTCATGGTGTTGACGTTAATGAACGATGCCGAACGGTTGCCCGTGGCGGGCAAGGTGATCTGGATTACCCCCCGAGGTGCGGAAGGCAACCGGGTTCCGGGGGTCGGCATTCAATTCAGCGACCAGGATGGTGGAGCCACGCGCAACAAGATTGAAACTTACCTGGCCGGCATTGTGAACGCTGACAAGCCTACGCACACGATGTAGTTTGCGGTCATGTGGATCGATTCGCACTGTCACCTGGATCTGCTGGCCCAGACACCGGAGACCCTGGCGCCGTTTCTGGCCGCAGCGCGCGCCCAGCAAGTCAATCATCTGCTGTGTGTAGCAGTCAGTCTGGAACGCTACCCGGTCATGCGGGCGCTCATTGAACCTTATCCACAGGTGTTTGCCTCGGTCGGCGTCCATCCTGATCAGCCGGCAGAAGTCGAGGTGACCGAGGCGCAACTGCTGGCCCTGGCAGCTGACCCGCGCGTGATTGCCATTGGCGAAACCGGGCTGGATTACTACCGGGTCAGTGGGGATATGGCATGGCAACAGGCGCGCTTCCGCACCCATATCCGGGCTGCCCGACAGGTCGGCAAGCCGCTGATTGTGCATACGCGCGCTGCGGCTGCCGATACCCTGCGGATTTTACGCGAGGAGGGTGCGGCGACGGTGGGTGGTGTGATGCATTGCTTTACCGAAGATTGGGAGACGGCGCTACAGGCGCTGGATTTGGGGTTTTACCTCTCATTTTCCGGGATTGTAACCTTCAAGAATGCCACTGCCCTGCAGGCGGTAGCGGCCCGGACGCCGCTAGAGCGCCTGCTGGTGGAAACCGACGCGCCCTATCTGGCTCCGGTACCCTGGCGCGGGAAGGTCAATCAACCCGCCTATGTGACCCATGTAGGTGCTTACCTGGCACAGCTGCGTCAGATGCCGGTGGTGGAACTGGCCCGCCAGAGCAGTGCCAATTTCTGGCGCGGGCTGGGGCGCTGTGTTGCTGAGGAATTACGCTGATGCCCACCTTGGCTGAATTACAGGCCCAATTACAGGCTCTACCTGCCCTGATCGTGCAGGAGCTGGCTGATGATGCTGATAAAACAAGTGAATACCTCTGGTTGGCCCGGGTGGTGGAGCACTTGCTGCCGTGGGCGGGGGATCTGGGATTGCGTTTCGAACGCTTCCAGCGCACAGTCTCGGTGACAGACACCCGTTCCGTAAAGCCGGCTCAGATGGCGCGCAGCCTGGGTAGCTTCCAGCGCTTGCTGGAACAACTGGCCCGCAATCCACTCCTGAGCGATACTGAACGCCAGATGCGCCTGACCTTGGCTGAAGTCCTGGGCCAGCTTGAGCACTGTTTCAGTCGCGGTGGGGTGGTGATGGTGCAGCCGTCCGCACCACAACCCAAGCCGCGTAGCGCGCATGATACCGGCATGATCAGCCTGCTTTATGGTCTGGATACGCTCAAAACCGCGCCCGAGCCGCCTGCTGCACCACCACCGGCGCTTGAACCCGCTGAACCTGAGCCTGTCCCCGAGCCGCCACGGCGGCTCAGTGCCCAGGAGAAAATGTTGCAGGCCATGGCGCGGGCCCTGCGCCAGCGTCAACACACTTCGGACAAGGACAAATCCTGATTCCTGATGCCGGTGCAGCCCGACTTCCCTGAATTCATCACCTGGCTGCGTCAAAGTGCGGCCTATATTCGCCTGCATCGGGGCAAGACCTTTGTGGTACTACTAGGCGGCGAGGCGGTGATTTCCCGGCATTTTACCGGAATTGTCAATGAGTTGGCCCTGTTGCACAGTCTAGGGGTTCGTTTGGTGCTGGCGCATGGCGCCCGGCCCCAGATTGAGGCCCAACTGCATGAAGTAGGGGCAGCCATGCGTTATGTCAATGGCTTGCGCGTTACTGACGATGTCGCTCTGGCCTGTGTCAAGGAGGCAGTCGGCATTGTGCGCGTGGAAATCGAAGCCCGACTCTCGCTCAGTTTGGCCAACTCTCCCATGGCGCATGCCCAACTGCGGGTAGTGTCCGGAAATTTTCTGACTGCGCGGCCTCTGGGGGTGCGGGAGGGCGTGGATTATCTGCATACCGGCGAAGTGCGCAAGCTGGATATTATGGCCGTGCGCCAACAGCTTGATTTAGGCAATATGGTCTTGCTGCAACCGTTGGGCTATTCACCCACCGGCGAGGTATTTAATCTGAGCGCGCAGGACGTGGCTGTTTCTGCCGCGAGTGCCTTGGGTGCAGACAAGTTGCTGGTCCTTATGGAAGAAGCGGATTACTATCGGGATGAGGCCCAGCAACGGGTGCATGAGCTGACCGTGCCGGAGCTGGAGCAGCGCCTGCAGGCTGAAACCTGCTTATCCCCGGCCTTGCGATCTTACCTGCAGCTGGCGCAGGCCGCCTGTCAGCAAGGTGTGCTGCGCGTGCATCTGCTCAATCGTCAGGAAGAGGGGGCATTGCTCACGGAGTTATTGACCCGTGACGGGACCGGAACCCTGATCAGCGCCGCTGCCTTTGAACAGCTCAGAATAGCGCAGATCGATGATGTAGGGGGTATTTTAGCCCTGATTCAGCCGCTGGAAGCCCAAGGCATCCTGGTGCGGCGTTCCCGGGAACGTCTGGAGATGGAAATTACCCAGTTCCTGGTGCTGGAGCGGGACGGGCTAATCGTCGGCTGTGCCGCACTGTATCCCTATCCAACGGAGCAGGCAGGGGAATTTGCCTGCCTGGCCGTACACCCGGACTACCGGGATGCTGATCGGGGCGAGCGCTTGTTGCAGGCCATTGAGCAGCGGGCACGCCAGCTGGGTTTACGCCAGCTGTTTGCGCTGACCACGCACACGTCCCAGTGGCTACAGGAGCGCGGCTTCGTGCCGACCACCCTGCACAGCCTGCCGGTGGCACGACAGAAAACCTATAATTATCAGCGCAAATCCCGTCTGTTGATCAAACCCCTGTAGCCTGGCTACAGGGGCGGGATCGTCAACTGCCGGTGCCGCTACGGCCACTGCGCAGCATGGCCTTGATATCTTTCACCATCGGAATGCTGTAGTCGTGCGAGCCGATGACGACATTATCGGTGACCCGTACGACGCGTGCACTGATGTACACGGCATCCTTCCCGACAGCGTACGTGCCGACAATCACGGCCTGGGCATCATGCTGGCGGCTGATGGCCTGAATTTCCCGCGAGAGCATGAATTCACCGCCCCCTTCCTGGATGAAGATATCGTTGCGCAGCTTGGCTTCCACAATGGTATAGCCGTGCTGGGCAAACCGCGATGCAGTCTGTTCCGACAGAATCCGCCCCAGCGAGGAGGAATCGGTCATATTGTCCACATTCACGAAGGTAGCCGACAGTACCGGCTTGTCGCTGTCCAGCCGCCCGCCCAGATTCTGGTGCAGGGTATCCGCAGCGCCGTAACTGACTTCCACCAGGTTGACCGGATCTTCCTCGCGGGATTGCTGGGTCTGACAGCCTGCCAGACCCAGCGCCAACACCAGCGCGGCAGCACCGAAATAAAGATGACGATTCATGCGCGTGACTCCTTAAGACTTATGCTATTGCGCAACCACTTGCAGCGTCCGGGTGCCCGCTGCCGATTTGGTGTAGTGCCACGCATCACCTTCATTGACATAAAAGATGCCTGTTTTGCGCGCCGTGTAGTGATAGCCGTTGGACATACCCACCGAAATCACTGCTTCCGTTGCCGGCGGGACGCCAAAGGGGGCGGCCCGGTCCTTGTGGGTCACGACCTGAGCCTGATATTTCACCACCAGACTGTCACGTTTTTCATGGGTGACGGCGATGCCATGATTCACCAGGCGGGTGGTCAGCAGGGCTTCGAAAGCCTTGTCAAAGGCAGTCGGGCGTTCCGACTTCTGGAGATACACCGCGTGAGTTCCACCCTTGAGTACCGAAGCGATATGGTCGGCAGCTTCACCGGCGAAATTATCCCAGTGCTTGGCGGCTTCCATCTTGTACTGGCTGGATTCCGGAAAAGCCTCAACCAGGGGGGCAGTGCTGGTGCAACCCACCAAGGCAAGTGCCAATGCGCCCACACGGAATGTAGATGTCAACATAACGAACCTCCCTTCAACCATAATATTTGCGTTTCGGCAACAGGACTTCACGCACGCAAAGCGGCGCGTGCTGTCATAAGCAAAGCACTCCGGCGTCATAAATGCAAGGAGATTTTGCG
Organism: uncultured Gammaproteobacteria bacterium; assembly: GCA_964398665.1. Lineage (GTDB taxonomy): Bacteria > Pseudomonadota > Gammaproteobacteria > CAYNNN01 > CAYNNN01 > CAYNNN01. Next base: position 31,289 of record CAYNNN010000021.1, on the reverse strand, counting down.
CACTTTCGGTGAATTTGGACAAATTGCCACGTGATTCGTTGTCTGTAAGCAACGTTTTTGGCCGTGCTGATGATTGCATCCTGGGCTAAAGCATTGCATGATCGGGCCTCCTGTGGCCTGCTTTGCCCGCATGACGCATACTTGGCGCTTGCTCCAACTCACTGATACGCATCTGCCGCAGTTGCCCAGCCGGCCTGACCGGGCGGCCTTTGACACCACGGCCAGCCTGCGCAGGCTGGTGGCTGCGCTTGGCAGGCAGGCGCCGCCGGATGCGATCATCCTCACCGGGGATCTGGCCGATACCGGGGCGGCTGCTGCTTATCAACGCTTGGCCGAGATCGTGCGTCCTTTGGAAGCACCGATCTATTGTCTGCCCGGTAATCATGACGATCCGGCAGTCATGGCGATGGTGCTGCCACCACTGGGTGTACAGTGTCCTGCCGTGTTCAGCCTGGGGCCATGGCAGGTGATCTGCCTGGATAGCCGTCAGGCTGGGCGCATTGCAGGGGAGCTGGGTGTCCAGCGCCGTGCGGCGCTGTCGGCCCTGCTGGAGGCCAACAGGCAAACGCCGACCCTGATTGCCATCCATCACCCGCCCATTGCGGTGGGTACCCCCTGGATGGATGTATATGCCCTGCAGGACGGTCCGGCCCTCCTAGCCGAGCTGGCGCGGCATCCGCACGTGCGTGGGCTGATTTACGGCCATATCCACCACGCGCATTACAGCCGCCAGGCCCAGCTTGAGCTGTGGGGTACGCCCTCGACCTGTGTGCAATTTGTTGCCGGGAGCCAGCATTTTACCCCGGATATGCACCTGGGACCCTGCGCCCGCTGGCTGACCCTGACTGCTGCGGGCACGTTGAGTACCGAACTTTTCACCTTGCCGGCCGATCACCATGAACCACGCTGAACTTGAACGTTTTACTACCCTGGTCAACGTTGCCGATGCCCAGATCAATCTGGCGGAAGCAGCCCTGCTGTTTGCACAGAGTGAATATCCCGACCTAAGCATCACGGCCTATCTGGCCCGACTGGATCAGCATGCGGCACTTCTGCAGGGCCGGTCGGCCGATGATCCCTCCCTGGCCAACCGGATTCTACAGCTCAATCATTTTTTATTTGTCGAGCAGGCATATAGCGGGAATGTCCAGCGTTATTATGACCCACGCAACAGCTTTCTGAATCAGGTGATGGATCGCAAGCTGGGCATTCCCATCACCCTGTCCCTGCTGTACATGGAAATTGCCCAGCGGCTGGAGGTGCCGGTTGCCGGTGTATCCTTTCCGGGGCATTTTCTGGTGCGGGTATCCTTGTCCCAAGGCGATCTGATTGTCGATCCCTTCGCCGGCGGGCATCTGCATTCCCGGGAAGACCTGGAAGACCGTCTGGCCCAGACGCTTGAAACACAACCTCATCCACTGCTGAGCTTTGAGCAGGCATTGGTTCCGGCCAGTCGCCGGGAAATCCTGCGCCGGATGCTGCATAACCTGAAATTGATTTACAGCCAACAAAAAGCCTGGGACAACGCGCTGCATGTAGCACACTATCTGCTGGCTCTCACACCGGATGCAGCAGATGCGTTACGGGATCTGGGCCTGATTTATCTGGCCATGGACTGCCCTCAGGCAGCGCGTTACTGGTTGGAACGCTACTTGACGGATGAGCCGGATGCTGAAGATAGTGACGGCGTACTGGCCCAGCTTGAAGTGTTGACACATGCCCGTTACGCACTGCATTAGCCATGGCCTATGACCCGTTAGCCATTCTGGAAAACCCGGTTCCTCCCAAAGACAACGGCTTTTTCTCGACGCGCTTTCAACTCAGCCTCAAGTTGCTGGGTGTACTCATGACCTTCTTCAGTTTTGCCATGTTGCCCCCGTTGGTAGTCGAAGCGTATTACCAGGACGGCAGCGTCACCCCCTTTTTGTTTACCTTTGTGATCATCCTGCTGATGGGATTGGCACTCTGGCTTCCCGTACGAGAGGTTAGGGGTGACCCCCGCAATCGGGATGGGTTTCTGGTGGTAGTGCTTTTCTGGCTCAGCTTGTCACTGGTGTCAGCACTGCCATTGATGTTTTCAGAGAAACCTGCGATGAACCTGACCGATGCAGTATTCGAGGCGACCTCTGGACTGACCACGACCGGGGCTACCGTGCTGACCGGAATTGATGACCTACCCCATTCCATCAATTTTTACCGGATGGAACTGCACTTGCTGGGTGGCATGGGTGTGGTGGTGCTGGCCGTGGCGATTCTGCCGATGCTGGGGATCGGTGGGATGCAGCTCTATCGGGCCGAAACGCCAGGACCAATGAAAGACGAAAAGATGACGCCCCGGATCGCCGAGACCGCCAAGCAATTATGGTTGATTTATCTGTTTCTGAACCTGATCTGTTGTCTGGCCTTCTGGGCGGCCGGGATGAGTTTTTTCGACGCCATGGCACATGCGATGGCGACAATAGCCACTGGAGGGTTTTCCACCCATGATGCCAGCCTTGGTTTTTACGATAGTGCCCTGATTGAAATCATCTGTGGGATTTTCAGCCTGATTGGCGGGGTCAATTTTGCCCTGATTTATCTGGCCTGGCGCGCCCGTAGCCTGTGGGTTTTCTGGCGTGACAGCGAATTCAAATTCTTCCTGTTGGTTTATGGGGTTCTGATAACCCTGGTGTGTGCCACCTTGTACCTGACGCAGGAATTTACCCTCTGGCCGTCGTTGTATCATGGGTTTTTTCAAACGATTTCAATCGTAACTACCAATGGCCTGACCAGTGCGGGTTATCCTGCCGAGTGGCCGGTATTTGCCGTGTTGTTAATGCTTTTTGGCAGTTTCTTCGGCGGTTGTGCGGGTTCGACCACGGGGGGCATCAAGGCAATTCGTTTCCTGCTGCTCTATCGGCAGAGCGTGCGTGAATTGGAACTGGCGATCCGGCCGCGTGCCGAGATTGCCATCAAACTGGGCAATCGGGTGGTGTCAGCACAGGTCATTCAGGCCGTCTGGGGCTTTTATTTCCTGTATGTTTTCTGTTTTTGCATGCTGGGGCTGGCCTTGACGGGCATGGGCTATGATTTGGTGACGGCTTTTGGTTCTGTTGCGGCTGCCATCAATAATATGGGTGTGGGTTATGGTGGGACGTCCAGTGGATTTGGTAGCCTGATGGCGCCGGCCAAATGGTTGTTGATTTTTGCCATGTTGCTTGGACGGCTGGAAATTTTCCCGCTGTTGCTGATCTTCTTGCCGAGTTTTCGTTACTAGCCGGGTGGCCGTAAGCCGATGCCAGAGACGGCACCGCATCTCCAGGGGATCTTTGGAGAATACTGAGGGAATGTTATGGCAGAAGCCGTGGCCCAGTGCATCCTGGGCCACGCGGGTGCCCGGCGCAACCCGTCGGGTTGCGCCGGGCACCCGAGGGTAATTACATGCGGGGACGACGCGGCGGGCGATCACCCATGGCAGGCCGTTCAGGGCGTTCCTGAGCTTCGTTCACGCGCAAGGCACGGCCCTGGAAATCAGCGCCATTCAGGTTCTTGATGGCGTTGCTGGCTTCCGCATCTTCCATCTGGACGAACCCGAACCCCCGGGACTTGCCCGTTTCGCGGTCCATCACGACTTTGGCAGAAATCACTTTACCGTGCTGGGCAAAGAGCTTGTTCAGCTCGGCATCGGTGGTTTTGAAGGAAAGATTCCCTACGTAAATCGACTTCATAAAACGGCTACACTCAAACCTTGACATTGACCCGTGGGTAACACCCGCCGAGCCGGATTCGTCTTCGCAAGTGGGCAAAGACACGCTCGCCTGTAGCGACACAGCACCCAGGGTACCACGAACCGCAACAGCCCGACTAGCTTAAGCGTCATCTGGGCCTAACGCAAGTTATTTCACAAATTTTTAACCACTGGGCCTCTGCACCGCAATGGCGCGCCCGCCTGTCCAGTCCTCGCTTGCTTTTCAGCCCTGTTTTGCTATGCTTGCGCGCTTTAATGTCTTGGGTCGAGGACAGCGCCGTATGCGGACAGCTTTGGTGGCCGGAAACTGGAAAATGAACGGGACGCGTGCTAGCGCGCAAGCCCTGCTGGCCGAGTTACTGGCGGGTCTGAGCGCGGCACCGGCCCAGGCGCAGGTTGTGGTTTGCCCGCCCTTTACCCTGATCCCCCTGGTGGCTGAGCTGTTGGCTGGTGGTGCATCGGTGAGTTACGGTGCTCAGGATGTGGCAACGGAAAAGTCCGGTGCCTATACGGGCGAGATCGCCGCTGCCATGTTGACTGATTATGGTTGTCGCTACGCCATCGTGGGCCATTCGGAGCGTCGGGCTCTGTACGGTGAAACCGATGCCATTGTGGCAGCCAAGTACACGGCGGCCCGGACGGGCGGGTTGATTCCCATTGCCTGCGTTGGGGAAACCTTGCAGGAACGTGAGGCCGGTCAGACTGAAGTCGTGGTGGCCCGACAACTGGATGCCTTGCTGGCGCTGGGTAACGAGGCGCTGGCAGCGGGTGTTATCGCTTACGAACCGGTGTGGGCCATTGGCACCGGCAAGACTGCCACGCCGGAACAGGCCCAGGAGGTGCATCGCTTCATCCGGGCGCGCCTCGCAGCACAATCGGCTACGGTGGCCGAAGGGTTACAAATCCTGTACGGCGGGAGTGTCAAAGGCAGTAATGCTGCCACGCTGTTTGCGCAACCTGATATTGACGGTGGCTTGATCGGCGGTGCCTCCCTGAGTGCTGCCGAGTTCCTGCAAATCATCCGCGCTGCGGGTTAACACGAGACACGACGATGTATCCCATACTGATTACCCTGCATGTTTTTGTCGCATTGGGGATGATTGCCCTGATCCTCATGCAGCAGGGTAAGGGTGCCGATATCGGTTCGGCTTTTGGGGCCGGGGCGTCGGCGACCTTGTTCGGAGCCCGAGGATCAGCCAACTTTCTGACGCGCACCACGGCGATCCTGGCAACGGTATTTTTCCTGAACAGCATCCTGCTGGCTTATCTGGTAGCGGCTGAGCACAAGCCGGCCAGCCTGATGGATCGTGTTGCAGTGCCGGCAGTCAAGCCCAGTAGCGATTTGCCGGAATTACCTGGTGTATCGGTACCCACGGATGCTGTGCAGCCCCAGACTGCCAGCGTGGCAGCCCAGCCAGTGCAGCAGCCCGTGTCGACGCCGCAGCCCGCTTCCGGCGCGGTACCCGGGACCTCCGTTCAGGTGCCTGATCGGGCTATTCCCAAGGTGGAAGAGGCCAGGACCGATGCAAGCATGCCGGCTGTGGTGCCGCAGCCGGCCGCCAGCCTTCCAGAGCTCGGAGCCCCGGTGGCGGTGCCAACGCCCGAAACGGCGGCTCCGGCAGCAGACCTGGCCCAACCGACTACGGCCGCAGTAGAACCCGCAGTGGTACCTGGTGCCAGGCCGGATGGGGCAACGTCATTGGAAGCGGGGGCAGCCGCAGTGCAGCCTGCCAGTGTGCCCGCAGCCCCCTAGTATGTTGGGACCTGAAGGACGAATTTGCCGACGTGGTGGAATTGGTAGACACGCTATCTTGAGGTGGTAGTGGCGAAAGCTGTGACGGTTCGAGTCCGTCCGTCGGCACCAGATTGCAATTCTCCGGTGGGTCAGGTCACATAAGCGACATCAAAGCTTCACTTGCCCCTGATTCCAGTGGCCCCTTAGACTGGGCTATCCTTCGCCAGAAAGTCGTGTGTCATGCAACTCTCTCCCGCCCGCTTGGCCGCCTTGGTCGCAGCTCACGGTTCGCCGCTGATGCTCATCGCCCCCCAGCTGGTCCAAGCCAGTTATCGCAGTCTACAGGCCGAACTACCGCGGGTGCGGCTGTATTATGCGGTCAAGTCCAACCCGGAAGCCCAGATGCTCAAGGCGTTGCGGGAATTGGGCAGTGGTTTTGATATTGCTTCCAGTGGGGAGTGGGCGCAAGTCGCGGCCCAGAATGTCGCCATCCAGGACGTGATTTATACCAATCCTGTGAAAGCCTTTGGCGAGATAGAACGCCTGGCTCAGGCCGGGGTCGGGGTTTTTTTCTATGATAATGAAGCGGAACTGGCCAAAATTGCCCAGGCAGCGCCGGGTAGTCAGGTCATCTTGCGTTTAAGCGTGGTCAATCCCCAATGTGTGGTGGATCTGGGCGAGAAGTTCGGCGCACTGCCCACTCAGGCTGAAACCCTGCTGGAGAAGGCGGTCGGGCTCGGTCTCAAGCCGCTGGGACTCAGCTTTCATGTCGGCTCCCAAAGTGCCATCCCTCAGCCTTATGTGGATATGATTGAAATTTGCAAGCGGATTTTCAACCAGATGGCTCTGCGGGGCCTACCCTTGAAGGTGCTGGACATCGGTGGGGGGTTTCCGGTGGCGTACCGCACCAGCGTGATGCGGCTGGATACTTACTGCAAGCCCATTCGTGAAGCCCTGAACAGCTATTTTCCCAATACCGCACTCTGGGCAGAACCGGGCCGGATTCTGTCTGCGGGTGCTGCGACCTTGCTGACCCGGGTCATGGGTAAGGCACGCCGCAAGGGCATTACCTGGTATTACCTGGACGATGGCATTTACGGCAGCTTTTCGGGCCGGATTTTTGACCATGCCCACTACGAATTCAGTGCGCTGCGCCAGGGCGATCCGCAGCCTTGCGTGCTGGCCGGGCCTACATGCGATTCCTTCGACGTGATTTCCCGTGATGAATTCCTGCCGGAGCTGGAGGTAGGCGATGTGGTGCTGGCCCATAACATGGGGGCTTATACCAGTGCCAGTGCCAGTGCCTTCAATGGCATTCCGATTACCCCTGTTTTAACCATAACCCCCTGAGGAGGGAAACCATGAGCGAATACGTCCGCGCCGAGGCGATGGATAATCTGTGGAACATGTGGCTGACCGAGCTGAATAAGCACCGGGCCGGGCTAACTTTGAAAGTTTCGCGGGTGTTGTACAGCGATTTTTCCAACTTCCAGCGCATTGATGTTGTGGATACCGAAGAATATGGCAAGGTGCTGGTGCTGTATGGTTCCATCATGATCACGGAGCGGGACGAGTTCGTGTACCACGAGATGATCTCGCAGCCAGCGCTGAATGTGCATCCCAATCCCAGGGAAGTGCTGATCATCGGCGGGGGGGACGGGGGAACCTTGCGCGATACGTTGCGCAACCCGCAGGTGGTGCGGGCAACGATGGTAGAAATTGATCAGCAGGTGGTAGAAGTCAGCAAACGCTTTTTCCCCGACACCGCGAGCCAGTTTGACAATCCCAAGGCTCGCGTGCTGTTTGACGACGGCGCGGCTTTTGTGGCCAATACCCGGGATAAGTTTGATGTGGTGATGTCGGATGCCTCCGACCCGGTCGGGCCAGCAGAGGTGCTGTTCCAGACCAGCTTTTACCAGAATATCTATAATTGTTTGAACGACGACGGCATCTTTGTGGCCCAGAGCGAATCTCCCTGGTATCACGCGGACAACGTGCAGAAAATTTACAAGAACCTGCGGACCGTTTTCCCTATCGTGCGGATGTACGTTGCACATATCCCGACTTATCCCAGTGCGTTGTGGAGCTTTGCCTTCTGCTCGAAGAGACATGATCCCCTGCTGGACTTTAAGGGGGTCAAGGTGCCGGATGCCGAACTGAAATACTACAACCAGGCCCTGCACAGCGCTTGCTTTGCCCTGCCCAGCTACGTGGCGCGCAATATCGCCGAATAGGTCTGAAACCGCGCCCACCGCCGGGTAATCGGGCGGTACGGCGTGGCCACGCGGCTTGGTGGGGCTTGATCCCTCTACTAATCCGGTGCGCCGTTGCGGCTCAGCCAGGCTTCAAAGTAAGCAATGGTCTGGCGCAGGCCTTCTTCCAGTGCCACTTTGGGGACCCAGCCCAGATGCTCGTTAGCCCGGCGGATATCAGGACGTCGTTGGGTCGGGTCATCGGCAGGCAGTGGTTTGCGCGTCAGCACGGCGCGTGAGCCGGTCAGCATCAGAATCCGTTCGGCCAGTTCCAGAATGGTAAATTCGCCGGGATTGCCCAGATTGATTGGTCCGGTGCAACTGTCTGGAGCAGCCATCAGGCGGATAAAGCCGTCGATCATGTCGTCCACATAACAAAACGAACGGGTCTGCCTGCCTTCACCATAGATGGTGATAGGTCGGTTCAGTAGTGCCTGGACAATGAAGTTTGACACCACCCGACCGTCGTTAGGGTGCATGCGTGGCCCATAGGTATTGAAAATCCGGGCTACCTTGATGCGTAGCCTGTGCTGGCGGTGATAGTCAAAGAACAGGGTTTCTGCGCAGCGCTTGCCCTCATCGTAGCAGGAACGGATACCGGTGGGGTTCACGTGGCCCCAGTAATCTTCGGGTTGGGGATGGACTTGCGGGTCGCCATACACTTCGCTGGTTGAGGCCTGCAGGATTTTGGCCTTGACCCGTTTGGCCAGCCCCAGCATGTTGATCGCGCCGTGGACGCTGGTCTTGGTGGTCTGGACCGGATCGAACTGGTAGTGAATCGGTGATGCCGGGCAGGCAAGGTTGTAAATTTCATCCACTTCCACATAGAGCGGGAAGGTTACATCATGGCGCAGCAGCTCAAAGCGCGGGTTGTCCATGAGCGATAAGATATTGTCCCGGCTGCCGGTATAAAAATTGTCAACACAGATGACCTCACAGCCCTGTGCCAACAGGCGCTCGCACAAGTGCGAGCCGAGAAACCCTGCGCCTCCCGTTACCAGAACGCGGGTGCGGGTCGTGGGTCTAACGCTAGTCTGAGTCATGGGGAACCACTATGGCCAAGCAATTTAAGTTTGATATTGAAGATGTTGCCTTTGTGCGCCATGCCCTGCGTGATGTCACGCCCCTGCATAGCGACATCCAGGAGCAACCGCGCCGCCGCCCGCCCCCCATCCCGCTTCAGCAGCAACGGGATGCCAAGGCCGTCTTGCACGAATTACTGGGCAGTTGGCACGATGTCAGCCTCGATACCGGTGAGGAATTATGGTACCTGCGCAAGCAGACGCCAAGCAATTTGTTAACCCGGTTGCGTCGGGGCGAGTTCCGGATTCAGGCCGAGTGTGATTTGCATGGCCTGACTCAGCCGGAGGCCCGGTTGGCCCTGAGCAGTTTTTTTCAGGAATGCCGCTGGCGCCGGATTCACTGCGTGCGCATCATTCACGGCAAGGGTCTGGGTTCACCGCAACAGCAACCGATCCTGAAGCTCAAGGTCAATCGCTGGCTCAGGCAGCGGCGCGAGGTGCTGGCTTTTTGTGCAGCCCCGGTTCAGGACGGTGGGCAAGGTGCGCTTTACGTTTTGATGGAGTAGAATTCTCCCTGATCTCCCCCTGGTTACGAGGTTCTTCCCATGCGCACCTGGTTTTGGCTGGCCTGGAGTCTGAGTTTTGGTCACGTATCTGTGGCGTTGGCAGACACCCGTATTGTGGGCGGTCAGAATGCAGACCCCGGTGAATATCCCTTTGTCGCAGCCATTCTGACGCGCCCGGCCCCGGATGGCTCGCAAAGCCAGTTTTGCGGCGGCAGCCTGATTCATCCAGGTTGGGTAATGACTGCGGCTCATTGCGTTACTGGTTTCCGGGCCGAGGAACTCGAAGTGGCCGTTGGGCGCTACGACTTGTCTCAGGGCGGAGATGGAACCCGCATTCCGCTCAGACGCATTTTCATCCATCCTCGCTTCAACCCCGTGACCGTCGAGGCCGACATTGCCCTGCTGGAGCTGGCGGCCCCGGCCCCCCAGACCCCGGTAGCCCTGGCGCTGCATTACAGCAGCTTTGACCTGCCTGACACCGCCACTACCGCCATCGGTTGGGGCTTGCTGAGCGAGGTGGGTGGCTTCCCCGACTTGTTGCAGGAAGTGACTGTGCCCCTGGTTGCCTCGGAGACCTGCGCCCGGTTATATGCCAACACGCTGCCTTTCACGGCAGAAATGCTGTGTGCGGGTCTCGTCGGTGTGGGTGGCAAGGACAGTTGCCAGGGGGATAGCGGCGGCCCGCTTTTGGCCCAGGATGGTAGTGGACGGCTGGTGCAGGTGGGGATTGCGGCCGCCGGGGTTGGTTGCGGCAGGCCCGATTTTCCCGGTATTTACACCCGGGTTTCTGAATTCATTGAGCCTTTCATCACCCCGCACCTCTGCCCCATGGCCTTGCCGGCCACGCCGGTATTGAGCGTGCAGGCGCAAAGTACCACCACGGTCAATCTGCGCTGGACCACGCATCCGGGCAGTCAGGGCTACAGCCTGCAATATACTTATCCGCCCTTTACAAATTGGGTCAGCCTTGATGTCGGCAATACCGATGGCGGCGTCATCAGCCCGCCCGTCGGCATGTATTCGGCCAAAGTTCAGGCTTATACCGGTAACTGTGCCGGCCCTGTTTCCAATAGCGTGCAATTTGTCGTCCGTTAGGTTTTGCGTGCAGTTCACCCTGGATTCAGCCCGCGCTTTCTGTAATGCTGATGTTCTTCCGTCGTTGAGGATACTTGCCCCATGAAACACATTCTATGTTCCGCCACCTGCCTGCTGGCGCTGGCTACTGCCCTGCCTGCCACTGCACTGGAGGGTACGGCGCATCGTGGTACCTCGCCACTGGTCACGGCCCCGGACACCCGCATTGTGGGCGGCACAACCGCCAGACAAGGTGACTATCCCTGGATTGTGGCCTTGATAGATCCCGCTATCGGGTCGGATTTTGCGGGCCAATTCTGCGGCGCCACCCTGATTGACAGTTTTCTGGTGTTGACGGCAGCGCACTGCGTGGTGGGTAAAACACCGGCCCAGGTGCAAGCCTTGATCGGGGAATACCGTCTGGGTAGCAATCAGGGCGAACGGATCAATGTCTCGGAAATCCTGATCCACCCCAACTATAACACCGTGACACAGGATTCTGATTTGGCCCTGCTGTTTTTACCCACCAACAGCACTCGGCCCCGGATGCCCATTACCTTGCGCTATAGTCATCTGGAAACACCGACTCAGCCGGTGACCGCCATTGGCTGGGGCGCACTGGCGGAAGGCGGCAGCTTTCCAGATACCCTCCAGCAGGTGACCCTGCCCATCGTGGATCGCAATCAGTGCGCCAGCCTGTATGCCGGCGTCAACGGCATCACGCAAAACATGCTCTGTGCGGGTTTTGTGGGGACTGGGGGCAAGGACAGCTGCCAAGGCGATAGTGGCGGCCCGTTGTTGGTGATCAATCGCTTTGGGACTGCTTGGGAGCAACTGGGCGTGGTGAGTTTTGGTGAAGGCTGTGCCCGGCCCAATTTTCCGGGTGTGTATACCCGGGTTTCGGAATACCTGGATAGTTTCATCACCCCGCGCATCTGTGGTGATTTGAGTGGCGTCAAGACCACCATCAGTGCGCAAGTGGTTGGCACCGACGTCAATATCAGCTGGCTACCCATCAGCGGTGCGGCTGGTTACAGTTTCCTGTTCTCGCCGCCGCCGTTTACGACCTGGACGAGTGTGGATGTGGGCGATATCACCGGTGGTACGGTCAATCTCAACCGGGGTGACAGCTATGCCATCGCGGTCCAGGCGTATGCAGGTAACTGCACCACCGGCTATTCCAACACGGTGAGCTTCACCATCCCGTAGCGCTTATCGGCCCTGGGTCAGGCGTTGCAACTCCTGCCGTTCGGCGGGGGTCAGCGCTCCCAGGCCCTTGGCAGCCAGTTGCTGCATCCGTTGCTGGGCGCAATGCTGAGCCAGCCGCTGGAGCAGGTCCTGCCACTCCTGTTCAGTGCCGGTGACCGGCAGCGGCCGGCTACCCCAGTGGGCCAGCATCGTTCCCCATGGCGGCTGCTCCCAACGGGCCAGCAGCCCGGCCAGGGTTGGTGGCGGAGATGCCTGCAATGCGGCCAGCAGGGCGCGCAACAAGGTAAAATCGTTGCCCGGTGCCTGGAGACAGGCTTCTGGCAGGACGGTGTCTTGAGCCAGCTCCGGGCGGTGCAGCAAAAACTGGATGGCCAACTCGGCCAACGCAGGCATGCCAACCTGTGCTGGTTGCGGCACTGCGGTGGTCTGCACCCGCGCCGTCAGCTGCAGGGCGCTGAGCAAACTGCTCCGTTCCATGCCCAGTCGCCGCCCTACATGATGCAACAGGACTTCGCGCAGTGAACCGGCAGGCAGTTGCTGAATGACGGGTTGCAAGGCCAGCAGCAACTGACGTTGGCCCTCGGGTTGGTGGGGATCATGCTGCGCGCTCAGATGATTCAGGATGAATTCCGGTACTGGCAAGGCAGATTCGATCCGGGCCAGAAACGCTGTCTGGCCTTCCTGACGTACCAGGGTATCCGGGTCTTCTCCGGCCGGCAGGTGCAAAAATCGGGCACTGCGCTGGGCATCCAGATGGGGACTGACTTGGGCCAGGGCTTTCCACGCCGCTTGATAACCCGCCCGATCGCCGTCGAAACAGAAGACCAGTTCCGGGGTAGTCTGAAAGAGCCGACGCACCTGTTCGGCAGTCAATGCAGTGCCCAAGGTGGCGACGACACCGGGGATTCCGGCTTGGGCCAAGGCGATCACATCCAGATAACCTTCCACGACCAGCAGGCGTTCCAGGCGTTGCCCGGCGCGTCTGGCCTGATACAGGCCATAGAGGGTCTGGCCTTTGTGAAAGACCGGTGTTTCAGGTGAATTGAGATACTTGGGTGTACCATCATCAAGCACCCGACCGCCAAAACCGATGACGCTGCCGTGGCTGTCGTGGATGGGGAAGGTGATCCGGTCGCGCAGACGGTCATAGTGTTTCTGTCCCTGAACGCTGATCAGGCCAGCTTCCTGAAGCTGGGTCCAGCGAGTCGGACCGAAATGCTCAAGCAGATTCTGCCAGCCTGGTGGTGCATAGCCCAACCCAAACGCTGCGGCACTAACCCCGCTGATGCCCCGGCTTTGTAAGTACCGGACGGCCCGCTGGCGTTGGGGGTGCTGGCGCAGTTGCTGTTGATAATAGCGGTTGGCCTCGCGCAGCACTTGGAGCAGGGTCTGACGCAGGCGGCTTTGGGCATCCTGGGCGGGTTCCGGCAAATCCACACCGGCTTCTGCGGCCAGCTGGCGCAGGGCCGTCAGAAAATCCAGATGGTCATGCTGGAGCAAAAAGGTCAGGGCATTGCCGTGCGCCTGACATCCGAAGCAGTAGTAAAACTGCCGGTCGGGATTCACGCTGAATGAGGGCGTTTTTTCATTGTGAAATGGGCAACAGGCGACATAGTGATGTCCTGCCCGACGCAGCGGCACCCGCGTGCCGATCAGGGCCACGATATCGGTACGTGCCAGCACCGTATCAATGACTTCCTGGGGAATCTTCCCGGTCATTGCGCCAGCGGACACTGGCAGAAAGGCATTCAGGCCGTCAGCAGGGCCTTGAGGCGCTGGCTGACTACACTCATGTCGGCCCGGCCTTGCAATTGGGGTTTGAGGTGCGCCATGACCTTGCCCAAATCCTTGAGGCCGGTTGCGCCGGCAGCGGTCATGCCGGCCCGGAGCAATTCGTCCAGGGCGGCAGCATCAAGCGGCACGGGGAGATAGGCTTGAATCAATTCAATTTCAAAACGCTCCTGATCAGCCAGGTCGGCACGCTGGGCCTGCTGGAACTGGCTCAGGGCATCCCGACGTTTCTTCAGCATCCTGTCCATGACGGCCATGATCTGGGCATCGTCAAGGACGATGTTTTCGTCCACTTCACGCTGTTTGATCTCGGCCATGACCAGCCGCAAAGCGCCCAGCGCCTGCTTGGCGCCGGACTTCATGGCAGCCTTGACATCATCTTGCAAACGCTGCTTCAGGGACATCACCATATAGGTTACCCAGGCTGGAACGGATTATCAGGCAAGAAATGGATTAGTAAAGTCTCTGCCGGTGCATGATGTCGCGTTTCATCCGGTGAATCTGGCGGCGCACGGCTGCCGCAGCCTTACGTTTGCGTTCGGTCGTGGGTTTTTCATAAGCTTCCCGGCGCCGGACTTCAGCCAGCACGCCCGCCTTTTCACAGGCGCGTTTGAAGCGGCGGATAGCTTGTTCAAATGATTCGTTTTCTTTGACTTTCACGCTAGGCATAGGCCGGAGACTCTCCTTCACGATAGGGAAAAACGGCGACTATACCGGTTTTAGGCACGTCTGCAAAGTGTTTTGTCCTGGACGCAGTGGGACCAGAATGGCGATCAATTTTTGGCAGTTTTCTGAAAAAATGAGGTTATATCAAATATTACACTGCGCTCGCTGCCGTCGCTCAGGGTCAGGATATAGACGTCGTAATAGCGCCCTTCACGTTGATGGAGCGCCTGGTCCTGTGTTTGCCAGTCCTGGTGTTTGGTTCCCAGGTTTTCCCGTAGCCAGCGTTGCTCCAGTTCAATACCGATGCGGGGATTGGTGGTGCAGATTTGTACCGCAGTTTCCACAGACCGGCCATCCCCGCCCGAATAGAGGGTTCCGTTCAGTCCGGTTAGCTGGAGCAGCACCAGATCAATTTCGGCCAGCGTCAGGGTATCCCCTACGGCTTCCGTGAGTCGGTCACGCAGGCTGTTTTTATCGGTAATATCCACGGCAGCATGGATGGCCTCCCGAATCTGCACCAGCAAGGTCTGACAGTGGTTCAGACTTAGACGTTTGTGGATTAACTCCCACAGCGCACGGGTTTCCTGGTCCAGCTGGGCACCACCCATGGGAAACAACTCCGGATGGGCCTGGGCAGTCTTTTCCAGACCATCATTACCGAAAAACAGACTGAACAAATTCACGGCCCGACCTCCGGGTGCATCTTGATGACGGTGGCTATGGTGCGCCTGGCAGGTGTACCTGACAATTAGGAACTATCCTAATTTTGCATGGCCGGGTTCAGCACCCGGTGTGGAATGTGTTAGAACTAACCGGTTTGCTGACAGAGGGTCGCTTGTTGAATCCTGCAGAAGATAGGGCGTTGGCTGAACATCCCCAGGTGTTGGGGATGCGGGTGCTGCTGGTGGATGATCAACCCATTTTTGCCCAAATCGTGCGTCGGGTCCTGCAACAGGAACTGGCCGAGTTTGCCTATTGTCAGGAGGGTAATCAGGCCCTGACGCAGGCACTGGATTTCGCGCCCACCATCATCTTGCAAGACTTGGTCATGCCGGGGATTGATGGCCTGGATTTGGTGCGTCATTACCGGGAACAGCCTGCCCTGCGTGATGTGCCGATCATTGTGCTATCCAGTCGTGAGGAAGCTGCGGTCAAGGCTCAGGCATTTGCCACCGGGGCCAATGATTATCTCGTCAAGCTGCCTGACAAGCTGGAGTTGCTGGCGCGGCTCAAGTACCACTCCCAGGGCTATATTCACCTGCAGGAGCGTAACGCTGCCTATCAGGCCCTGCTGGAAAGCCAGCGGCAACTGGAACAGCGCAACCGGTTCATCCGGGAAATATTTGGTCGTTATGTGGATGATAACGTTGTTGAAACCATTCTGGCTACACCAGATGGCGTACGGGTCGGCGGGGAAAAGCGTCAGGTAGCCGTATTGATGAGCGACTTGCGGGGCTTCACCAGCCTATGCGAACGCCTGATGCCTGAAATGGCCGTGCGCCTGCTCAACCGTTATCTGGAGCGGATGACCGAAGTCATCCATCGCTATCGGGGGGTGGTGGTGGAATTTATTGGCGATGCGATCATCGTGATGTTTGGTGCGCCGGTGAGTGCGCCGGATGACGCCCAGCGCGCCGTGGCCTGTGCCCTGGCCATGCAGCAGGCCATGCCGGCACTCAATGCGGCCAGCCGGGTCAGCGGGCTGCCGGAGCTGAGCATGGGGGTAGGTGTCCACACCGGAGAGGCCATTGTTGGCAATATTGGCTCGCAACAGCGGCTGAAATACGACGTCATCGGACATACGGTGAATCTGGCGGCCCGTATTGAAAGCTACAGTGTGGGAGGGCAGGTGTTGATCTCTGCCCAGACCCTTGAGGCCTGTGAAGGCCTGGTGCAGATCGCCGGGGAATTTCAGGCCCAGCCCAAGGGAGTGCGCGAGCCAATCATGATCTATCGGATCGATGCCATTGGCGCGCCCTTTGAAGTCAGCCTGCCGGTGACCGAGGTGGACAATACCATCTGGTGCGACCTGAACCCACCATTGGCGGTGGAATTTGCCATGGTGGAGGGCAAACATCTGTGCGGACCGCGCTATCAGGGCGAGCTGGTGCGTTTGGGGACCCGCGGTGCCTGGGTGCGGGCGCCCCGCGGGTTTCGCCCACTGACCCAGTTGCAGTGCCTGTTGTGCGGGGAGGATGGCAATCCGCTCAAGGAAGTCATCTATGCCCGGGTGATTGGTCAGGTGGCGCAAACCTCACTGCTGCTGGAGCTGGCTTTCAGTACCCTGCCTGCCGAACTGAGCGCGGTTTTGAGCCGTGCACCGCATCAGCCTCAGATGAGCCGGGAAAACCCCAGCTGAGCGGGCTGGGTATAGCGATCAAAGGCCATACAGATGGTGCGGATCAGCAGGCGGCCCCGGTTGGTCACTTCCAGTGCCTGCTGACTCAGGTTCAGCAGACCATCGGCGGCCAGGGTTTGCAAGCGCGGGTAGGCTGTCTGAAAATAAGGCCAGAACTGCACATGATGCTCGGCCTCGAATTGGGGAATATTCAGGGTGAAATCGCAGATCAGGCGCATGATCAGGGCCCGGCGCAACTGGTCATCGGCATTGAGCACGATGCCCCGGTGAATCGGCAGCGTTCCGGCGTCCAGCTGCTGGTAATAATCTTCCAGCCGTACGACATTCTGGGCATAACCCATGCCTATCTGGCTGATGGCACTCAGGCCCAGACCGATCAGATCACAATGGGCCTGGGTGGTGTAGCCCTGGAAGTTTCGGCCCAGCTCCCCGCGTTGCTGCGCCAGTGCCAGTTCATCGTCAGGCTTGGCAAAATGATCCATGCCAATATACACATAGCCGGCCGCAGTCAGTCGGGTGATGGTATGTTGCAAAATGGCCAGCTTTTCGGCAGGTGGGGGCAAGGTTGTGGCATCGATCTGGCGCTGGGGCTTGAATCGCTCAGGCAGGTGGGCGTAATTGAATACCGACAACCGGTCGGGGCTGAGCTGAATCACGGTTTCCAGGGTTGCGGCAAACCGGCTTAAGGTTTGCTGGGGCAAGCCGTAAATCAGATCGATGTTACAGGAACGAAACCCCTGTTCGCGAGCAGCCAGCAACAAATCAGCCGTTTCTGCGACGCTTTGTATCCGGTTCACGGCTTGCTGGACCACGGGATCAAAATCCTGGACGCCCAGGCTGAGCCGGTTAAAGCCCAAGGCCCGTAAAAAAGCCAGATGCTTGGGGGCCAGGGTCCGTGGGTCCACTTCCAGGGCATATTCCCCCTCGGCATCCGGGGCAAAAGCAAAATGCATCTGCAAGGCGGCCATCAGGTCTTCCATCTGTCCCAGGCTCAAAAAGGTCGGCGTGCCGCCACCCCAGTGCATCTGGGTTACCTTGCGGTCGGGGTCGAACAGCCCTGCCTGCAAGGCAATCTCACGTTTCAGATGTTGAAGATAGTGAACCGCGTGCTGACGATTTTTGGTAATGATTTTATTGCAGGCGCAGTAATAACAGACAGTGGCGCAAAATGGTACGTGGACATAGAGCGACAGGGGGGCGGGTACCGGAAGTTCGTTGCTGTGCCGTGCCAGTTGCTGATAATCAGCAGCAGTGAACTGGGGCTGGAACTGGGCAGCAGTCGGGTAGGAGGTATAACGAGGGCCGTTTTGGTCGTGACGCCGAAGTAATTCGGCATCAAATTCGATGTGGGGGTTCATCACGCAGATGCACGCGACCAGAAAGCCCCAGCGTAGCGCGCCCGGTGGCGCCCGCACTTGACCTAAATCAAGTTGGGCGCAGGTTCATGCGTTCAAGGCAGATTTTGGGCCAGCTGTGCGGCCAGCCCGACATAACGTGCCGGCGTCAGCGCCTGTAGCTGGGCCTTGGCGGCCGGGGGCAACTCCAGTCCGGCGATGAAATCCTGCATATGCGCGGCGCTGATGTGCTGACCACGCGTCAGGGCCTTGAGACGCTCATAGGGTTCCGGCAGACCATAGCGCCGCATGACGGTCTGGATGGCTTCGGCCAGTACTTCCCAGCGTGGCTCCAAATCGGCTTCCAGTGCTTCTGGGTTGACTTCCAGCTTGTTCAGACCACGCAGACAGGCATGGTAGCCGATCAGGCCATAGCCCAATGCCACGCCGAGATTCCGCAAGACCGTCGAATCGCTTAAATCCCGTTGCCAGCGCGAGATCGGCAACTTGGCAGCAAAATGCTGGAGCAGGGCATTGGCCAGACCGAAATTACCTTCGGCATTCTCAAAGTCGATCGGATTGACCTTGTGCGGCATGGTCGAAGAGCCAACCTCGCCGGGCCTGAGTTTCTGCCTGAAATAGTCCAGCGAGATGTATCCCCAGACATCGCGGCACAAATCAATGAGTACCGTGTGCGCCAGGCTGAGTACGTTACCCAGTTCGACTAAACTGTCATGCGGCTCAATCTGGGTGGTGTACGGATTCCAGGTGAGGCCCAGGCTTTCAACCCAGCGCTGGCTGTGAGCGGGCCAGTCCAGCTCGGGGTAAGCGGCCAGATGGGCATTGTAATTTCCGACTGCACCGTTGAATTTACCCAGCAACGGCACTTGCAGCAGATTGGCGCGCTGGCGTTGCAGCCGGTAGGCGAAATTGGCAAATTCCTTACCTACTGTAGTAGGCGAGGCCGGTTGGCCATGGGTGCGGGCCAGCATCGGTGTTTCGGCATGGGCCAGGGCCAAGGCACGCAAGCGATTGAGTAGAATATCAAATTGTGGTAGCAGCACTGTATCGCGGGCTTCGCGTAGCAGCAGGGCATAGGCCAGGTTATTGATATCTTCAGAGGTGCAGGCAAAATGGAGAAATTCCAGCAGGGGCAGGCACTCCGGATGATGGGCGGCCTGTTGCTTGATGAAATACTCCACGGCTTTGACATCGTGGTTGGTTACGCGCTCGATTCGCTTGATTTCATTAGCTTCATCCAGGCCAAATCCGGCTACGAGGCTGCGCAGGAAATTCACGGCATCCGGGCTGAGTGCGGGCACTTCGGTAATATCCGGCTGGGCGGCCAGGTACAAGAGCCACTCGACTTCAACCTGTACTCTGGCCCGGATCAGGCCATACTCACTGAGCAGCGGGCGCAGGGCATCAGTCTGGGTGGCGTAGCGGCCATCATGCGGGGATAGGGCAGTCAGCGGGGTCAATTCCATACGGATCACTTCACCAAACAATCAGGAAATTTGTTGCAGCAGCTGCTGCGTCTGCTGGAGGTAGCGCGCCTGCTTCCACCACAGGCCCCAGCGGCTGCCGCCGCATTGCCGCCACAAGACCGCAGCCCGTAAGCCGGCCAGCAACAGGGCACGCACCCGTTCCACCGTTACCGGGTTACGCAAGTGCGCCTGCTCGCCGTTGACCAGGACGCGTGGTCGCAGTGGGCTGATATGGCGCACGTACAGCTCGGCAAATTGTTGGACACAGGGCGCGGCATCCACGCCTTCTGCCGCCGCCAGGGGCTGCACCTGCGCAATGCCTCGCGCCAGTTCGGCCATCAACTCCGGCTTGGGCCGGATGACATTTTCCAGACGCAGCAGCGTCAACAGGTAGCGTGCCACATCTGGATTGGCCCGCCCACCCAAAAATTTGTTCAGCTCGGTCAGGCCCAGGCGCAGGGCCGCCGGTCCGCCAAAAACTGCAGGCACATCCTCGGCATCCAGGCGCAGGATGCTGCCCAGGCTGGCTTGATTGGCGGTTGTATCCGCGGCCCCGGTCAATGCCAGGCGCTGTACCAGCCAACAGGACTGATAGAGGCCGGCCAGGGCTAAAGTTCGGTCTGCATCGGTATAGGACATGAAACCTCACGCTGGATGATGCCGCCGCCCAGGCAAATCTCGCCATCGTATAAGACGAGGGCCTGTCCGGGTGCTACCGCCCACTGCGGCGTGGCGAATTCTACGCGAAATGCACCGGCAACATAAGTCAGCCGACATGCCTGCGGGGGTTGCCGATGGCGAATCTGGGCGCTGCGGGCCGCTTCAGCAGCGTCCGGATAGGTCCAGCTCACATCCGTCAGGGTGCAGGTTTGGGCATACAGGGCGGGATGTTGCTGGCCTTGCACAACCCACAGGATATTGCGCCGGACATCCTTGCCTGCGACATACCAGGGGGCCTCGGCCTGGCCGCGCTGGCCGCCGATGCGCAAGCCCTGACGCTGGCCCAGGGTGTAGTAGCTCAAGCCTGGGTGGGTGCCTATCGGGACTCCGTCCAGCGTCATGATTGGCCCTGGTTGCGGTGGCAGGTAACGCTGTAAAAAAGGCTGAAACTTACGCTCACCGACAAAACAAAGGCCGGTGCTGTCCTTGCGGGCATGATTGGGCAAGCCGATCTGCGCCGCCAGGGCGCGCACCTGAGGCTTGGTGTATGCCCCCAGGGGAAACAGGCTGCGCGCCAGCGGTGGCTGGGTCAGGGTGTACAGAAAATAGGTTTGATCCTTGTGGGCATCCACGCTGCGCAGCAGGCGCCAGGCGCCGGCCTCACCACTGCGCCGGGCGTAATGGCCGGTAGCAAAGTAATCGGCGCCCAGGACCTCACAGGCGTGGTGTAAGCAGGATTTGAACTTGATTTCCCGATTACAGAGCGTATCGGGGTTGGGAGTCACACCGGTGGCATAAGCGTCCAGGCAGGGTTGGAAGACCTGTTGCCAATAATCGGCGGCAAAATTGACGGTATGCAGGGGGATATTGAGATGGGCGGCCACCGCCCGCGCCGCTGCAAGATCGTCTGCCGCTGCACAATAGCTTTCCGTGTCATCGTCCTCCCAATTTTTCATGAATAGCCCGGCGACTTCCCAGCCTTGCCGAAGCAACAGCCAGGCGGCCACCGCAGAATCCACCCCGCCCGACAAGCCGACGATCACGCGCATTCGGGACGGCTCTGGCAAATCCGCATCACCTGAAGGCGCCGGCAGTTTCAGCAGCAGCCCGGATGGTTTCTGCCAATTGCTCGGCCAGACACATCACCTGGAGGGCATCCACGCCTTCGACCAGTACCCGGACCACCGGCTCGGTACCGGAAGCCCGAACCAACACGCGCCCTCGACTGGCCAGTTCGGCCTCAGTGGCCGCAATAGCCGACCGGATTTTAGGCTGTTGCAGGTCAACCCGCTGAAGCGTCCTGACATTTACCAGACTTTGCGGGCGCTTGTGCATTTCGGCATGCAGTTCATGCAGGCTTTTGCAGCTTTGGACCATGGTGGCCAATACCTGCAAGGCTGCGATGATGCCATCACCTGTGGTGGTACGATCCAGACAGATGATGTGTCCGGAGGATTCACCACCAATGGTGTTTCCTGTTTCATAAAGTCGATCAATCACATAGCGATCGCCTACCGGGGTGCGCAGCAGTTGCAGGTTCAAATGGGCCAATGCCTCTTCCAGACCGAGGTTGGACATGACCGTACCGACCACTGCGTCACCGATCTGGCCTGCGAGTTTGCGGGCCTTGGCAATGATATAAACGATATCATCGCCATCCACGACTGCGCCGCGCTCATCCACCATGATCAGGCGATCACCGTCGCCATCCAGGGCAATCCCGACGTGAGCCTGTTGGGCGCGTACGGCGGCCTGGAGTGCCGCCGGAGCGGTTGCCCCGCAATTCTCGTTGATATTCAGTCCGCTGGGTGAAACTCCAATGCGAGTGACATGGGCGCCGCGTTCTTCAAAGACACTGGGCGCGATGTGGTAAGTTGCTCCGTGGGCGCAATCCACCACAATGCGTAAGCCGCTCAAATCCACATTCGCCGGGATGGTGCCTTTGCAGAATTCAATATAGCGACCGGGGGCATCCGGTACCCGGACCGCCTTGCCCAGTTTGGCCGAGTCCACGAGCGCCAGAGGCTCTGCCAGTGCCCGATTGATGGCCTGCTCGTAGGCCACGGGGAACTTGGTACCTTGAGCGGAGAAAAATTTGAACCCGTTATCAGTATGGGGGTTGTGTGAAGCACTGATGACGATTCCGGCCTGGGCGTGCAGGGCGCGCGTCAGATAGGCAATCGCCGGGGTAGGCATGGGGCCCGACAGGCGGATGCCCACACCGGCGGCAGAAAGCCCTGCTTCCAGCGCGGACTCAAACATATAGCCTGAAATGCGGGTATCTTTTCCTATCAGGACCTTACTGCCGTAACCATGGTGTTGGGCCAGCACCTTGCCCATCGCCCAACCCAGTTTCATGGCAAATTCGGGGGTAATTGGCAACACCCCGACAGGGCCCCGGATGCCATCAGTGCCAAAATAATCAATAGTCATGCGCCCCCCTGAAAATAAAAAAGCCCCAAACGGGGCTGTAAAGTATAGTCGAAGAAGCCTAGTGCTGACTGGCGGGCTTGCTCATGTCCGGGCGCAGCGCGCCCTCGGCCGCAGGCGTGGCCTTGCGGGCACTGCCGCTGTTGGTTGGGGTGTCATCTTCCCAGCCCTGCGGTGGCCGAGGAGGCTTGCCTTGCATGATGTCGGCCAGTTGTTCGGTGTCCAGCGTTTCGTAGCGGACCAGCGCTTCGGCCATGGCGTGCAGCTTTTCGAGATTGTCTTCCAGTAACGTCCGGGCTTTCTGATAGTTACGATCAATGATGTTACGTACTTCCACATCAATGGTATTGGCCGTACTGTCCGATAGCGACTTGTGGCGGGTGATCGAATGCCCGATGAAGACCTCTTCATCCTCCTCGCTGTAGGTCAGCGGACCCAGACGCTCGGACATGCCCCAGCGGGTGACCATCTTGCGGGCAATATCCGTGGTGCGCTGTATGTCGTTGGATGCCCCCGTGGTGACGAATTCCGGCCCAAAGATGATCTCTTCGGCAATACGCCCGCCAAACAGGCTGCACACCTGGCTTTCCAACCGCAGGCGGCTGTAGCTGTAGCGGTCTTCTTCGGGCAGGAACATGGTCACACCCAGCGCCCGGCCCCGGGGAATGATGCTGACCTTGTACACCGGGTCATGCTCCGGGACCAGCAGCCCGACAATGGCATGGCCGGCCTCGTGGTAGGCCGTCAGGCGTTTCTCCTTGTCGCTCATCACCATGGACTTGCGTTCCGTGCCCATCATGATTTTATCCTTGGCACGTTCCAGCTCTTCCATGGTGACCTGCTTCTTGTTGGCCCGGGCGGCAAACAGGGCGGCCTCATTGACCAGATTGGCCAAATCTGCTCCGGAAAAGCCGGGGGTACCCCGTGCAATGACGTTCGGGGCCACGGAATCGTCTGCCTGGACCCGGCGCAGGTGGACTTTGAGGATTTGTTCCCGACCCCGGACATCGGGCAGGGGTACAACCACCTGGCGGTCAAAACGGCCCGGACGTAGCAGTGCAGGGTCAAGGACATCCGGGCGGTTGGTGGCTGCGACGATAATCACGCCTTCATTGCCTTCAAAACCATCCATTTCCACCAGTAGCTGGTTCAGGGTCTGCTCGCGTTCATCGTGTCCGCCCCCCAGCCCGGCACCCCGATGGCGGCCCACCGCGTCAATTTCGTCGATGAAGATGATGCAGGGGGCATGTTTTTTGGCCTGATCAAACATGTCCCGTACCCGGCTGGCGCCAACCCCGACGAACATCTCCACGAAATCCGAGCCGGAAATGGTGAAAAACGGTACTTTGGCCTCTCCGGCGATGGCTTTGGCAAGCAGGGTCTTGCCCGTTCCGGGCGATCCGACCATCAACACCCCGCGTGGAATCCGGCCGCCCAGACGCTGGAATTTGCCCGGATCACGCAGAAATTCAACGATTTCGACCAGCTCTTCCTTGGCCTCGTCCACGCCTGCCACATCGGCAAACGTGACCTTGACCTGATCCTCACTCATCATGCGTGCCCGACTCTTGCCAAAGGACATGGCGCCGCGTCCGCCGCCCCCGCCCTGTAACTGGCGCATGAAGAAAATCCACACCCCGATGAGCAGGAGCATCGGGAACCAGGAAATCAGGATTTCCAGCAGCAGCGAACGCTGTTCCGGGGGGTTGGCGATGATTTCGACATTGTTGGCCAGCAGATCGTCTACCAAGCGATCATCGCCAGGGTTGTAGCTGACGAAACGATCTCCGCTGCCCAGGGTGCCACGTACGGTACGGCCTTCAATGCTGACCTGCTGGACATTGCCCTGCTTGACTTCATTGATGAAATCAGAATAGGCCAGATCCTGGTTCGAGGCGCGTCGGGCGCTGAAATTGGTGAAGATCGACGCCAGAACCACGGCGATCACTGCCCAGAGCAGCAAGTTTTTGAGCATGTCGTTCAAGTTAGATTCCTTCTGCAAGGGTAGCGGCAGGGTCGGACCCCACCGGATAAGCGACTGGATGCGCCATTTTAACACAAGGCTGGGGGCGATAACCTTGAGCCAGCAGATACAATTCCCGACTCCGTGCCCGTGAGGCCGCTGGCTTGCGCACCGCGAAACGGACAAACTGTGGCTTGATGCCACGCAACAGCGCATCCAGGGCGGCACCCTGAAAGACCTTGCACAAAAAATGTCCCCCCGGCCTGAGGTGTTCGACCGCAAATTCCCAGGCAAGTTCTGCCAGCATCATGGCCTTGGCCTGATCGGCGGCCTCGATGCCACTGAGGTTGGGGGCCATGTCAGAGAGTACCACGTCCACGGTAGCGCCGTTGAGCAGTTGGGTAACGGCTGCCAATACCTCAGGTTCGGTAAAATCACCCTGTAAAAATTGCACGCCGGGCAGCGGAGCCAGGGGCAGGATGTCCAGGGCGATGACTCGGCCCCTGGGCGCCACGTGTCGGGCGGCCACCTGCGCCCAACTGCCGGGTGCGGCACCTAAATCCACGACCAGTTGGCCGGAGCGCAACAGTTTGTCACGCTGCTGGATCTCCAGGAGCTTGTAGGCAGCGCGGGCCCGATAGCCCTCCTGCTGGGCACGTTTGACGTAAGGGTCGCTGAAATGTTCCTGGAGCCAGCGCTGACTGCTTTTCGTGCGGGCCATGACCGTCAGGGCAGATAGCTGACGGTCAGAATTTCATATTCACGCGGACCATGAGGCGTCTGAAGGGTGATGACATCACCCGCTTCCTTGCCCAGCATGGCTTGCGCCCGCGGCGTATAGGCAGACAGGCGGCCCTGCTTGGGGTCTGCTTCTTCCTCACCCACGATGCGATAATTCAGGGTTTCCGTGCCATCCAGCGAGGCCAGCTCCACCGTGACGCCGAACATGACCTTGCCAGTTTGCGGCACCTGGGTGATGTCCACAATTTCAGCGACGGCCAGGGTGCCTTCCAGATTCTTGATCTTGCCCTCAATGAAGCCCTGCTGTTCCCGCGCCGCATGATACTCGGCATTTTCCTTGAGATCGCCGTGGGCGCGGGCTTCGGCAATCGCGGCGATGATCTCGGGTCGGGCCACGGTTTTGAGTTCATGGAGTCTCTGGCGCAGCATTTCCGCGCCCTGGGCAGTTAACAGTACACGTTTCATGGGCTGGGCTCCTGAGCAGCGATCACGTCCCGCAGCGGTACCACATGGCGGGCCGGCAAGGCTGCGAGTGCCTGGGTAATGGCCTTGGCACCCGCAAAGGTGGTGGTATAGCACACCTTGTGTTGTAACAAGGTGCGCCGAATTTCAAAGGAGTCGTTGATGGCCTGACGACCCTCGGTCGTGTTGACTATCAGCTGGATCTGACCGTTTTTGATCATGTCCACGATATTGGGCCGACCTTCCGTCACCTTGTTGACCCGTGCGCACGCCAGACCCGCTGCCCAGAATCTTCGGGCCGTACCTTCGGTGGCACACAGACTGAAGCCCAGCCGGATCAGTTCCCGGCCCAGTTCGGCAATATGCACCTTGTCGGCATCCCGGACGCTGAGAAAAACCTGGCCCTGGGTTGGCAGGATGACTCCGGCGCCAAGCTGGGCTTTGGCAAAGGCTTCCCCAAAGCTGCGGCCCAGACCCATCACCTCACCGGTGGAACGCATTTCCGGCCCCAGCAGTGGATCCACGCCGGGGAATTTGATGAAGGGAAAGACGGCTTCCTTGACGGCAAAATAGCGGCTGGCTGCCGCTGGTTGCACGCCCTGGACAGCGAGGCTGCGGCCCGTCATGCAGCGGGCAGCGACTTTGGCCAGGGGAATGCCGGTGGCCTTGGACACGAAGGGGACGGTACGCGAGGCTCTGGGATTGACTTCCAGGACGTAAATTGCACCATCCTGAATGGCAAACTGGATATTCATCAGACCGACCACCCCCAGGGCGTGGGCCAGCGCCTCGGTTTGCCGGGCCAATTCCAGTTGGGTATCCGCACTGAGCGCAAAGGGGGGTAGGGAGCAGGCCGAATCACCGGAATGGACCCCGGCCTGCTCGATATGTTCCATGATCCCGCCGACCATGACCTGGGCGCCGTCGGCGACAGCATCCACGTCCACCTCGGTAGCTGCATCCAGAAACCGATCCAGCAGGACCGGGCAGGCTTCGGATGCCTGGACCGCATAGCGCATATAATGACGCAACTGCCCTTCGTCATAGACGATTTCCATCGCCCGCCCGCCCAGGACATAGGAGGGTCGCACCATGAGCGGAAAGCCCAGTTCCTGCGCCGCCCGCAACGCGCCATCAATATGGGTGGCGGTGCGGTTGGGCGGCTGGCGTAGGCCCAGCTGGTCAATGACGGTGGAGAAGCGTGCCCGGTCTTCAGCGCGATCGATGGCATCGGGGCTGGTGCCGATGATCGGTGCGCCGGCAGCGGCCAGGTCTTTGGCCAGCTTCAACGGGGTCTGGCCACCAAACTGGACGATGACGCCGATGGGTTGTTCGACCCGGATGATTTCCAGCACGTCTTCCAGGGTGAGTGGCTCGAAATACAGCCGGTCGGAGGTATCATAATCCGTTGAAACTGTTTCAGGATTGCAGTTGACCATCAAGGTTTCATAGCCATCTTCCCGCAGCGCGTAGGCCGCATGGACACAGCAGTAGTCAAATTCGATGCCCTGGCCGATGCGGTTGGGACCGCCACCCAGCACCATGACCTTGGGGCGCTGGGTCGGCAGGGCCTCGCATTCCTCGTCATAACTGGAATACAGATAAGCCGTGGTGGTTGCAAATTCTGCCGCACAGGTATCCACCCGCTTGTACACCGGGTGCAGGCCCAATTGCTGGCGGTGTTGTCGCACGTGGGTCTCGGTGCAAGCCAGCAGGCTGGCCAGCCGCCGGTCAGCAAAGCCTTTTTGTTTCAAATGCCGCAGGGCGGGGTAATCCAGGTCGGCGAGGCAACGCCCGGCCAGACCCTGCTCAAGCTGCACCAGTTCGGCGATTTGCACCAGAAACCACGGATCAATCCGACAGAGCTTATGCACCTCGGCCACCGACCAGCCGGCCCGGAACGCATCAGCCACCGCCCAGAGGCGTTGGGCCTGCGGCACCCGCAGGTGGTAGCGCAGCTTGTCGGTCAATTCCGGGTCCTGGGGGTCAAGGTAGGGCTCCAGCCCATAACTGCCGACTTCCAGACCACGCAGGGCCTTATGCAGGGATTCCTGAAAATTCCGCCCGATGGCCATCACTTCGCCTACCGACTTCATCTGGGTGGTCAGCGTAGTATCGGCCTGCGGGAATTTTTCGAAGGCGAAACGCGGGATCTTGGTCACCACATAGTCGATGGTGGGTTCAAACGAAGCCGGGGTCAGGCCGCCGGTAATTTCGTTACGCAACTCGTCCAGACGGTAGCCTACGGCCAGCTTGGCGGCCACCCGGGCGATGGGAAAGCCGGTTGCCTTGGAAGCCAGCGCCGAAGAGCGTGAAACCCGTGGGTTCATCTCGATGACCAACATCCGGCCATCGGCGGGGTTGAGGGCAAACTGGACATTGGAACCCCCGGTTTCCACGCCGATTTCACGCAATACCGCGATGGAAGCGTTGCGCATGACCTGATATTCCTTGTCGGTCAGGGTCTGGGCCGGGGCGACCGTGATGCTGTCCCCGGTATGCACGCCCATCGGGTCAACATTTTCGATGGAGCAGATGATGATGCAGTTATCCTGGCAATCCCGCACCACTTCCATTTCAAACTCCTTCCAGCCCAGCACCGCTTCCTCAATCAGCAGTTCATGGGTGGGCGAGGCTTCCAGGCCGCGCTTGCAGATTTCGACAAATTCTTCCCGGTTATAGGCAATCCCGCCACCAGAGCCACCCAGGGTGAAGGAAGGCCGGATGACGGTGGGAAAACCGATGGCCGCCTGCACCTGTAAGGCTTCTTCCAGGCTGTGCGCCATCGCCGAGCGGGCACATTCCAGCCCGATTTTGCGCATTGCCTGGCGGAAGCGGTCGCGGTCTTCAGCCTTGTCGATGGCATCGCGAGAAGCGCCGATCAGCGTCACGCCGTATTGCTCCAGGACGCCTTCGCGGGCCAGATCCAGCGCGCAGTTCAACGCCGTTTGTCCGCCCATCGTGGGCAGCAAGGCCTGGGGCCGTTCCCGCTCAATGATATGTGCCACAGTCTGCCAGTGTACCGGCTCGATATACACCACGTCGGCGGTGTCTGGGTCGGTCATGATGGTGGCAGGATTCGAGTTGACCAAAACGACCCGATAGCCTTCTTCGCGCAAGGCCTTACAGGCTTGCACGCCGGAATAATCAAATTCACAGGCCTGGCCGATGATGATGGGGCCGGCGCCCAGGATGAGTATGGTTTGGAGGTCAGTACGTTTCGGCATGGCGGACTTGGGCTTACCTATTCGACAAGGGCATGGTTCAGGCGTTGGGCGTGCATCAGGGCGGCAAACTCGGCAAAGAGTGGCGCAACATCATGAGGGCCGGGACTGGCCTCCGGATGGCCCTGGAAACTGAAGGCAGGCGCAGTGCGGTGCCGTATGCCTTGCAAAGAGCCATCAAACAGGGAGCGGTGCGTGGCTTCCAGATAGTCCGGCAAGCTGGCCTCGTCTACGGCGAAGCCGTGATTCTGGCTGGTAATCATGACCTTGCCACTGCGTAAATCCTGGACCGGATGATTGGCACCATGATGGCCAAATTTCATCTTCAGGGTGCGGGCCCCGCAGGCCAGGCCCAGCAACTGATGCCCCAGGCAAATCCCAAACAGCGGGATGCGCCGGGCCAGGCAAGTCTGGATGGCGGCGATGGCGTAGTCGCACGGCTGCGGGTCACCCGGGCCGTTGGACAAAAACACACCATCGGGCTGGAGGGCCAGCACATCGGCAGCCGGGGTCTGGGCTGGTACTACGGTGACGTTGCAACCCACGTCGACCAGGCAGCGCAGGATGTTACGCTTGATTCCGTAATCGTAGGCCAC
This sequence comes from uncultured Gammaproteobacteria bacterium, assembly GCA_964398665.1. Classification (GTDB taxonomy): domain Bacteria; phylum Pseudomonadota; class Gammaproteobacteria; order CAYNNN01; family CAYNNN01; genus CAYNNN01. The sequence continues at coordinate 1,991 of CAYNNN010000021.1, read as the reverse complement.
AACCCGAAACCGCGTGGCCGGGGCCGTCTGACGCCAGCCGGGTTCGGCCCAGGCATAGCGGGCTGTTGTGGTCACGACGCGGGCCAGATCCATGCCCACCAGGCCCGGGAAACTCCGGGCTGCGGCCAGCGCCTGCTCAGGGTCGGGATCGTCCCCGGCCAGAATGCAGCCATTCTGGGCACCCTGATCCCGCAGGATGCGCGTGAGCTTGCGGGTATCTATCCCGGCGATGGCGACAGTGCCGTGGCGCTGCAAATAATCTGGCAGGCTTGCCTGGCTACGCCAGTTGCTGGCGGGCTGCGGGGGTTCCCGGATGATCAGGCCGCTGGCATAAATCTGTCGGGCCTCTTCGTCTTCGGCATTCGTGCCCACGTTGCCGATATGCGGGTAGGTCAGCGTGACCAATTGTCGGGCGTAGGAGGGGTCGGTAAGGATTTCCTGGTAGCCGCTCATGGCGGTATTGAAAACCACCTCCCCCGTGGCGGTGCCGGGGATACCCAGCCCAACACCCCGAAACCATACCCCATTTGCCAGTGCCAAAATGGCTTTCACGCGCCCCCCTGTTCAGGCCAAAGAAAAGCGGGTCGAGGCCGTAACCCCACCCGCAGTCTTGGGGCATTATACGCAAACTTGGCGCTTAGGGGCAGGGCAACTCAGCCGGGGCTAATGGATGCTCCCAAACGAGGCATCGGCACTGTCTTCGGGCACCGGAATGCCCGCCAGCGCAAAGCCCTGCCGCACCGGGCCGCCCGGAAACAGCCGATAGAGATACTGCTTGCCGCCCTGGGCATGGAAGGCCGTGGCCGCTGCTTCGAGAAAGTGCCGGGCGTGTTTGACGTCGGGGTGTTCGCTGGCGTACTGGTGCAGAAATTGCAGCACCGCCAGATGTTCAACACTGACATTGACGCCGAGTGCCTGGGCGCGGACGCTGACCGCTTCCGGGGACCAGGCCTGCAATTCGGTGGGGGCACCGCTATCGTCGCGGTCAACGTCCGTGGCGGGAGAGATATGCTTGAGGATGTCGGACATGGGATAACTCCTGAAGGCTAGGGGGCTACCTGATCAACTGTAGCTGATTGTGCCGGGTCTGCAAGGACGGCAGGGGTATTGTTGCCGGGTTGAAAGTGCAGGGTGAGGCTCAGCGCTGGCCCGGCCCGCCTTCGTGCTGCAACACGATCTGCAAATCTGCCAGGTGATTGGCGGTGAAATAGACCTCGACGTTATTACCGCCCAAGTTCAGGGAGATTTTGCGCGCCTTCTGGGGGGTGTCTGGCGTGAGGGCAAACACCAATTTGGAGAGCAATCCATCATCTACCCTAGCTTCCTTGAACATGCGGCTGTGATTGGGACACAGGCATAGGTAATTGGAATCATGCAACTTGCCAGTGTTGCTGATGAAAGGAAAGGCATCAAAGAAGTAATTTCCATTAACCTTGACGGGCTGCTCCTTTCGGCACATCTGGCAGAACAATTCCCCAGATTCGGTATATTGCTCGATTAAATAGGTTTTTGCGTCGTTTTTTGCGGGCTCTTTATCTTTAGTGACTGTACGAGGACGCACCTCCTGCGTTTTATAAGGCGCATTAGCGGCTTGGATGCGGGTTTGCTGGGCGCGGCGTTCAGGGTTGGGGGAGCGTTGATCAGGAAGCGTTGTGGGAGGCTTGCGTTTTTCCTGGACGAGTTTTTGCAGTGCATCTATCCCTCCGATTTCGTTCACCAACATACTGATTTTCCGTTCTTCTTGAACTTCTTGGACAGAGGAAAAACCCAGGATTTTTGCGGCATAATCCTGCTGTTGCAACGTTTGAGCAGTCTGAGCGGCTACCTGTTCTGCGGCTTTAGCCTGACGTTGTGCTTTCGCATCAACCCCTATCGCAGCCAGCAAGCCGTTGCGATTGTCGTAGGGGAAATCATCACGGAGTTCAGCTTGGGTAATGGGAACCTCTAAGAACCCGGAGCGTGCGGCACTCAGGCTGACACCACCGGCATTT
>CAYNNN010000020.1:0-40131 GCA_964398665.1 uncultured Gammaproteobacteria bacterium | reverse complement strand
GTTGCTTCGGCGCGTCCGCTAGACCCGGAGCGATTTTTCACCCCGGGCAATACCCAGGAGCCCGGAACGCACGACTTCAAGGATGCGCTTGCTGTCCACGGCACGCAAGAAGGCGTCCAGTTTGCCTGCATCACCGGTAAGCTCGACAGTATAACTGCATTCACTCACATCCACGATGCGGCCCCGGAAAATGTCAGCCAAGCGTTTGATGGTTTCTTCACCGCCTTCCTGGGTACGCAGCTTGACCAGCATGATCTCACGCTCGATATGCGGCCCCCCGGATAAGTCCATTACCTTGATGACCTCAATCAATTTATTAAGTTGCTTGAGGATCTGCTCAATAACATCGTCGCTGCCCCGGGTAACCAGCGTCATGCGGGCCAGGGAAGGGTCTTCGGTGGCGGCTACGCTCAGTGATTCGATGTTATAGCCCCGTGCCGAGAACAAACCGGCAACCCGGCTCAGGGCACCAGATTCATTTTCCAGCAAAATCGAGATGATATGTTGCATCAGGCCAACTCCCCTTGATCCGGTGCTGCCCAGGCGGGCGCCAGGCGCATTTCGTGGTGCGGTTTGCCCGCCTCAATCATCGGATAGACGTTCTCTTCCTGATCAACCTGACAGTCCACAAAGACCAGACGATCTTTGAGGGCAAAAGCTTCACGCAGCACGCCTTCGACATCGGCAGGGCGTTCCACGCGCAGGCCCACGTGGCCGTAGCTTTCCACCAGCTTGGTGAAATCCGGCAAGGCATCCATGTAAGAACTGGAATAGCGACTTTCATAGGTGAATTGCTGCCACTGGCGCACCATCCCCATATAGCGGTTGTTCAGGTTGATCACCTTGATAGGCAAATCATACTGCTTGCAGGTGGAGAGTTCCTGGATGCACATCTGGATGCTGGCTTCACCCGTGACACAGGCAACGGTGGCTTCCGGATAGGCCAGTTTGACGCCCATCGCGGCAGGCAGGCCAAAGCCCATGGTGCCCAGCCCCCCGGAGTTGATCCAGCGGCGGGGCTGATTGAACTTGTAGAACTGGGCTGCCCACATCTGATGTTGACCCACATCGGAGGTGACGTACGCTTCGCCCCCGGTTATTTCATATAATTTTTCAATGACGTACTGTGGTTTTATCAACGGGCTGCCCCGGTCGTAGCGCAGGCATTGCGCGGCTCGCCAGGTGTCGATTTGCGTCCACCAGCCTGCCAAGGCCCCGGCGTCCGGACGCCGGCCGTCCTCCCGCAGGACATTGAGCAATTCCCGCAATACCGGACGCACTGGGCCGACAATCGGCACGTCCACCCGGATGGTCTTGGAGATCGAGGAGGGATCGATGTCGATATGGATCACCTTGGCCTGCGGGGCAAATTCGTCCACCTTGCCCGTCACCCGGTCATCAAAGCGCGCACCGACAGCCAGAATGACGTCGCTGTCGTGCATGCCCATGTTGGCTTCGTAGGTGCCGTGCATCCCCAACATGCCGACAAACAGCGGATCGGTGGCGGGAAAGGCGCCCAGGCCCATCAGGGTGTTGGTGCAGGGGTAGCCCAGCCAGCGTACCAGCGCCTGCAACTCGGCGGCTGCCTCACCCAGCACGACACCACCACCGCTGTAGATCATCGGCTTGCGGGCATTCAGCAGCAGCTGGGCGGCCTTTTTGATCTGGCCGGTATGGCCCCTGGTGGCGGGATTGTACGAGCGCATGGCAATTTCGCACGGATATTCATAGGGAATCTTGACCCGTGGGTCAGTCGTGTCCTTGGGAATATCCACCACGACCGGGCCGGGCCGTCCGGTCGTGGCAATATAAAAGGCCTTTTTGATGGTCAGGGCGATATCCTTGCGATCCTTGACCAGAAAATTATGCTTGACGCAGGGCCGGGTGATTCCCAGGGTATCCACTTCCTGAAAGGCATCGCTGCCGATGACCGGGGTGGGAACCTGACCGGTCAGGATGACCAGCGGGATGGAGTCCAGATGGGCGGTGGCAATGCCGGTGACCGCATTGGTAGCCCCAGGTCCCGACGTGACCAGCACCACGCCGGGCCTGCCTGTCGCCCGGGCATAGCCATCGGCGGCATGGACAGCGCCTTGCTCATGTCGCACCAGAATATGGCGCAGCTCCCGTTCCTGAGTGCCTGATTCCAGCTGCTTGAAGCGCTCCTGCTCCCTGAACAGGGCATCATAAATATGTAATACTGCGCCGCCAGGGTAGCCGAAGACATATTCGACGCCCTCGTCCTTGAGTGCCTGGATGACGATTTCCGCCCCACTGAGTTCCACGTGCCTAACCTTTATCACCAGAATATCAGGGAAAACTACTGGGAATTTCGTGGCTGGTCAAGCCCGCTGCTGGGAGGTTTAACGGTGGTGGATGCTCGGGCGCGGATTCAGGGGGTGTTCTGCCGGACGAAATCCACAAAGGCATCCGCATAGACGACATAAGTGCCATCACAGTTGAATGAGGCCCGGACAATGCCCTGGGAAAGCGAGATCGCCGCGTTGCGCAGATAATAGCCTTCGATATTGCGCAGTTGGTGGAAAGCCCGGACGATCTCGCCTACCTGGGTCGGGCACGGCGGGTGCCAGCGCTGACGCTGTTCGTCCATCAACTCCTGCCAATAACCGGGTAAATAGCCCCGCAGTGGTCCGGTCTGGACCATGGCCCGAATCCAGCTGATGGCCCGCATTTTTTCAATAAACGGCAAATGGACAAAATGCCGCTCGCGGTAGGTGGGTTGAATCAGGCGTTCGACCTCGTGAATTTCGTAGGCAAACGGGTTGAATACCGACTCGGTGCGCACCTCGCCGCTGTTGAAGCCGAGGTAGATGGCATGGACGCCGGTTTCGACCAGGAGGATTTCACAGGCATCCAGGGCGGCATAGGCCACTTTGTCCAGGCCCGAGGCATAGCGGGCACGGATGGGCACGGTCTCGCGCAAGGAGGGATCGCCCCGGATGCTGACAAACTCCCGCCCGGGTGGCAGGCCAAATGCGCTGACCAGGGCTTCGTGCAGCACGCGCAGTTCGGGGTCGGTTTCCAGATTCAATGCAGTAGCCAAATTGCCCAGATGGGCGGATTCTTGCCCAGGGCCGCGCAAAAGACAAGCCACCTGCACGCCGTGTTGCTTTGCAAGGTGTTGTGACCTCGCTATACTAGCCGGGATTATCAATACATCCGTGGTCGGGGGCGTTGTGAACATTCGCATGATTGGCATCATGGCCATCTGGGCGCTGAGCCAAAATCTGGGGGCAGCGACGCCCCCATCCGAGGCGCTGCAACAGGCATACGCCAGCAGTGGCAGCCTTGAACAGGCGTACATGCAGACGCTGGCCCAGCACCCTGAGCAGGCCCAGGAAGTCACTGAGGCGGCCTTGCGGCTGGCCAACGAGCTGCCCGCTTCAGCCTGCCAGTTGCGCTGCCGCAGTCAGAACACCTATCGTCCGCAGCCCAATGCCGAATCCCCCCGGCTGCGCGACATCATCGACCGCTACATGCAGCGTAACGAGCGCCTGGAGGACCCCGAAAAGAAGCCCCTGCCGATCGCCGTGGAAGAGCTGCAACTGTACCTGGGTAACGACCCGGTCATCACCGGCCAGGCCCGTGAAGATCTCATCAAGAAGCTCAAGGAAGAAGGCACCGACAAGCCGGTGCAGATTTTTCTCAATCAGCGTACCCAGAGTTTGGCGCTGGTGGAAAATCGGGCTGAAGCGGCGGTGGCACGCGAGGCGGGTCTGACCCATCTGCCGGTGGAGTTTGTATTCCTGGATTGCGGGTGTGGGGTGGGTGACAATAGCTTCCAGCAGGCCAATCAGGTGGAAGACGTCCTGCAACGCTACCAGCAGCGCAGCCAGCAGATGGAAATCCCTGCCGATATTGCAGCCCAGCATAATGCCGGGCAGTTGCCCGAACCCTACCACATGCAGGCCCAGCTGGCCGAATTACGTCGGGTCTACCAGCTGGAGCCTCAGGCAGGCCCGTTACTGGCGGACAAGCAGCCAGCGCGGATTCTGGTTTCACAAAGTGGCAACCGTTCGACCCTGGCGGACAAGTCGCAGGTGGAGGCGGCCCTGCAGGCCAACCAGGCGCAAATTCCGGTGCGCTACGAATACCTTGACTGCCCCAGGCCGGCAGACGAAATGGCCTATCCGCTGGCTGATCTCGGCGATACCCCCCAGGTCAAACCGGCAGAGGATCGTTATTTTGACAGTGAGCGGCTGCTGCGGGAACAGGCCCAGACCGGCTTTCATCTGCGCGCACCGACCGGCGAATTGGCGGGATTGCCGCGTTATCCTTACGCCCGTCAGTTACCCGAAGCCGAACAGCGTCTGAAGGCCGGCAAGCTGGATGCCCTTCAGGTGGTAATGTTCCAGGATCAGCCGGCGCTGCTGGCCGAAGGCCAGGAATTCGTGCCCCCGGCCCAGCAGCAGGCGGTGGCTCAACTGCCCGTGAATCTGTACTACGTGGATCATGTGCCTTTTCTGGAAACCCAGATGCGGGCCCGTTGCCAAAGCTGGTTGTTGCAGGCCGCCAGCGCCTTGCGCCTGAACACGGCGGCCTTGCGGGAATTCATCCGCCGCTTGCAGGATGGCTGTGGCCAGACGCGCAGCGCTACTGGCTGTGAACGGGGATTGCCCATTGGAACCCCCGAAGGTCAGATCGGCCAGGGTGGTGTGGCCAGTCCTTCCTGAGTGGAGTTTATGATGCTGTCATTACGTGATCAGCGGTGCTTGGGCGCCGCGCTGTGGCTGGGTCTGGCGGGCATGGCCGGGGCCGAGGGAGTTCTGCCGGTCCCACAGGATATTGTGGCCCCGAGCGAATATAATTCGGATGACTTCGTGCCGGGTTTTTATCCGGCTTTGGGCTTGGCATATCAGCATTCCAGCAACCCGCGCCGGGGCGGGGGCGAAGCGGTGAGCGATACGGCCTGGGTGCTGACGCCCAGCCTGCGCTATCACCAGCCCGTCGGGCGCCGGAACAAGCTGACCCTGGATTATGCCGGAAGTTATACCTACTTCAATGAACTGGACGATGAAGACAGCCAGGATCATCGCCTGGGCGCCAACCTGTTCCTAGACTTGAGTTCCCGATTTGACCTGAATCTGGGCCTTGATTACACCAAGGGCCATGATACGCGGGGTTTGTCGGATAGTCGCCTGACCGAAGTGGCTGATACGGAGCTGGATCGCTGGCGCCAAAATGGTCTGCACATTGAAGGGGTGTTTGGGCGTCCGGCGGCCAAGGGCCAGATTCGTGCGGGTTATGCCCATAGTCGGCTGCGCTTTATCAACAATGCCCAGGAAACCCGCGACCGGGATCTGGATACCTTCAATCTGGCCTTTTTTTATAGCCATAGCCCCAAGACCAAGCTGTTTGTCGAGGGTCGGCTGGGGGAAATCGAGTATATCGAAGCAGATCAGGCCGGTCTGGATCTGTCCAGCACGGAAACCAGTCTCGCTTTCGGGGCAACCTGGCAGGCCACGGCGCGCACCAAGGGCCATGCGCAGGTCGGCTTTACCCGAAAAAGTCCCGAGGCTGATGGGGCAGAAGATTTTGACGGTCTGACCTTCTCCGGACGCATTGTCTGGGCCCGCACCAGCTACAGCAACATCGGATTGTTTTATACCCGCACCCTGGAGGAACCCACTGAGCTGGATGCCAGCTACATCGTGGCCGATACCTACGGGGCTGACTGGAGCCATGCCCTGACCGAACGTTTCAATCTGAATCTCTGGGCGCGCTTTGGGACCAACGAGTTCAGTAACGACCGCGAAGATGAGCTGAGCGATTGGGGCCTGAATCTGGGTTATCGCGTCGCTGACTGGCTTTCGCTGGGCGCGGGCTATAGCCAGCTCAAACGGGATTCCACGGCGCCGGATGGCGATTTTACCGACCGGGTGTTCACCCTGAGCCTCCGTATCCAGGGTGCTTATGAGGGGCGGCGCGATTCGACCCGTAACGAGACCGAAGCGGCACCGTGAGGTCATACCTGTTGTGGTTCTGGCTGGGTCTGTTGGTGTCCCTGCCGGGGTGGGCGGCTGAAGAGGTCCAGCCGATAGCGCCAGGGGACAAATTATCCGTGCTGGTCTACGGTGAGCCTGAGTTGAGCATCAGCGACGTGCGTGTGCTGGAAGATGGGGGCGTGGCCTTTCCACTCCTGGGCGAAATCAAAGTCGGGGGCCTGACACCTCTGCAACTCAAGCAGTTGCTCACTCAACGTCTGGCGGATGGTTATCTCAAGCGCCCGGAAGTGGCTGTGGCCGTGGAATCCGGGCGCAGCCATTTTTATTTTGTGACCGGCGCGGTGAACAAGCCGGGACGCTATCCCCTGACGGAGACCATGAGCGTGCAGCAGGCCATTCTGGCGGCGGGCGGGTTTAACGACCGGGCGGCCAAAAGTAAATTGAGCCTGACCCGGCCCCCCGCCACCGACCCCCGTCCGGCCAGGCCGGATGAGGCGGTCAAGTCGGGTGACATCATCGCCGTTGGCGAAAGCTTTTTTTGACCCACCGCGTGGCCCGTCTCTTGCCTGAAGTTAATTCCCGTCCGCTGCCTGAACTGACCGCAGAAGAAACCGAATCCCAGCTGGACGTACGTGAACTGGGGCGCCTGCTCTGGCGGCACAAGTGGGGCATCCTGACCCTGGGCCTGGTCTGTTGGCTGGGCGGGGCGTTCTATGCCTACCGCCTGCCGCCGGTTTACCAGGCCAATGCCCGGATTCTGGTCGAACCGTCCCAGCCGCGCTATGCCTCGCTGGAACAGAGTTTCCAGTGGCCCGTCATGACCAGCCTGTTCTACCAGACTCAAATCGAGATCATCCGCAGCCGCGCCCTGCTGGATCGGGTCGCTTTGCAATTAAAACTGGTGCCCGAGACGGCGGCCGTGCCGGTGTCTGCCGAGCCACCGCCCCCAAGCTGGCGTAACGTGTGGGGTTTACAGTGGCGTACCTGGCTGCCACCGGGCTGGTTGCCGCCACCCATGCCCGTTGCGGCTGCCGATCCCCGCTGGCAGATCGTTGAAGCCATCCGCAGCGCCTTGCTGGTAAGTGGAGGCGACAAAAGCCAGATTCTGGAAGTGAGCTATCTGACCAGCGACCCGCAGCAGGCAGCGGCCGTGGTCAACGCCGTGATTGAAGCTTATGTGGCCTTTACGCTGGAAGCACAAGCTTCAACAGCACAGGAAGCGACCCAATGGCTGGGGGCGCGCCTGACGGAGCTGCGCCAGAAATTGGCCGACTCGGAAGCAGCCCTGCGTGCCTACCAGGCCAAGGCGGGTTTTGTGGTGGACACCCAACGGCAGGATGCGCTGCAAGGTGAACGGTTAAATACCCTGGGCCAGCAATTGCTGGCCGCTCAGGCGGAGCGCGCCCGTGCCCAGGTGCGCTACGAGCAGGTGCGCAATCTCCAGGGCAATGCTCAGAATCGTGACCTGGCTGACTTGTTGAATGACCCTGCCCTCAGTGCGCTGAAACTGGAACTGCTGAAAGCCGAGAACAAGGTTGCGGAACTGGAAAGTGTCTACGGCGAGAAGCACCCCAAGATGATCGCGGCTCAGGCTGAGTTGCGCGGTTTGACCCAGCGTTTCAGGCGTGAAGTGAGCGGGACGGTGGAACGCCTGCGCAAGGAGGTCGAAATTGCTGCTGCGCAGGAACGCGAATTGACCCGCTTGATTGACGCGCAAAAATCCAGCATTCGGGGCGGGCGCGGGGACACGGCCGAACTGGCCAAGATGGAGCGCGAGGTTGAGACCACCCGCCAGCTCTATGATACTTTTCTCACCCGCTTCAAGCAACTGGATACCACTGCCGACAACATCATTCCCAATGTCCGGGTATTGGATCGGGCACAACCGCCCAATAGTCCGGCTGCTCCGGACCGCCAGCGCATTGCCCTGGGTGCCGGGTTGCTGGGGCTGTTGCTGGGCATGTTGCTGGCCTTGTTGCAGGAAAAGCTGAATAATACCTTCCGGGCGGCAGGCGATCTGGAAGGGAAATTGGGCCTGCCTGTGCTGGGCACGCTGCCCCTGAGCGTGGGAAAGAAAGGGGCAGCGCTTATCGAACGCGCCGTGCTGGCGGAAGCCCATGGGGCCTTTGGCGAGGCCATCCACGCGGTGCGGACAGGTTTGCAATATGCGCATATCGATCAGCCCCCTCAGGTGATTCTGATTACGTCCAGCTTTCCTGGCGAGGGCAAGACCACCCTGGCCAGCAATCTGGCTCTGGCTTTCAGCCAGCTGGGGCCGACCTTGCTGGTGGATGCCGACTTGCGCCGGCCCCGGCTGAGCAAAACCCTGAATGTGGGGGCAGGGCTGGGATTGGCGGATGTGGCTGCCGGGCAGGTGCCGTTGGCCGAGGTTCTGACTGCCGATGCTGAAGCCGCACAATTGCAGTTGCTCAGTGCCGGGACGCGCCCGCCCAATCCGCTGGATCTGCTGGCCTCGGAACGTCTGGCTGCCGTGGTGCGCCAGCTGCGTGAACGTTTTCAATACATCATCCTGGACGCTCCACCCGTGATTCAGGTCAGCGATGCCATCGTCCTGGCCCATCTGGCCGATGGGGTGGTGTTCGTGGTCAAGGCCGAAACCACACCACACACGGCTGCTCAGGATGCGGTCAAACGGCTGCTGGGTGCCCGTGCCAACTTGCTGGGTGCAGTTTTGAGCCAGCTGAATCTGCGCCGTGCCCAGCATTATTACGGTTACCGCTACGGTTATTATTATCGGGGTTACTATGGCCAGTATGGTCACTATGGCAACACCCGGACTTAGCGCAGGATTGCTGGTCGGGGCACTGTTGACGGGTGTCGCCGTCACGGGTCTGGCTCAGCAGGTGGGGAGTGCGCTTTACCTGCCGCAGCTGGAGTGGGCCTTGCGGTCCCCGGTTGACTGGGTCGGCGCACGAGCCAGCCTGGCCTATGCGCAGGCAGCCGCCCCTGCCAACCCCGAGCTGCCCCGCTATCAGGTGCGGCTGGCCCAACTGGAAGCCGAGCAGGCGGTGGGTCTGGCGGCGTGGCAGGCCCGGCATCGGGCCTTGCGCGTCCTGGAAAAGACCCTGCCGCAGCGGCCTGCCTGGGGGCAAGGTTGGGCCTATCTGGCGCTCTTGCGTGCTCAGTTGACCGGACCGCCCGCGCCCGGCGTGGCAGCGGCCTGGGCATTGGGTGCGCAGTTGGCCCCACAGGAAGGCCTGGCGCTACCTGCCTTGTGTCAGGTGTTGGCGCAACAGCCCAGCCTGCAAGCGACGCACCGGGTCCAGTGCCCCTGAGCCAGTGTGCTGCGGCTAACCATTTCCATCGTCACTTATGCACCTGATCTGGCCGTGCTGGCACGCACCCTGGCCAGCCTGCAAGAGGCGCTGGTTCAGGCCGACTTGCTGAACGGGCATGAACTCTGGCTGATTGACAATGGTCCTGGTGCGCATTGGCTGCCCGCCCTACAGGACTGTCTGGCTCAATGGCCGGGGCGTTACTATGTGCGCAGCGGGCAGGGCAATGTCGGTTACGGCCGGGGCCATAATCTGGCCTTGTGGGCAACGGAAGCTCCACTGCACCTGGTGCTGAATCCAGACGTGGAACTGGCGCCAGATGCCTTGCAGCAGGCGCTGGCCTTCATGCAGCTTCGCCCGGAAATTAGCTTGCTGACCCCGGCCATTTTCACAGCCTCGGGTCAGCGGCAGTACCTGTGTCGGCGTTATCCGGCCGTGTGGGATTTTTTCCTGCGCGGCTTTGCTCCGGCCTGGCTAAAACACCGGTTTGCGGCCCGGTTGGCGCGGCTGGAACTACAAGCCGAGTGTCAGGCGCAGATTTATTGGGACCCACCGCTGGTCAGTGGCTGCTTCATGCTGGTGAGTCGGCGCGCCATCCGGGCCACGCATGGCTTCAGCCCGCTGTTTCCCCTGTATTTTGAAGATTATGACTGGTCGCTGCGTTTAGCGCAGGTCGGGCGCATCGTTTATGTACCCCAGGTTCGTATTGTCCACCACGGTGGCGGGGCCGCTCGCAAGGGCTTGCGCCACATCGGCCTGTTCCTCTACTCTGCGCAGCAGTTTTATCGGCGGCATGGTTGGAAAATATGGTAGCACGCTACCTGGTGACCGGGGCTAATGGCTTTATTGGTCGGGTGGTTTGCGCCCATTTGCAGGCTCAGGGGGCCGAAGTCGTGGCGCTGCTGCGTCGCCCGGTGCCTGGCCCCTGGCAGACGGCAGTGCTGGGCGATCTAACCCAGGCACTGGACATGACAGGCTGGCCCAGGCTGAGCGGCGTGGTGCATCTGGCCGGGGTGGCGCATCAGCAGGCCGATTGGGCCTACTACCAGCGTGTCAATGTGGCGGCCACTGCCCGGCTGGTGCAGGCCTGTGTGGCTGCCGAAGTGCCGCGTCTGGTTTATATCAGCAGTGTCAAGGCGATGGGCGAGACCACGCCGGTGACGGGTGTGGATGAGACCGCACCCTGCCAGCCCAGCACTCCGTATGGGCAAAGCAAATACGCCGCTGAACAACACATCCTCCAAAGCCGCCTGACCGAAGCCGTGGTATTGCGGTTGCCGCTGGTGTATGGCCCCCAGGTCAAAGGCAATCTGGCCCGGTTGCTGCGCTGGACCCAGGCGGGTTGGTTGCCGCCTTTGCCCGAAACCGGCAACCGGCGCTCACTGGTGCATGTCCAGGACGTGGCCGAGGCTGTCAGTCGGGCACTGATACAGCCAGCCATTACAGGACAGGTCTACCTGATTGCCGAGCCTCGGGCCTATTCCGCAGGCGAGCTGGGAGCCTTGCTGCGGCAGGCCGTGGGTCGGGCACCGGCACGCTGGCCCAGCCCGGCCTGGGCCTGGTGGCTGGCTGCGCGCGCGGGGGATGGCTTGCGGCGCCTGGGAGTGCCGGCACCACTGGACAGCGCACTCTATCAGCGGCTTTTTGACTCGGCCTGTTATCATCCCGTCAAGGCTGAGCGGGCGCTGGGTTTCAGGGCCAGCCATGAGTTGGCTACCGGGCTGCGTGCCTTGGCGGGGCGGCTATGAATCTGCTGCTGGCCCTGTTGATCAGTGGCGGTTTGGCGGCGGGATTAAGCGGCTTGCTGGCCTGGCGCGGGGGCTTGCTGGATCAACCCAATGCCCGTTCCCTGCACCAACAGCCTGTGCCGCGCGGGGGGGGGCTGGCAGTGCTGGCCGGACTCTATGCCGGGATTTACTGGCTAGGTCAGGATATCAGCCCGAATGCCCTAAGCTGGCTGGGCGGGCTGACTGGCATTGCTGCCGTTTCCCTGCTGGATGACGCCTATGGCCTAAGCCCCTGGACGCGCCTGCTGGCGCAGTTTGCGGCAGCCTGTGTGCTGGTGCTGAGTCTGGAATCTGGGCCGTGGGAGACAGGGGTCTGGGGGATACCGCTCATCCTGCTGGGCAGTGTCTGGGCGATGAATTTGTATAACTTCATGGACGGCAGTGACGGTCTGGCTGCCGGTATGGGCTTGATCGGCTTTGGCACTCTGGCAAGCCTGGCTGCCTGGGTCGGTGCTGGGGACGATGCTGCCCTGGCGGCCCTCATCAGCATGGCCTGCGGGGGATTCTTGCTGTGGAACTGGCACCCGGCCCGGTTGTTTCTGGGCGATGTGGGTGCGGTGCCCCTGGGTTATCTGCTCGCCAGCCTGAGCCTGGCGGGGCCTTGGCCGCTGTGGGTGCCAGTGCTGATTTTTTCGCCCTTCATCGTGGATGCCAGTGCTACCTTGATCCAGCGGCTGTTGCGGGGTGAAGCCATCTGGCGCCCGCATCGCCGACATTATTACCAGCGGCTGTTGCAGGCGGGCCTGGGCCATCGGGATACAGCGCTGGTAGCCTATGGCCTGATGCTGCTGGCGGCCCTCAGTGCCGCCTTGCTTTGGGCCAGCGGCCAGCTTTGGCTGCAAGTGATTGGGTGCCTCCTGTGGGGCCTGCTCTATGGGTGGCTGGGGCGCTGGATCAACCGTCTGGAACAGCGTGGCGGCATTCGGCCCGGTTACTGGATGCGTCTGGCGCAACGGTTGCGCAATCGCTGGGCCGTATTCTTACATGACCTGGCCTGGGCGCCGCTGGCTGCCTGGGCGGCCTTTGGGCTGCGCTTCAACCTGGAGGGCATCCCGCTTGAACATCAATATGCCCTGCAAGCCTGGATAGGGCTGGCACTACCGATTCATGCCTGGCTGAGCTGGTATTTTGGTTTGTACCGGGGTATCTGGCGCTACGCTTCCATGCCTGATCTGATCCGGATTCTCAACGTGGTGCTGGTGGGTACGGTCCTGGTGCTGGCAGGCTTGTTTGTCTGGCAGCGCCTGGAAGGTGTGCCACGCTCGGTAGTCCTGCTCTATCCCCTGCTGTTGTTGCTGGGGCTGGGCATGCCCCGGATTATCTACCGCTGGCTGAAGGATCATCATCTGGCCCTGGCGACGCCGACGACCCAACGGGTGTTGATTGTGGGGGCTGGCGCAGCGGCGGAGCTGCTGCTGCGGGATTTGTTGCGCCAGCCCCAATATCAGCCGGTCGCTTTGGTGGACGACGATCCGGCCAAGCGCGGCAAGGCCATCCACGGGGTCCGGGTGCTGGGGCGGCTTGAGGATCTGGCACAACTGATCCCGCACACGCAGGCCCAGTTGGTCTTGATTGCACTCCCTTCCGCCTCCAGCGCCCTCCTGGAGCAGGTGGCATCCTTATGTGCCCAACTCCAGATTCTCTGTCGTACCTTGCCGTCATTGGCTGAACTGGCCGATGGCCGCGTTACGCTGGCCCGGCTGCGGCCCGTGGAAGTCGAAGACTTGCTGGGACGGGCACCGGTCGCACTGGATACCCTGGCCATTGCGGCTTATCTGCGCGGCAAGCGGGTGTTGGTCACGGGCGGGGGGGGGTCCATCGGATCGGAGCTATGCCGTCAGATCGCCCGTCAGGACCCAGAGTGTCTGTATGTACTGGATTATTCGGAATTCAATCTGTTCCGCATTGAACAGGAGTTACGTCGGATGCCGGGCTTGCGCTGGCAGACCGCACTGGCTGATGTGCGCCAGGCGGCCCGGATTGACCAGCTACTGGGCCAGTGGCGGCCTGAGGTCGTTTTTCATGCTGCGGCCCTCAAGCATGTCCCGCTTGTGGAAGCGAATCCCGAGGAAGGCTTATGTACCAATGTGCTGGGGACACGTCAGGTGGCCGAGGCTGCCCTGCGTCAGGGCTGTAGCCGGTTCGTCCTGATTTCAACCGACAAGGCTGTCAACCCCGGTAATGTCATGGGGGCCAGCAAGCGTCTGGCCGAGCAACTTTGCCAGGCCCTCTCGGGACAACAGACCCGGTTCATCACCACCCGGTTCGGCAATGTGCTGGATTCATCCGGCTCCGTTGTGCCACTGTTCAAGGAACAGATCGCCCGGGGCGGCCCGGTGACGGTGACACATCCGGACGTGACCCGCTACTTCATGACGATTCCCGAAGCCGTAGGTCTGATTTTGCAGGCCGGTGCTTTGGGTCAGGGCGGCGAGATTTTTGTGCTGGACATGGGGCAACCCGTCAGGATTGCCCACCTGGCCGAGCAGATGATCCGCCTGAGCGGCAAACAACCCGGAGTGGATATCCTGATTACCTACACAGGCCTGCGCCCGGGTGAGAAACTGGAGGAAGAATTATTCCATCCTCAGGAACGTTACCAGACGACGGCGCACCCAAAATTACTGCTGGCCAGTGCCCGGCAGGTGGAAGCTGCTGCGCTGCTGCCCGCACTGGACGCCTTGGCCCAGGCTTGTCAACACTATGAAAGTGGGCACTGGCTGCCGCTCTTGCAGCAGTTGGTGCCCGAATTTCAGCCCCAGCCGGTCAAGCCGCAAACGGATGTACCGCAATGATGGTGTCATCGCGCTCGGCCCCGGTGGAGATCAGGGCCAGCGGGACACCGAGGCGGGCTTCGAGATAATCCAGATAGGCGCGGGCAGCGGCAGGCAGGACGTCCAGGCTGCGTGCACCGGCGGTGGGGGCTTGCCAGCCGGGCAGGGTTTCATAGATCGGTTGGCAGCGTGCAATCGCTTCGGCACCGGCGGGCGGGGTTTCCAGCCGCTGGCCGTCAAGTTCATAGGCGACACAGACCTTGATTTCAGCCAGGGTATCGAGCACATCAAGCTTGGTGAGGCAAATTCCACTGATGCTGTTGAGAATGATGGCCCGGCGCAGAGCGACCAGATCCAGCCAGCCACAGCGGCGCTTCCGGCCCGTGGTAGCCCCGAACTCAGCCCCGCGGGCGCCGATGGTTTCGCCAATCGCGTCCTCCAGTTCGGTCGGAAATGGCCCGCTGCCCACGCGAGTGGTGTAAGCCTTGGCAATCCCCAGCACATAGTCCACCATCAGCGGGCCGATCCCGGTGCCACTGAGTGCTCCGCCCGCCGTCGGATTGGATGACGTGACAAAGGGATAAGTCCCGTGATCAATGTCCAGCAAGGTACCTTGGGCGCCTTCAAACAGCACTTTGGCCTTGCGCTGCCGCAACTGGAATAAAATTTCCGGAATGTCGGCCAGGAGTGGCAACAGCTGGGTACGCCACTGTTCGGCCTGCGCCAGGATGCTTTCTGCCGTCAGTGGTGCAGCCTTCAGGTAATGCTCCAGGACAAAATTATGGTAATGCAGCATTTCGCCCAGTTTGGCCGCAAAACGGGTCATGTCTTGCAAATCACCCAGGCGCAGGGCGCGCCGGGCGACCTTGTCCTCATAAGCGGGGCCAATGCCACGCCCGGTGGTGCCGATTTTCCCGGCGCCCTTGGCAGCTTCCCGGGCCTGATCCAGGGCCACATGACAAGGCAGGATCAGCGGGCAGGCCGGGCTGAGCTTGAGCCGGGAACGCACTTCCACGCCGCGACTCTCCAGCGCTTCGATTTCCTTGAGCAGGGCATCCGGGGCCAGCACCACACCATTGCCGATCAGACATTGCACCTGCGGGCGCAAAATCCCGGAAGGGATCAGGTGCAACACCGTCTTGACCCCGTTGATGACCAGGGTGTGGCCTGCGTTGTGGCCGCCTTGAAAACGTACGACCGCAGCGGCTTCTTCAGTCAATAAATCAACGATTTTTCCCTTGCCTTCGTCGCCCCATTGGGCGCCGATCAGGATAACATTGTTACGCATGGTGAACTCTTGTGAGCAGTGGAAAATTAGAGGGGACGGATAATCCAGGCCCGAGTGGTGTCCTGGGTCAAACAGCGATCGCAGCCCAGCTGGCGTGGATCGCCATCTTCAGTCAAGGCACTCAGAACCCGGTGACCTTGCTGGCGCAATTGCTGGACGCGCTGCCACAGGGCAGGGTCAGTGCTGGCTGGCGCATAGATGGCACCGGGGGTGTCGGGGTCCGGGCATAATCTGAGCAAGGCATGTAGATCGGCGCTGAATCCCGTTGCAGGTCGGGCAGCCCCGAAGCTTTGGCCGATGGCATCATAGCGTCCGCCTCGGGCCAGTTCGACCGCAAAGCCTGGGGCAAAAGCGGCATAGGTTGCACCGGTGTGATAGTGATAACCCCGTAGCTCGGCCAGATCGAAGGTCAGGGCCACATCCGGATCATGCAGCTTCAGGTGGGCATGAATCTGTTGCAAGGTATCCAGGGCCGTTTGTACCGCCGGCCCGCCGCCGGCCAGCCGCTGCCGGGCACTATCCAGCACTGCAACGTCACCGGTCAGTTCCGGCAGAGCGGCAAAGGCGGCCTGCAGCGCAGTTGGCAGGGTACGGACCAAGGCGTTGATTTCCGGTTCGGCCTTGCGTTGCAAGGCAGCAAACAGACAGCGTTCCTGGTCAGGGCTGAGTCCGGCCTGCTGGGCTAGGGTGCGGAAAATACCGACATGGCCCAGCTCAAGCTGGATGGTGTTTGCGCCGGCCCGGCGCAGAGTGGTCAGCATCAGGGCCAGGATTTCACCGTCACTTTCCGGCCCGGCGGCCCCAAACAATTCGGCGCCGATTTGCCAGGGACTGCGGCCCAGACCCGTTTGGACCTGCGTGTGCAGGACGCTGCCGCTGTAACACAGGCGCGTCGGCCAGGGATTCTGAAGGCGGTGGGCGTCAATCCGCGCCAGTTGCGGGGTCATGTCGGCCCGAATCCCCAACAACCGTCCGCTGTAGGGGTCTATCACCTTGAAGGTCTCAAGTTCCAGGTCACTACCGGTACCGGTGAGCAGGGACTCCAGGTATTCCAGCAGGGGCGGGAATACCAGTTCATAGCCCCAGCGCTGGAACTCGTCCAGCAGCGCCCGGCGCAATTGTTCCAGCCGCCAGGACTGCGGCGGCAACACCTCCCGCATGCCTTCCGGCAGCAACCAGCGCATGGCAGGGACAGGCATGGTCAACCTCCGGTTGCGTAGAGCAAAATGACACCCAGGAACATGCCGGCAAAGCCAAACCAGCGTAACTGGGCTTCCGGTAACTCACTTAAATAGCGAAATACCTGTTTGGCGGTGCCGGGGCTGAGAAACGGCGTCATGCCTTCAAAAATCAGCATCAATGCCAGCGCGGCCCAGAATGTCGCCTCCATGGGTCAAGGTTTGTTGGCATTGGCTGGGGACTGAAGGGGGGGGGCAGCAGTTTCGGGCCCGGCGCCGGCAGCCTGGGGGGGATGGATGCTGGCAGGGTTGAAGTAACGGAAATAAGCCGCATCGGGGGCCAGCACCAAGGTGTCGCCTGGCTTGCCCAGCGCCTGCTTGTAAGAGTTCAGGCTCCTGTAAAAGCTGTAAAACTCAGGGTTTTTCCCGAAAGTCAGGGCATAACTCTCCGTGGCCTTGGCATCGCCTTCACCGCGCATCAGTTCAGCATCCCGATAAGCTTCAGCCAGAATGACTTCCCGCTGCCGGTCGGCATCAGCACGGATACGTTCGGCAGCTTCTGCACCGCGTGAGCGGAAGTCCCGTGCCACCCGTTCCCGCTCCGCACGCATCCGCTTGTACACGGAATCACTGACTTCTTCCGGCAAATCGACACGTTTGATGCGGACGTCCACGATTTCAATACCGAAATCGTTAGCTTGACGGTTGGCGCCGCTGGCCAGGGCACCGACGATCTGCTGGCGCTCACCCGAAACGGTATCCTGCAAGGAACGCCGCCCGATCTCGCTGCGTAGGCCATCTTTCAGGATTTGATCCAGCCGGATATTGGCCTGGCCGATATTACCACCCATGGAAGTGTAAAACTTGCGTGCGGCATCCGGGTCGCTGGGGTTGATCCGCCAACGTACGAAGACATCCACGACCACATTTTTCTTTTCGTTGGTCAGATAACGTTCCGGCTGGGTGTCCAGGCTCAAGATCCGCCGGTCGAATTTGCGGATGGTATCTATCCCCGGCACCTTGGCATACAGACCAGGGCTGAAATCGGAACGAATGATTTTCCCCAGCCGCTCCTGGACGGCAACTTCACGTTCATCCACAGTGAACAGGGTCCAGCGGATCAGGCCAAAAACCAGGGCAACGCCGAGGATGATGAGATTAAAACGGCTCATGGACGGATTCTCCGACCCCGTTCGGTTTCGCGGGGCTGTGCTTCAGCCGGTGCAGTAACCGGCATTTTATTTAATTCGGCAGTGAGCGGCACGACGGGTAAGTGGCTTGACGCCGGGTGGGCAGGCGCCCGATCCAGCGGCAGATATAACAACGGGCTGGCATTGGGGGTATCCAGAATTACTTTCTGACTGTTGCTCATGACCTGTTCCAGGGCTTCGATGTACAGCCGTTCGCGGGTGATGGCCGGGGCTTTCTCATATTCGGTCAGCAACTGGCTGAACCGGCGGGTTTCACCTTCTGCCTGGGCAATGACCCTGGCCCGGTAGCCTTCAGCTTCCTGCAGGCGCCGGGCCGCTTCCCCACGGGCCTTGGGCAGGACTTCGTTGGAGTAGGCTTCGGCTTCGTTCTTTTGACGCTGCTCATCTTCACGGGCCTTGATGGCATCGGCAAAGGCACTCTGTACTTCATCGGGCGGCTGGGCATCCTGGAGGTTGACGCGCACGACCAGTACCCCGGCATGATAGCTATCAAGGACTTTCTGGAGCAGGCTCTGAATCTGGGCGACAATTTCGCTGCGGCCATCGGTCAGCACATAGTCCATCTTGCTCTTGCCGATGACTTCGCGCAGGGCGCTCTCGGTCACCTGTTGCAAGGTCATGTGAGGGTCCTGGATGCTGAACAGGTAATCCTTGGCGTCACTGATCTTGTATTGCACGGCCAGCCGGACATCAACGATGTTTTCATCCTGGGTGAGCATCAGCGCTTCACGTGGCACAGCCGCAGAAGTCTGGCGGGCGGTACCGGAGCGATAGCCGATCTCGCGGGCTTGCACCTGCTCGACGTTGACCAGCTCGCGCCGCTCGATGGGATAGGGGATCAGCCAGTGGATGCCGGGCTGGGTAGTCGCAACATACTGGCCAAAACGCAGCACGACGGCCTGATGGCCTGGCGGAACCACATAGATACCCGAAGCCAGCCACAGGGTGAGCAGGATTGCGACCCCGGCACCCAGCAAGGCCAGGCTGGGGCTGCCGCCACTGCCGCCGCCGCGGGGCCGTCCACCCGTGGTTCGATTCCACCAGGCCTGGAGCTTACGCAACAGTTCCTCAAGGTCAAAATTGTCTGGCTCGTTGCCACGCCAGGGGTCTTTACGATTGTTACCCGGTTCATTCCAGGCCATAGTCGGCTCCCGATAAGAGATGCGGCGGATTTTAGGGGGGTGTCTGCTGACTCGCAAGCGCGCCAGAGGCCGCGCCTGCGGGGTACAGGCCAAGTTGTTGCTGCCAGTTCTCCCATATCTGGGGCGGAAGTTCAAGCGTCAAACGCCAACCGGTTTCCAGGACTGCTTCAGCCTGAATCCAGCCCCGTTCATGTGCTTGGGCATGCAGGGCCCCGGCAGTGTAAGGTAAAACCAGACACAGGTTCAGGGGTTGTGGCGCCAGGTGCTGAGCCAGGGCTTGATGTAGCAAGTCCAGCCCGGCGCCCGTCTGGGCCGAAAGCCAGACGGCACTGGGCAATCCGGTAGCAGCATATTCGATACGGGCGGGTAAGCCCAGGGCATCAATCTTGTTGTAAACTCGCAACTGGGGCGTCTGGGCAGCGCCCAGCTCGGTCAGAACCTCCTGGACGGCAGCCTGCATGGCTTCGCGCTGTTCGCTGGCCGCATCCACCACGTGCAGCAGCAGGCTGGCTTCCTGGGTTTCTTCCAGGGTAGCCCGGAAAGCAGCCACCAGATCATGGGGGAGCGCATGAATGAACCCTACCGTGTCGGTCAGGGCTACGGCCCCGACGGGTGGGAGCTGGATCCAGCGCGTGGTGGGGTCCAGGGTGGCAAACAACTGGTCGGCCACATACGTGTCGGCGGCAGTCAGCCGGTTGAACAGCGTGGATTTGCCTGCGTTGGTATAGCCGACAACGGCCACCGTGGGGATGGCCTGCTTGCGCCGCTGGCGACGATTTTGCTGACGTTGGGCCTGCACGCTGCGCAACTTGGCCTGGAGCTGCTGAATCCGGCGCATGATGAGCCGTCGGTCAGTTTCAAGCTGGGTCTCTCCAGGTCCGCGCAGGCCAATGCCGCCCCGCTGGCGTTCCAGGTGCGTCCAGCCCCGCACCAGCCGTGATGCCTGGTGTTTGAGCTGCGCCAGCTCGACTTGCAATTTACCTTCGAAGGTACGCGCACGCTGGGCGAAGATGTCGAGGATCAGCTCGGTGCGGCTCAAGACCCGGTGTGCCAGGGCCTTTTCCAGGTTGCGGCCCTGACTGGGACTGAGTTCATGGTTGAACAGCACCACGGCATCTGGATCATCAGCCAGCCGGGCCTGCAGCGCCTCGACCTTGCCGACCCCAATGAAATAGCGTGGGTCTGCTTGTGGGCGACTGAAACGCTCCAGCCCCAGCACGACGACGCCAGCAGAGCGGGCCAGGGTCGCCAGCTCATCCGGGTCAGGTGGGTGGGAGACCGGCAACCCGGTCAGATCAACATGAACCAGCAGCGCTGTTTCAAGCCGCCGGGCCGTTGCCGGACTGGCCAGTTGCGGGTTGGATGCGAGACTCACTCGTGGGTCGGGGCTTCGCCTTCACCCTCATCTTCGCTACCGCTCAGCACCAGGCGTACGGGTCGGGTCGGAACGATGGTGGAAATAGCGTGTTTGTAAACCATCTGGTTGGTAGCATTGCGCAGCAACACGGCAAATTGGTCGAAGGATTCGATAGTGCCTTGCAATTTGATGCCATTGACGAGATAAATGGCGACGGGAACCCGTTCCTTACGCAGCTGGTTCAAGAAAGGGTCCTGAAGTAATGATTGCCCCTTAGCCATTGGATGCTCCTTTATTGTTTCGTGTTATTCGGAAATATTGTGAGTATTTGGGAACGGTATTCTATCACAGCCGTTGCACCGATGGCAGGATGCCGAATACGGTAATCACCGCATGCCCAATCACTGTGCATGGCGTGCAACGGCGTGTTGAAGTGGCTACAATGTGCGTCCATAACCGGGGGAAGCTGTGGCCAACGAGACCATCCTTGAATTCAAGAGCAGCCATTTTACGCTGCCAATCCTGCGCTTGCTCAGTCCGGACCCGGTGGCACTGGGTGCGGAACTGGCACGTCGTCTCAGTCAGGCACCAGGTTTTTTCCGGTATGCGCCGGTAGTACTCGATCTGAGTGCGCTTAGTGGCGAGGCGGCCCAGCTTTTGAACCTTGCGGCCCTGGTCGGTCTGTTGCGCAGCCATGATCTGCTGCCGGTCGGCGTGCGCGGTGGAACGCCGGCTCAGCAGGAAATGGCGCATGCGCTGGAGTTGGCGGTGCTGAGCGAAAATCGTGGCGCACCCAGGGCGCCGCCACCTGCCACACCGGAGGTGATGGCGCAGCCCCCCATCCCGCCCATTGTCCCGTTGGCCGAGGTGGGCAGCAAGCTGGTAACCCAGCCTGTGCGTTCCGGGCAGCGGGTGATTGCCCCCGAAGGTGATTTGGTGATCATCGGTCCGGTCAGTGCCGGGGCCGAGTTGCTGGCTGCCGGGCACATTCATGTTTACGGCCCTCTGCGGGGGCGCGCCCTGGCCGGGTTCAAGGGCAATGCCAAAGCACGGATATTTTGTACGGCCTTGCAGGCAGAACTGTTGTCCATTGCCGGGCAATATCGGGTCAGTGAAGATTTGCGCGAGCTGGCCCGCAACCAGCCCGCCCAGGTTTATTTGCAAGATAACAAACTGATTATTAATTTGTTGACGGGAGGATTAGCAGGGTGAGTAGCAAAGTTGTCGTCGTGACTTCGGGCAAGGGCGGGGTAGGCAAAACGACCACCAGTGCTTCCTTTGCATTGGGCTTGGCTCAGCGTGGCTTTCGTACCGCAGTCGTGGATTTTGATGTGGGGTTGCGCAATCTTGATCTCATCATGGGTTGCGAGCGGCGTGTGGTTTATGATTTTGTCAATGTCATCAACGGGGACGCCACCTTGAATCAGGCCATGATCCGGGACAAGCGCAATGACAAGCTGTACATCCTGCCCGCTTCGCAGACCCGTGACAAGGACGCCCTGACCCAGGAAGGGGTTGAGAAAGTCATGACCGAGTTACGCAAGGGATTTGATTACATCGTTTGTGATTCCCCGGCGGGCATCGAGCATGGTGCAATCATGGCGCTGTACTTTGCCGATGAAGCCCTGATAGTGACCAATCCGGAAGTTTCTTCGGTGCGTGATTCCGACCGCATGTTGGGTCTCCTGGCCAGCAAATCCAGGCGGGCTTCGCTGGGCGAAGCGCCGGTGCGTGAACATTTGGTGGTGACGCGCTATGCGCCGGATCGGGTTGCCAGGGGCGAAATGCTGGCGATCCAGGATATTCAGGAGTTGTTGTCCGTCCCCCTGCTGGGCGTGATTCCGGAATCCAGGCTGGTGTTGCAGGCCTCCAATCTGGGGAGTCCGGTCATTTTGGATAACCGTAACGAGGCTGGTCAGGCCTACGCTGATCTGGTCGGACGTTTTCTGGGTGAGACCATTTCACATCGGTTTATCGAAAATTCCAAACGCGGCCTGCTGGGTCGGCTGCTGGGGAGGTAACAACTTATGGCTGCGTTATTAGATTTCTTCCTGGGTTCGCGTAAATCCAGTGCCGAGACAGCGCGTGACCGTTTGCAAATCGTCATTGCCCATTCCCGGCAGGAGCGCAATGCGCCCAGCTACCTGCCTCAGCTCAAGCAGGAGCTGCTGGAAGTCATTCGCAGATATGTGCCGGTGGATCAGAAGGACATCAGCATTTCGCTGGAAAAGAGCGATGGCTGCGAGGTGATGGAGTTGAATATCACGTTACCTCCGGTCAAGCGGGCGCCGTCCGAGGTCAGGCGCTCAGGAGACGTGTGAAGTAATCCAGCGCCAGGGGCGGGCGCTGCAGGGCATCGTCAATGCAGCGCAGCACCAGCGGGCTGCGCAGCCGTTTGCCCAACGCAGCGATTTCAGCACGGGTGAGCCAGTGTGTGGCGATAATTCCGTGCTCCGGGGTGTGCCCGGGCATGGGCTCACTACAGGTGCCGCTGAAGGCGCAACGCAAGTAGGTCAGGTCATGCTCCGGGCTGTGCCACAGATACACGCCCAGGGCGTGTGTTGGCGTGAAGACGCGCCCGGTCTCCTCCCGCACTTCACGCTGGACGGCATCCAGCAAGCTTTCGTCGGCTTCCAGGTGTCCAGCGGGTTGATTAAACCGTACAGCGTCCCCATCCTGTTCTTCAACCAGCAGATAGCGTCCGTCCTGCTCGATGACGGCCGCGACAGTGACATTGGGTTTCCAGCGCATGACTTCTCCTGGGAACGGGGTTCAGCCCCGCAGCGGGTCGGGACTAGCCGACAACCAAGCGGAATGTGGCATTTCAAGCGGCACGTTTGGTGCTACGCTATCTGACAAGACCAAGCATCAGGCAATTATGGGCAAAATTCTGGGTAGTCACCCACAGCACGAGGCGGACGCAGCACTGAGTACGGCACAGCCTCAGCTCAAGCCGCCCCGATTTTACCAAGTGGTCTTGTTGAATGACGACTATACCACGATGGAATTTGTGGTCGAAGTGCTGGAACGTTTTTTCAGTTTGAGCCACGAAAAGGCTGTGGCCGTCATGCTCCAGGTGCATACCCAGGGGCGCGGGGTGTGTGGAGTCTATCCACGGGATATTGCCGAAACCAAGGCCGAGCAGGTGATTCATTATGCACGCCACCATCAGCATCCCTTGTTGTGTGTGGTTGAAGCCGTTTGAGATGAGGTGTTGTTATGTCCATGCTCAGTAAAGATTTGAACGTGTCGCTGACCCAGGCATTCAATCTGGCGCGCGGGAAGCGGCATGAGTTCCTGACGGTTGAGCACCTGCTGCTGGTGTTGCTCGATAATCCCAGTGCTGTGGCCGTGTTGCGTGGTTGCGGCGCCAATATCGAACTGCTGCGCACGGAATTGAACCGCTTTCTGGAGCAAAGTGCGCCGGTGATTCCGGCCCGCGACGAGCGGGATACCCAGCCGACCCTGGGTTTTCAGCGCGTGTTGCAGCGGGCGGTGTTTCACGTCCAGTCTTCCGGGAAAAAGGAAGTTACCGGGGCCAATGTGCTGGTGGCCTTGTTCAGCGAGCAGGAATCTCACGCAGTCTATCTGCTGGGTACCCAGGAAATCACCCGGCTGGATATCGTGAATTACATTGCGCATGGCATTACCAAATCGCCCAGGAAGGAGGAGCCGCCCAGTCCAGGCGCACCGGAGCAAAATGCGGCGAGCAGCAATGAGGACGAGACGGAGACCAAGGGCGCGCTGGAGCATTTTGCAACCAACCTGAATGAGCTGGCCAAGCAGGGCAAGATTGATCCGCTGATTGGTCGCAAGGCCGAAATTGAACGCACCATACAGGTGCTGTGTCGGCGTCAGAAAAATAATCCCATGTTGGTCGGCGAGGCAGGCGTGGGTAAAACCGCGATTGCTGAAGGCCTGGCCCGGATGATCGTGGAACATGAGGTGCCGGAAGTCCTGCAAGGTGCGACGATCTACGCCCTGGATCTGGGTGCCCTGGTGGCGGGCACCAAATACCGGGGTGATTTCGAGAAGCGGCTCAAGGCCCTGATTAATCAGCTGCGCAAGGAAAGAGGCGCGATCCTGTTCATTGATGAAATTCACACGATCATCGGTGCCGGGGCCGCCTCTGGCGGCGTGATGGATGCTTCCAACCTGATCAAGCCGGTGCTGAGTTCGGGAGAAATGCGCTGCATCGGGGCAACGACCTATCAGGAATATCGCGGTCTGTTTGAAAAGGACCGCGCTTTGAGCCGACGCTTTCAAAAAATAGATGTCCCGGAACCCAGCATTGAGGAGACCGTTGAAATCCTCAAGGGGCTGCGTTCGCGCTATGAACAGCACCACAACGTCAAGTATGCGCCTCGGGCGTTACGGGTTGCCGTGGAACTGGCGGCACGTTATATCAATGACCGGCACTTGCCGGACAAGGCGATTGACGTGATTGACGAAGCTGGCGCCCAACAGCGGATGCTGCCCGCTTCCCGACGCCGCAAGGTCATTGGCGTGGCTGAAATCGAAGAAATTGTCGCCAAGATTGCCCGGATTCCGCCCAAGAGTGTATCGGCTTCCGATGTTGAACGGCTGCGTACGCTGGAACATGATCTGAAAATGGTCATCTTTGGCCAGGACAAGGCGATTGAGACCCTGGCGGCGGCGATCAAGATGGCACGGGCGGGCCTGGGTAGCCAGCAGCGGCCTTTGGGCTGTTTCCTGTTTGCCGGGCCGACCGGGGTAGGGAAGACCGAGGTGACCCGACAGCTGGCGCGGGTGTTGGGTATCGAGCTGCTGCGCTTCGATATGTCGGAGTATATGGAACGCCATACGGTTTCCCGGCTCATCGGTGCCCCGCCGGGCTATGTGGGCTTTGACCAGGGCGGGTTGCTGACCGAAGCCGTGGCCAAGCACCCCCACGCAGTCTTGTTGCTGGACGAAATTGAAAAGGCCCACCCGGACGTATTCAATCTGCTCCTGCAAGTCATGGATCACGGTACGCTGACCGACAATAACGGGCGCAAGACCGATTTTCGCAACGTCATGCTGGTGATGACCACCAATGCCGGGGCACAGGACATGCAGCGCATGAGCATCGGCTTCAGCCCGCAGACCACGGTAGGCGACGCGCTGGAAACCATCCAGCGCACCTTCAGCCCGGAATTTCGCAACCGGCTGGATGCCATCGTCCAGTTTGCGGCCCTGGATGCCCTGACTGTGGCTAATGTAGTGGATAAGTTCATCAGCGAACTGGAAATCCAGTTGCTGGAACGACGGGTGAACCTGACCGTGGACGAGGTGGCCCGAGCCTGGCTGGCGGAACGGGGCTATGACCCACGCATGGGCGCCCGGCCCATGGCGCGCCTGATTCAGGAACACATCAAGAAACCGTTGGCGGAGCAGCTGCTATTTGGAGATCTGGCTGAGGGAGGGAATGTGACGGTTGGCGTCGAGGCAGGTCACCTGGCCCTACAGTATGAAAAGTTGGCCGTACCGCCGGTCCACCCCCAATAGGCGCGGCAACACCGCAAGGTCGCCTGGGCGGCTTTGCGGTAAGGCCTAGTTGGCGCGTCGAAAGGTGATGCGGCCTTTGGTGAGGTCATAGGGCGTCAATTCCACCGTCACCCGGTCGCCTGTGAGGATCCGGATGTAATTCTTGCGCATTTTTCCGGAGATGTGCGCGGTGACCATATGGCCGTTTTCCAGTTCAACCCTGAACATCGTGCTGGGTAAGGTTTCGATGACGGTGCCTTGCATTTCGATGTGATCTTGTTTGGACATGCAACCTCTGTCAGGTAAATGAAGTGCGCCAGCTTAGCGCGTACAGCTGATGACAGGCAACTGTTATTTGAAGTCCGTGCATGCTGTCCAAGGACGTGTGGCGCTGGTGCCCGGCCGCTTGTCGCAGTGGCGGACGGTTTGAAGCGTGCAGGCCTTCCGGGCTTGCGACTTTTATAATTATAAAAAACTATCGTTATTTATAAAATAAATTCAATTTATAAATAACTCCTGCTGCGCTACAGTGCATCCATACCGACGGGCCTGCCATTCTGGCAGGGTGTCACTGACCTGAGGAGATCCGCCATGTACGCAGAACAAGTCACGCTTGCCCTTTGGTTGGGTATTCTGGAATTAGGTGTTGTGAGCGACAGCCCACCCTACGCGCTGCCGGATCATCCCGATAGCGATGTTTTACCCTGACCTGCGGGGGATGCCACCCATGAGCCGCCTTTGGCTGGATATCGCACGTCACCCGCCTACTGCTCAGTTGCCAGCGGCGGGTCTGGTGCTTGCGTTATTTGGGATTGCCTGGCTGGCCAGTCAGGCCATGCAGGATGGCGTGGCTGGCCACGCCGTCATTCAGGGCTGGAGTGCCAGCCTGATTACCGGGCTGGCGACTGGTCTGGGCGCCTTGCCGATCTTTTATCTCAAACGTGTTTCCCAGGCGGCTCAGGATGGCATGTTGGGGTTCGCCGCCGGCGTCATGTTGGCCGCGACTTCCTTCTCGCTGCTATTGCCCAGCCTGGAGGCGGCAGAGCGCCTCTTGGCGCATCCCACGCTGGCGGCCTTGCTGGTCGCGTTTGGAGTCTTGTTGGGGGCGGGTGTTCTGTGGGGAGCGGATCGCATCGTACCGCACGCCCATTTCAGCACGGCCGAACGGCCTGATGCCGATACACTGCGCCATAAGCAGATTTGGTTGTTCGTGCTGGCGATTGCCCTGCACAACATCCCCGAGGGCCTTGCAGTCGGGTTGGCTTACGGTGGTCAGGAACCGGGCGCGGCCAGCGTGGCGTTGGGGATCGGAATTCAAAACATGCCGGAGGGTCTGGCAGTGGCTCTGGCCTTGCTGAGCCTGAATTATAGCCGGATGCAGGCGTTCAATGTCGCGCTGTGGTCGGGGTTGGCTGAACCTGTTGCGGGTTTGCTGGGGGCTGGGTTGGTGACCGTCAGCACGGCGATCCTGCCCTTGGGGTTGGCATTTTCGGCCGGCGCCATGCTGTTTGTCATCAGCCATGAAATTATCCCGGAATCGCACCGCCAAGGTCACCAGCAGGCTGCAACTCTGGGAGTGATGCTGGGTTTTGTACTCATGATGTTGCTGGACACCACCCTGGGGTAGCAGGCCGGTGTCCAGCCGTTCAGACGGCCCCGGCAGGGCTGGCTGGGGTGCGCAGGACGGTTTGTGCCCGGTCGCAGTGCAGCGTGAGGCTAAAGGCCGCATCACCCGGGAATTCCTGCGATACCAGCCAGATTTGAGTCAGGCGTTCGCTCAGGGTCGGTAGGCTGCCCAGAGCCTGGCGCACCCGTTCCGCATCGAAGAAGGCAAAAGGTTCATCCAGCAGCAGACACTGCTGGGGTGCTCCGCTACCCTCGGCCAGCGCTTCAGCCAGAGCCAGCCGCAAGGCCAGCATGATTTGCCGCTGCGTTCCGGTCGACAGCTCGCCCAAGGTGACAAAATCATGCTTGTCATTGGAAAATACGTTGACATCCAGTTGTTCGTCAAGCTGGAGATAATGATACCGGGCCAGGGTCAGACGCGGCATGATCCGGCCCATGAAACGCCGCAAGTCCGTATTGAACCGCCGCGCAGTCTCATTACCGGCCCCCCGCAACAGATCCAGCCCGATCCGGCGGATCCGGATGGCCTGATCGTGGGTGTCCACGCCTTGTTGCAGGGTGCTGAGCAGGAGCAGGATCTGGCTGGCCTGCGCACGTCTTTCCCGCGCTTTCGCCAAGGCCAGTCGCAATTGCTCCCGTTTGGTGCGTAAATCATCGCATTCGGCCTTGTGCTGGTGGATGGCTTCACGGATGTCCATGCGCCGCCGGTCAAATTCACCAAATGCAACCCGCAAGGCCGTTTGAAGCTCGCTGCGAAAATGATCCCAGGCATCAAGCAGAGCCAGGGCGCTGCCAGGGCCGCTGACATAGTGGCGTACCTCGTGACGAATCTCGTCGTCCCGGAGTTTGTCCAGCGTCATCAGGCCATCCGGCAGCGTGTAATGTTCAAACGCGTCCAGCAGGCTTCGTTGTTCTCGGGCGATGGTCATCTGTTGGCCCAATTCCAGGTTGCTGGCACGCAGGGCGCGCAGACTCTGCCCCAGACTTAAATCTCGTCCCAGCAGCAGCAGGCTGAGCAGGCCCAGCAAAGCACCGCTGCCCAACAGCCAGGAGAACTGTTGCGCCGAATCCCAGCCGGGAATCCGGGTAGTCAGCCAGGCATCCAGCGGCGCACTGAGCCAGGGCCAGTGGGGTAGCCACAGCAAGGCGCCAGCACCCCCGCACAGCAGGGCCAGCAGCAGTGTCAGGCTCCAGAGCCAGCGGATACGCAGCCGACGGTGGCGGGTGAGTTGTATACTGCGTTCCACGCCCGCATGGCGCTCCGGAAAGCTGGTGGCCGCCACCGGGTTCTCGCCTAGCTCGCCCAGCTGTGCTGCCAGACGCGCTCGGTAGGCCGTGGCCAGATCTTGCAGGCGCAAGTAGCCGGCCAAGTATTCCCGGCTTTGATGAGTTATCTGAAATAATCTATTGCCAAATGTGGTTTTTGGTAGGTGCGCACTATTGGCCTGCTCGCGGGCCTGACTCAGCGCATCTGCCAATTCATTGAACTGAGTGCGCCACTGCTCGGCAGTGCGGGCCAGGTCACCTTGGGCAATCCGCTGAGTTTTTTGATCCAGGGTACCCAGAGATTGTTCAAGCTGGCTGTCCAGTTGCTGTAGTACGCTGATTTCGGTCTGGAGTCCGGTATCACGATTCTCCAGTTGCACCGCATCGGCTTCCAGACGCAGGACGGTGGCTTCGGCGTCTTGCAGTGTCTCAAGCTGTGCCCCCAGGCCAGCCATCTGGCTGCGCACGCCTTCTGCCGCCTGAGCATGCGTGGCAATTTCCTGCTCCAGACTGGTCGCAACCTGTTCCAGCTCACTGATCCCGGCGATGGCTTTGATGGTTTGCGCCGGAGAGGGTGGAGCGATATTCTCGCGCTGAGCCAGATAAACGGTATCTACGAAGGTATAGAAATCAAAGCCGCAGAGTTCCACAACCCACTGATTGACGCTGTTGGCGCCCTTGACCAGAATTTCCTGGGTACCCTGTCGGCCCAGACGCACGCCCTGTTTGCCTTCCAGGGTCAAACCCCGGGTGACCGTATAGGCGCGACCGTCGCGGGCTTGAAAATCCAGCTCTACCCAGGCATGGGTTTCGCCCCAGCGAATAGCGCGTTGAATTTGATCGGGTGGTAGGGAAAAGGTGCGGCCAAACAGCGCAAAACACAGGGTTTCGACCACAGCTGTCTTGCCGGATTCATTCGCGCCACTGATGGCGATCATGCCCTGAGCGGGTAACTCCCTGAGATCCAGGACACTGTACTTGAGGAAGTTTTTTGCGGACAACCGGTTAATAATCATTCGGTTTATGCTCTAACTTGCCAAGAACCATTTCGATGGCAGCCTGATAGAGTGCTTCATCGAAGTTTTTTCCTGAATCACGGAGTTGCTCCAAGGTTTCCTGGCTATAGGCCCGAAACGAGTCTGCCGCATTCTTGAGTCTGAATTCAGCTAAAATTTCCGCGTAATCCAAGGATACACCTCAGGTCAGCCAAGGGAGTCGTCATTCTAACACCAAAGCGGGGATCAGGTTTTAGGCAGATAAACCACCTGGGTGCCCGCAGCCAGATCGTGCCAGGTCCGGCTCCGAGTCTCCAGCAGTGCCCACCAGAAGCCCAGACCCAAAGCCGCAGTACCCGCCAACGCCACGATAAATCGCAGTAATGCCTGCCAGAGCGTGACCGGTCGCCCAGTTTCTGCCACCAGGCGAATGCGCCACGCCTGCATGCCCAGCGTTTGCCCACCGTGCAACCAGAAGTAGGCGAAAAAACCGAAGGTGACCCAGAACAGGTAAAGCTGGAATGCGGGCTGGCGGGCTGGGACGGCTTGGCCGCTGGTCAGCGGCAGGATCAGGGCAGTCGCCAAAAACCAGATGCCAACCAGAAGCAGGCTGTCGTACCCCAAGGCTGCCAGGCGTCGCCATAGTCGGGCAGGGACGGCATTGGGGGGCAGAGCATTGTGCATGGCAATAGCGCTGTGCCGGTCAGCGGCACAGCAATCAGGTGGCTAGTGCGTGGCCGGAGCTGCCTGGGCAGCAGGCGCTGGTTCAGCGGTGGCAGCAGGTGCTGGTTCCACAGGTGCCGGGCCGGCAACTGCAAAACCGGTATCCTGCAACATCTGCACGATGGCCGCCTGAATTTCGGTATCGCTCAGGCCTGGGTTCCCACCCTTGGGTGGCATGGCTCCCACGCCCTTGATGGCGCTATGGGTCAGCGCATCCAGGCCCTTGGCAAAACGGCCTTCCCAGGCAGTCTTGTCACCAATTTTGGGTGCGCCGGCTGCACCGGTGGCATGACATGCTGCACAAGCGCTGGCAACAACTTCCGGGCCGCTTTTGGGCGTGGCACTAGCCGTTGGCTGGGCTATTACCGGTGCAGCGGTCGGCAGGGTGTCACGCCCGGCAACGCCCACCTGACCGACCGGCTTGATGCGGGCTGCCACGCCTTCTTGCAGTCGGGCATCCGGTGCGCGCCCGCTGACCAGCAGGTTGGCCACCATAAAAGCCAGCAGGGCCAACAGGGTCAACATGCCTAAAACTGCACCAAAAACACGGATAAAGACATCATCAGAATGGCTCACGCGATAAACTCCGAGGCTAAAAACAGGTGCGGGATTATACCGCTTCAAATGCCAATGGGCAGATTTTCTGAACGCTTGATTCCGGGGTAGCCCGGTTTTCCAGAGGCCGTTAATGGGCTTTCCTATGAATTTTCTTCAGAATTAATGGGCTGGTTTATTTTTTGTTCTCGCCCCTTGCGCAGATTTGCCTGCTTCGTTTATCCTTGCGCCCTTCCCAACGTCCCATCTTGGGCCGACGTAGCTCAGTCGGTAGAGCAACTGATTCGTAATCAGTAGGTCGCGTGTTCGATTCACGCCGTCGGCACCAATAAATCCAATCAGTTATCCGAAGCGCCAGGCAAGCGAAAATCCGGCTAGTAAGCGTTTAGTAAGCGTTTCGGGAAAAACGGCCTGTTCTGTGTCGCCGGGCATCAAGCTACCCAGCGGCGTTACGTTGCCGCCCCAACCTCAATACCGCCGTTCGATGATGATTTCCTGCGTGCCAGTTTCTTCGGGCAGTAATGACGCCAGGGCATGGGCCTGTTCGGGTGAGAGTTCACCCCGTGCCACTGCCTACGCTATGATGATCTGACGCCGCCGTCCTTCAGGGCAGGGCCGTGGTTTTTTGTTGACCAGGGCCTGTGTCAGGGAGCAGCCTGGCAAACGTCCGGACGCCTGGATAGCCAGATGCAGACAGCGCACGTTGCCAGATGGCTTGGGCCGGCTGCCCGCAGGCAGCTTGCCTGTCGCGTCGTCAGCGTCCGCCGCAGATCACGGCACGCATGTTCTCGACCAATTCCTGCAACTCCTTGTTACGCACACGACAATAGACCCTGTTGCCGTCCTTGCGGGAGTGGATGATGTCCTTGTTGCGCAAGATATCAATATGTTGTGAGACATTACTCTGGGTGGTTCCGACCTTTTCGATGATTTCTCCGACGGTCAGCTCGCTTTCACCCAGGACGCACAGGATTTTCCAACGAATGGGGTGAGCCATGGCCTTAAGGATGTTGGCAGTCTGATCGGCATCCTGGTCGGAAGGTGTGTTGTCCGCAGGGGGGAGTTCAGTGTCGTTCATGGGTGGTTACTCCTCGGCAGGAACGGGTGAGCGGCGGGGGTGGGTGGCAGTTTTGTGGTAACTACTCATATCTTTGGCGATGCAGATGATATCCGTCAACTGGCCTGAAGCATCCTTGATGGCTGAACGGGAAAACAGCACCGGCACCCGGCGTCCGTCCTGGGCAATGAAGCTGGCTTCGACGTTGGGGATGACCCCGCTGCGGATCAGGCCTTCCAGCCAGGTGCCAAAGAAGGCTTCCGCCTGCTCAGGGTCTTCTTCTTCAAAAACATCGCCGATACTGTGTCCGGGCAACTGGCCGGGCGCGTAACTCAGCATCCGGTATGCGGCCGGATTGGCACGGGTAATCACCCCCTGTGGATTCAGAACCAGCAAGGCTTCACCCATGCAGGCGATGATTTTCTCCAGATAATCCTGCGCCTGGGCCAGTGCAGCCGTGCGCTCCTGCACCTTGAGTTCCAGCTTCTGGTTCAGCTGACGTTCTTTCAGGATCAGCCGCAAGTAAGCGCCAATTTTGTTGATTAACTGATTATCTTCAATCGGCTTGAGCAGATAGTCCGCAGCTCCCAGAGCATAGCCGCGTTGCTGGAATTCTTCAGCCTTGAAGGCAGCGGTCAGAAAGATGATGGGAATGTCCCGCAACTTGTGGCGTGCCCGCAGCAGGGTTGCCGTCTCAAAGCCGTCCAACTCCGGCATCTGCACGTCCAGAATGATTAAATCAATCGCCTCGGTCTGAGCCAGCGCCACTTCCAGTGCCTGTAGGCCGGAAGCGGCTTCGTGGACCCGCGCAGGCAGATGGCGGGTCAGCAGGGTGCGCAGGGTATAGCGGTTATCCTCATGGTCATCCACTACAAGGATTCCAAAAACAGCGGGTTCGTGCCCTGGCATGATCAGCTCCTGGCTCAGGTGGTCAGCAGACTCTGCAGGATAGCATCAGTCAGGGGCCAAAGGGTATCAGGCTGCAGGGGATTTTCCAGGGCGAGCCGATAGCCCAGATAACGCGCCTGGTACCCTGGTGGGTGGCAAGCAGGTTTATCCGTTTGCGCCGACCTGACCGAAGCGTCCGGCTCATTCCATTTCCAGGTCAATCCGGACCCGGCGGCGCGCCGCAGACCGTGCCAGTAGCACGGCAAGGCGAGCCAACACCGTCAGGATTGGGCGGGGATTGGAATCAGTCCACCCGTAGCCGATAGCCTACCCCTGGCTCCGTATGGATGTGCCTGGGCAAGGCTGGGTTCAGCTCCAGCTTGCGGCGTAGCCCCGCCATGTAGACCCGCAGGTAATGGGTATCCTCCACGTGATTCGGCCCCCACACCTCGCGCAAAAGCTGGCGATGGGTTACCACCCTGCCGATGTTGGCGATCAATTGCGCCAACAGCTTGTGTTCCAGCGGGGTCAGGTGAACTTCCGTACCATCACGCCATACCTGCCGTTTCAGCAAATCTACCTTGAGGCTTCCCAGCGTCAGGCAAGGTTCGCCGCCTTGTGCCAGGCTGCCCAGTCGCCGCAACAGGGCGCGCACGCGCGCTTGTAGCTCGGCAATCCCAAAGGGCTTGGTCAGATAATCGTCAGCCCCTGCATCCAGCGCCCGCACTTTTTCGCTTTCCAGACTGCGCGCGGATAGAATCAAGATCGGTACACCTGACCAGGCACGAATTTCGCGGATCACGTCCACCCCGTCCATATCAGGTAATCCTAGATCCAGAACCACCAAATCGGGTTTGCGGGTTCCGGTTTCCAGGATGCCGCGCCTGCCACCCTCGGCTTCTGCCACGCTGCAACGCTCGGCTTCCAGGGCCGTCCGGACAAAGCGGCGAATCTGCGCCTCATCCTCAATCACCACCACCTGGGCTACCGTGCTCATGTCTCCTCCCTGGGCACATCGGGTGCCTGTCCTGCCGGCAGGTAAATGCTGAAGCGCACCCCGCCCTCGGGACGGTTTTCGGCATTGATGCTGCCGGCATGGGCCTCAATGATGGCGCGCGCAATGGACAAGCCCAGCCCAACGCCGGTCACGCTGGATTCATTCCGGCCCCGAGTGAACTTAGCAAATACCGCTTCCTCCTGACCTATGGGTAAGCCCGGTCCGTTGTCTTCCACCCCGATTTCTACTCCCTCGCCGCTGCGGCGCGCAACCAAGGCGATATGGCTGCCCGGCGGGGTGTATTTGGCGGCATTCTCCAACAGGTTGCAAAACACGCGCTCCATCAGCACCGGGTCAACGTCCAGCAGGGGCAAATCTGCCGGGATTTCCACGGTGAGGGTGTGTTGCGCGAGCAAATGGGACCGGGCTTGCAAAGCCACGCCGACCACTTCTTCCAGCGGTTGCCAGTCACGGTTGATTTTCACGTCTCCAGCCTGCAGACGCGCCATGTCCAGCAGGTTGTTGACCAGGGTATTCATGCGCAGGGCTTCCTCACGAATCGCGTGGGCGATGTCGGCCTGCTCCCCGGACAAGGCAGGCTGGGTCAGACGCAAGGCGTCAGCCAGGCCAGCCAGCACGGTCAGCGGGGTGCGCAAATCATGGGACAGTGCCGACAATAGAGAATTGCGCAGCCGCTCGGACTCCATCTGGACGAGCGCATCCTGGGCAACTTGAATGAAATGCACCCGCTCCAGGGCAATGGCAACCAGGGTGGAGCTGGTATCCAGCAAACGTTGCTGTTCGGGTGACAAGGCCCACTGCGGCTCCACTGGCACCATGACCAGGACCCCACGGGTGCGCATGGGCGCTTTCAGTGGCAGGTACAGGGCCTGGGCTGCGGGCAGGGTGCCGGTGGAGCAACCGGCAGGTTCACCATGCTCCAGCACCCAGCGGGCGATTGCCATATCCAGTTCCGGCACTGGTGCTTCCCCCAGCGTCACTAGCGCATCTTGCTTGTCCAGGGCGAGAATGCTGGATCGCAAGCCAAATACCCGCTGCATGAAGCGTGTGCTGATCTCCGCAATCTGCAGTTCTACCAAGGCGCTGGACAGTTCCCGCGCCATCTCGAACAGGGCGCGGATGCGGCGTTCGCGGCTTTCTGCCACCGCTGCCTGAAATTTTAATCCGGCCGTCAGCTGGCTGATCAACAAGGCGACGGTCAGCATGACCAGGAAGGTTAATAAATACTGCACGTCACTGACGGCAAAAGTCAGGTGGGGCGGGACGAAAAAGAAATCAAATACCGCCACGGACAGGAACGCGGCAAACACTCCAGGACCTCGGCCCAGGTGATAGGCCACCAACACGGTGGTGCCCAGGAATGCCATGGCCACATTGGTTTCCTCCAGAGTGGACATGAATGGTAGGGCAGCCAATGTCACCGCTGCCACGCCGCCACCGGCGCCCAGATAGCGCAAGCCCTTGCGCAGGGCTGCATCCGTATCCTGCCGGAAGCTGTTTGTGGGGGCACCAGGGTCACAGGTACGTTCCCCGGATTCCTTGGCTATCAGCACGATTTCCAGCTCTGGCGCAGTCCAGGCCAATTTTTCGGCAAAGCTGCGTTGCCACGGCCATAGCCGGGCCAGTTCGCGCCCGACCACCACGCGCCCTAAGTTATGTTCACGGGCATAAGCTACCGCCACGGCCACCGGGTCATGCCCAGACAGGCTGGCCGTGCTGGCCCCCAGGTCCTGAGCCAGTTGTAGCGTCCGCAGGATGCGCGCCCGGTCGGACTGGGGCAGACGCTGGAGCTGGGGGGTTTCCACATAGATGACGTGCCACGGCATACTGTACTGTGCGGCCAGGCGTGCCCCTGCCCGGACCAGACGGTTGCTGCCGGGGCTGCCACCCAGACACACCAGCAGTGATTGCTGCGTGGGCCATACCGGCGTGACTGCCTGTTCTTTGCGATAAGCCTGTACCTCACCATCCACCCGGTCGGCGGTGCGGCGCAAGGCCAGTTCCCGTAGGGCCAGCAAGTTGCCTTTGCGGAAAAAATTCTGGGCGGCCCGCTCGGCCTGCTGGGGGATGTAAACCTTGCCATCCTGGAGGCGCTGCAGCAGTTCCTCGTGCGGCAAGTCCACCAGGACCACCTTGTCGGCGCTATCGAAGATTTGATCCGGCACCGTTTCCCGGACCTGTATGCCGGTGATGCCGCCGACCACGTCGTTCAGGCGCTCCAGATGCTGGACATTGATGGTGGTATAGACGCTGACTCCGGCTTCCAGCAATTCCTCCACATCCTGCCAGCGTTTGGGGTGGCGCGAACCAGGCACGTTGGAATGGGCCAGCTCATCGACCAGGATCAGGGTTGGTTTGCGGTTCAGTGCGGCCTCCAGGTCGAATTCCCGCAGTTCATGGCCTTTGTAAGTGCTTGCTTTCAATGGCAGGACTTCCAGACCACGCAACAACGCGGCGGTCTCTGAGCGTCCGTGGGTTTCCACCACGCCTACCACCAGGTCCACGCCCTGCCGGGCCAGGCGCCGGGCGGCAGCCAGCATGGCGTAAGTTTTGCCTACCCCCGGACTGGCCCCGAAGAAAATCTTCAGCTTGCCACGTTGGGTCTGGGCTGCCTCAGCCGTCAGGCGTGCCAGCAATTGGTCAGGGTCGGGGCGGCTGCCAGATTCTGCCACGGGTTAATGCTCCTGCGCGTCCAGTGCCAGGTTCAGCAGTAACACATTGACTCTCGGCTCGCCCAGCACGCCCCACTGGCGGCCTTCGATGTGCTGGGCCACTTGTTGGGCCAGCGCGGCTTCCTGCAGCTTGCGGGCACGGGCCACGCGCGGGATTTGCCACAGCGCCGCCGCCACGCTGATATGCGGGTCCAGGCCGCTGGCAGAAGCTGTGACCAAATCCACCGGAATGGGTGCTTGCTGTTCGGGGTTACTGGCCTGAAGGCTTGCCATCCGCACTTTGACGGCTGTTGCCAGCGCCGGGTTGAGCGGCCCTTGGTTGGAACCACTGGAAGCTGCTGCATTATAAGGCGTGGGTGCCGTGGCAGACGGGCGGCCCCAGAAATATTGGTTTGCCGTGAACGGCTGGCCAATCAGGCTCGAACCCACGGCCTGGCCAGCGTGGACCAGCAAGCTGCCGTTGGCCTCGGCAGGGAACAGGCTTTGTGCCACCTGGGTCACTAGCACCGGGTACAGGACGCCGGTCAGGGCTGTCAGGGCCAGCAACAGGGTCAGGGCCGGACGGAGTTCTTGTAACATGGAAACCTCCTCAAGCAAGATGCAGGATAAGCAGGGTGAGGTCAATCAGTTTGATCCCCACGAACGGCGCAATCAGTCCCCCGAGACCGTACATCAGCAGGTTGCGCCGCAGCAGGGCCGCAGCTCCCAGCGGGCGATAGGCCACCCCCCCGAGTGCCAGTGGCACCAGGGCAATGATGATCAGGGCATTGAAGATCACCGCCGACAGGATGGCGGAAGCCGGTGTGGCCAGGTCCATGACATTGAGCGCATTCAGGGCCGGGTAGGTGGATGCAAACGCTGCCGGGATGATGGCAAAATATTTGGCCACATCATTGGCAATGGAAAAGGTCGTCAACGCCCCGCGGGTCATCAGCATTTGCTTGCCGGTTTCCACCACCTCGATCAGCTTGGTCGGGTTGGAGTCCAGGTCCACCATGTTGCCGGCTTCCTTGGCGGCTTGCGTGCCGGTGTTCATCGCCACGGCCACGTCGGCTTGAGCCAGGGCCGGGGCATCATTGGTGCCGTCACCGGTCATTGCTACCAGCCGCCCCTCACTTTGGTACTGGCGGATCAGCCTGAGTTTGGCTTCCGGGGTGGCTTCTGCCAGAAAATCATCCACCCCGGCCTCGGCGGCTATCGCAGCGGCAGTCAGGCGGTTGTCGCCGGTGATCATCACGGTCTTGATGCCCATCTTGCGTAATTCGGCGAAACGCTCCTTGATGCCACCCTTGACGATGTCCTTGAGTTCAATCACCCCGAGTACCCGGCTGCCTTCCGCCACTACCAAAGGCGTGGCACCGTGGCGAGCCAGGTCGTCCACAACCGCTTGGACGCTCGCAGGCCACGGCCCGCCCACGGCGGTGATGTGTGCTTGCAGGGCCTGGGCTGCGCCCTTGCGGATGCTGCGCCCGTTCCAGTCGGTGCCGCTCATCCGGGTCTGGGCCGTGAAGTGGACAAAGCGCGCACCTTCGGCCTGGATGTCACGTCCGCGTTGATGGAGCAGCTCCTTGGCCAGGACTACAATGGAACGCCCCTCCGGAGTTTCATCCGCCAGCGAGGCATACAGGGCAGCTTCGGCAAGCTGGGCTTCACTCACGCCCGGTGCCGCGACCAAGCGCGCTGCCTGGCGGTTGCCCAGGGTGATGGTGCCGGTCTTGTCAAGCAGTAACACATCCACATCGCCTGCCGCCTCCACCGCACGCCCGGAGGTGGCCAGCACATTCTTGCTCAGCAAGCGGCTCATCCCCGCCACCCCGATGGCCGACAGCAAGCCACCGATGGTGGTCGGGATCAGACAGACCAGCAGGGCAATCAATGCGGTTACCGTAATGGGCGCGCCTGTCCCGGCGGTTTCCACCCCAAATAGCGAAAACGGCAGCAGGGTGGCCGTCACCAGCAGGAAGGCCAGGGTCAGCATCACCAGCAGGATGGTCAGGGCAATCTCGTTGGGGGTTTTCTGGCGTCTGGCCGTTTCCACCATGCCTATCATGCGGTCGAGAAAGGTCTCACCAGGGTTGACTGTAATGCGAATGACCAACCAGTCGGACAAGAGCCGGGTGCCACCGGTGACTGCGGAAAAATCGCCGCCAGCTTCGCGGATCACCGGGGCAGACTCGCCCGTGATGGCGGATTCATCTACAGAAGCCACGCCTTCCAGCACTTCGCCGTCACTGGGGATGAGATCGCCTGCGGTCACCAGCACGAAGTCGCCCCGGCACAGTTCTTCCGAAGGCACGGTATGGACTCTGGCTTTGGGGTGTGGCTCGCGCAGCTTTTTGGCCCATACCGTATTGCGCAAGCCACGTAGGGCAGCCGCCTGCGCCTTGCCACGGCCTTCTGCCACGGCTTCGGCGAAATTGGCAAATAGCACCGTCACCCAGAGCCACAGGCTGATGGCCAGGATGAAGCCGGCCGGGGCTTCCCCTGCCCCCAGCAGGGCTTGCAGGAACAGCAGGCCAGTCAGCACGCTGCCCAGCCAGACCACGAACATGACCGGATTTTTTACCTGATGGCGCGGTGCCAGGCGTTGCAGGGACGCCCAGGCCGCGTCACGGAGGATGTTGGCGTCAAACAGGGATTGGATGGTTTGCATGTAACACTCCTTGCGGTCAATGACTGCCCAGCAGTTGCAGGTGTTCAACAATCGGTCCCAGCGCGAGCGCGGGCAGGAAAGTCAGGGCACCGACAGCCACCACGGTTCCCGCCAGCAGGGCCACAAACAGCGGTGTATGGGTGGGTAAGGTACCTGGCCCCGGTGGAATGGTTTTCTTGGCTGCCAGTGCACCGGCAAGCGCCAGCACCGGGATGATCACCCAGTAGCGGGCAAACAGCATGGCGATTCCCAGCAGCGTGTTGTAAAACGGCGTATTGGCCGCCAGCCCGGCAAAGGCGCTGCCGTTATTATTTCCGGCGGAGGAAAATGCATACAGCACTTCCGTAAAGCCGTGTGCACCCGGATTGGCAATCCCGGCTCGGCCTGCGGCCAGCAGCACCGCCATCGCCGTACCCAGCAGCACCATCAAGGCTGGGGTCAGGATCGCCACCGCTGCCATTTTCATTTCAAACGCGCCAATCTTCTTGCCGAGATATTCCGGGGTGCGGCCAATCATTAACCCGGCAATAAATACCGCCACCAGCGCAAACACCAGCATTCCGTACAGCCCGGAACCGACTCCACCGAAGACCACTTCGCCCAGTTGCATCAGCCACAGGGGTACCAGTCCGCCCAGTGGCGTGAAGGAATCGTGCATGGCGTTGACCGAGCCGTTGGACGCTGCCGTGGTGACGCTTGCCCACAAGGCCGAGTTGACGATGCCGAAGCGGGTTTCCTTGCCTTCCATATTGCCTCCGGCTTGCAGTTCCGAAGCCTGGGTGTCTAGCCCCAGCCGTGCAAACAGCGGGTTGCCTGACTGCTCCGCGCTCACGCAGAGCAACAGCGCCGGAACCAACATTACCAGCATCGCAGCCAGGAGGG
Source organism: uncultured Gammaproteobacteria bacterium (assembly GCA_964398665.1). Classification (GTDB taxonomy): domain Bacteria; phylum Pseudomonadota; class Gammaproteobacteria; order CAYNNN01; family CAYNNN01; genus CAYNNN01. The sequence goes on along the minus strand of CAYNNN010000020.1, from coordinate 310 downwards.
CGACGCCTTGTTTCCGGTCGCCCATCAACATCCCGAAGTTCACGCACAAGGCGGCAGGGATCAGCAAGATGGCCAGCATTTCCAGAAAATTTGTCAGCGGGGTGGGGTTTTCCAACGGGTGCGCCGAGTTGACATTGAAAAACCCACCGCCGTTGGTGCCCAACTGCTTGATGGCGATCTGGGAAGCAGCAGGGCCGACCGCAATGGTTTGCTGGGCGTCAGCTTGCTCCAGCAAGGCTACGGTGTGGTGGGCAGCAAAGGTCTGGACCACACCTTGACTCACCAGCAGGATGGCCAGCAGTTGAGCCAG
>CAYNNN010000019.1:7903-41448 GCA_964398665.1 uncultured Gammaproteobacteria bacterium | reverse complement strand
AAGCAACTGCCCAAGACAGAAAATCAACTCCAACTCAATCCAACAAGAGGCCATATGCAGGTTTATTACGATAAGGACGCCGATATCAATTTGATCCGCAGCAAGCACGTTGCCATCGTCGGCTACGGTTCGCAAGGTCATGCCCATGCCAACAACCTGCACGAATCCGGCGTGCAGGTTACAGTGGCGCTGCGGCCAGGTTCGGCCTCGGCTGCCAAGGCTGAAGCCGCCGGCTTGCGGGTGGCAGCGCTGGATGCCGCCATTGCCGGCGCCGATGTCGTGATGGTGCTGGCTCCGGACGAACATCAGGCCCGGCTCTACCGGGAGCATCTGGCCCCGAATCTGAAACAGGGCGCGGCCCTGGCCTTTGCCCACGGCTTCAACATCCACTTTGGCCAGATTGAGCCTCGGGAAGATCTCGACGTGATCATGATAGCGCCCAAGGGCCCAGGCCATCTGGTACGTTCCACCTACCAAAAGGGCGGTGGCGTTCCCAGCCTGATTGCCGTCCATCAGGATGCCACGGGCCAGGCCCGCGACTTGGCGCTGGCCTATGCTGTCGCCAATGGCGGGGGTCGGGCCGGGATCATCGAAACCAACTTCCGTGAAGAGTGTGAAACCGACCTCTTCGGCGAGCAAGCCGTGTTGTGCGGCGGGGTCACTGCCCTGATTCAGGCCGGGTTTGAAACGCTGGTTGAAGCGGGCTATGCCCCGGAAATGGCCTATTTCGAGTGCCTGCATGAAGTCAAGCTGATCGTGGATCTGATCTACGAGGGTGGCATTGCCAACATGCGTTATTCCATCTCCAACACCGCAGAATATGGTGACATGACCCGTGGTCCCCGCCTGGTCAACGACGCCACCCGGGCGGAAATGCGCAAAATCCTGGAAGAAATTCAATCTGGTCAGTTTGCGCGGGAATTCGTCCTGGAAAATCAGGCCGGCGCACCGGTCATGAAAGCCCTGCGGCGGCGTTCGCAAGCCCATCCCATTGAAGAAGTGGGTGCCCGGCTGCGGGCCATGATGCCCTGGATTCAGGCCAATCGGCTGGTGGACAAGACCCGCAACTAAGCACAATGCCCCGAGGTCCCCCAACCTCGGGGATGCACTCCAGGTGCAGGCTCAGGCATCAGCCCACAGCCTTCAGCAGGCAGCACCGCAAACCGTCCGGCCAGCGACGCAAAATAGGTCAATTCCACCAGCCGGATACATGCCATCGTCTAATCCAGCAAGCGCCACAGGGCGCGCAACGCCTCCGGGGTCACATCACGCACCGGTTTGAGTCCGGGCGCATGGTAGCTCAAGCGCAACTCCTCCAGCAGCCAGGGATAATCGGTCAGCGGACTATCCGGCGCCACTCTGGCCCAGCGGGGCTGCTGGTGCTGAAGCTGATACCACTGCGCCAGGGGCTGAAGCTGCTGCATTTGATCAAGGTCGCGCTGGGGTTTCAGCGCCAGACGTTCCAGACGTAGCTGGATACCCCGCAAATAAACCGGGTATCGTTCCAGCCAGTGCCATTCAGCCTGCATCAGGGTTTCTGCGGCCCATAGCCGTGCCAATTGCTGGTGCATGTCCTGCCAGGCTGTTTTCCAGGCCATTGCGGCTTGTAACCGGCGCTGGAGTGGTTCTGCCAGCGAGAGCAGCTGCGCTTGCCACTGACTCCAGCGCCGCAATAATTCCGGCAGACGTTTCAGCCCGGCGGTCTTCAGCGCCCAATAGTCAACCTGCCGGTACGGTACAGGGGCATTAGCCAAAAATGCCTGATAAAATAATGCACTGCTAACGGAAAGATTCCAGTCGGCCAAACGCAGGGGTTCCAGCAGGCGCTGCCAGATCAGGGCACCCGGATTGGCTAGGCTGAGCTGACGCCGGGTTGCCGTCCACGGTGCAGGGTGTTCCAGCACCAACAGGCGCAGCACGCCCTGACGATGCTGGCGCAACGCTTCGATGGGGTGATCCAGGACCTGAATCCGCACGCTGTCTTGTGCATCCACCAAAGCAGGAAAGCTTGGCACGCGCAACCCGGCCACAGTCTGGTGCAACTGGGGCGGCAAGTCACCAAAATCCCAGCGCCGCAAGCCGGTACGCGGCAGGTCGGCACAGCATGCTGCCACCGCCTGTACGGCCTGCTGGCCATATTGGCGTTGCAGTTCCGCCAGGCTGCGACTGAGTGCCAGCGTCTGGCCCTGGGCATCCAGAAGCCGGAAACCCACGCGCAATTCAGGAGGTAACTGAGTGTCCCAGAGACTGAGCTGCTCGGCCGTCACACTCAGCGCATAGTGCTGGCGCAAGTGCTGGCTCAAGGTGGTGGCCCAATCCGGCCCGTCATGCCACAAGGCCTGGAGCCGGGCCAGGGTTTCCTTGAATGGCTGTAATTTAATCCGGGCAGGCTTGGGTAACTGGCGCAACAGGGCTTCCAGCCACGCCGCCAGCCAGCCGGGGACCAGTTTTCCCAAAGCAGGCGGACGCACCTGATTCAGCATGGGCAACGGCACTTCCAGCATCACACCATCATCAGGCGTACCGGGGGCATACGCATAACGCAGCGGCAAGGCCACCCCGGCCCCCGACCACGTATCCGGATACTGCTCAGGCGGCACGGTTGCCCACTCGGGCGGCAACCAATCCTGCAAGGTCCAGCGCAACACGGCATCGCCCTCGGCCTGCACCCAGCGCAGGCAGGCCCGTACGCTGTTGACATTGGCCGGAATGCGGGCCTCATACCAGGCTTGGCGGATCGCCTCGTCATCTCCATGCCCGCGCAGGCGCAATTTTGCTTCCCAGGACTGCACCTGGGCCAGGATAGCCTGATTATGCTGCCAAAAATCAGCCTGCCAGGCATAACGGCCCTCCACCAGGGCCGCCTGAATGAACAGCGTCCGCGCGCCTGCCGGATCGATTCGGCCATAATCCACACGCCGCCGCGCCACCACTACCAACTGATACAGGCTCAGTTGCAGATAGGCGCCCACATAACCCTGCGCTTCCTGCCAGTGCGGTTCCAGGTAGTGCTTTTGCAACAGGTGGGCCGCTGCCTGTTCGATCCAGGCCGGGTCCAGTTGGGCGTTCAGGCGGGCATAGAGCTTACTCGTCTCGGTCAACTCTGCGGCCATCAACCACAAGGGTGGCTTGCGTGCCAGCACCGATCCCGGAAACGGCCAGAAGCGTTGCCCACGCACGCTGCGATAATGCTGCTGTTCGGTATGCCATAGGCCGACATGGCCCAGCAACCCGGCCAGCAGCGTTTGGGACAAAATAGCCTCATCAGCCGGTTGGGTATTGAGCTGCACCGGGAACAGCTCGTCCAGGGCTTCTTCCAGTTGCTGGCGCACCGCCTGCCACTCGCGCAGGCGGCTATACGACAAGAATAACCGCTGGCAGAGCTTACGCTGTTGATGATGACTGAGTTCAGTCTGCTTGAGCTGCCAGAACTCCCATAACCGCAACAAGCCCCGAAAATCGGATTTGTCCTCTTTGTGGAAAAATTGCTGGTGCTGGGCATCAGCCGCCGCCAACTGATCGAAGGGACGCTCCCGTGGATCAGGCAGACTCAAGGCCGCAGCCAGAACCAGACCTTCCCGCAGGACATGACGCTTGCGGGCCTCCAGCAAGATCCGTCCCAACCGGGGTTCCAGCGGCAATTGGGCCAGTTGCTGACCCACTTCGGTCAAGGTGTTGGCGGAGGTAAGCGCCCCCAGTTCCTGCAACAATTGCAAGCCATCGCGGATGGATTGGCGTGGGGGTGAATCAATAAAATCAAATGCTTCTATATCACCTAGCCGGAGTGCCTGCATACGCAGGATCACCTCGGCCAGGTGACTGCGCAATAACTCTGGCTCCAGAAAGGCTGGCCGGCTTAAAAAATCCGCCTCCGAATATAACCGAATGCAAATGCCGGGGGCTACGCGCCCGCAACGGCCCTTGCGTTGCTCGGCGTTGGCCTGGGCAATCGGTTCAATGGGCAAACGCTGAACCCTGGCCCTGGGGCTATAGCGGCTGATGCGCGCCAGACCGCTGTCCACCACATAACGGATGCCTGGCACCGTCAAGGAAGTCTCTGCAATGTTGGTTGCCAGAACCACCCGGCGCTGCTGGCCCTGAGCCTGAAAAATCCGCTGCTGCTCGGCCTGGCTCAGGCGCGCATAGAGCGGCAGCAGCACCAGATGCGGTTGTTGCTGGGCCAAGGCAGCCGTCACGTCACGAATATCCCGTTCGCCGCTTAAAAACACCAGAATGTCACCGGGGGCTTCTGCATCCAGCTCAGCCACGGCGGCACATACTGCCGCAATTTGCCCATCCTCCTGTTCATCAGGCTCCAGCTGCGGCACAGGCCGGTAGCGCACGGCCACCGGATGGCTGCGCCCACTGACCTCAATCACTGGGGCCTGATGGAAATAGCGGGAGAATTTATCCGTATCAATCGTGGCCGAAGTCACGATCAGCTTGAGATCGGGCCGCCGGGGCAGCAGTTGTTTGCAATAACCCAGCAGAAAATCAATATTGAGCGTCCGCTCGTGAGCCTCGTCAATGATCAGGGTATCGTACTGGCTCAGCAAAGGGTCACGCTGAAGCTCTGCCAGCAGGATGCCATCCGTCATCAGCTTGATGCAGCACTGAGGACCGACCTGGGCATTAAAGCGGATCTGGCAGCCTACGATTTGGCCGACATTGCTCCGGAAAGACTCGGCCAGGCGCTGGGCCACACTGCGTGCCGCAATCCGCCGGGGTTGGGTATGGCCTATCAGGCCGTGACGCCCCCGCCCCAACGCCAGGCACAACTGAGGCAATTGCGTGGTTTTCCCGGAGCCAGTGGCGCCACAGACAATCATGACCGGGTGGGCAGCCAGCGCTTGCTGTAAATCTGACCAATGCGCTGCAATGGGCAGACTGGCGTCACAAACGGGCGCAGGCACCTGCCGGGGCGACTTCACGCCGGCGTCTCGCCCAGCCAGCGCAGCAAGGCCTGCCAGCATTGTTGCTCGGCCAACGCATCGCGGGTATCCAGTTCAAACAAACCCCGACCGGCCCCGATGGCCTGAAGATAGACTGGCGCATCGTTAAAATAACCCAGATAGGGTAAGGCCAGAGCACGCAGGCGGGCTTCCAGATCCGGCACCGTGACGCCTGGGCGCACCCGATTCAAGACCAGACCGACACGCAACTGGGGCACGCTCACCCGCTGGAGGCGCTTGAGCTCCTGCACAAAATCGGCGGTAGCAGCCAGATCCAGCAAGGTCGGCATGACCGGCACCACCAGTGCATCCGTCTGACGCAGCAAATCAGCCAATGCCACCCCACGCAAGCCCGCCGAACCGTCCAGCACGACACGTTCGGCACCCATCAGACTTCGCTGCTGGAAGCTGCGCGTCACTCCCCCCGGATTTTTGCCTGCGGCCAGGCCGCGAATCGCTGGCTCCAGATCACCCCGATGCTGTAACCAGTAACTACTGGAGCCTTGCGGGTCATGATCCATCAGGGTGGTCACGTAACCGGACTGGGCATAATAGCTGGCCAGGGTAATGGCCAGCGTGGTTTTGCCACTTCCACCCTTGGGATTGAGCCAGAGAATTTTGCGCATGGATCAGGCATTCACAATGTTAGCATATTCTAACACAACTTCAGGCCCAATCCCGCAGCCGCCCCTACTGCTTGGCATCCACCGCAAACAGACGTTCCACTTCCCCAATGCGGTCTTTATTGGCAATGAACAGGATGACATGATCCCCGGCTTCAATCTGGGTATCACCGTGCGCCATCAGTACCTGCTCGCCACGCACCAGCGCGCTGATCGTGATATCTCGTGGCAAATTGATGCGATCCAGGCGCCGACCCAGCACTGCCGAGGTTTTTGGGTCGCCATGCGCAATGATCTCGACGGCCTCGATCTGACCTCGGCGCAAGGCATGTACCACCTGCATGTCGCCGCGCCGGATCCGCGCCAGCAAGCTGCCTATCGTGGCTTCCTGAGGGGAGATCACCACATCAATCAGGCCCGCGTGCATCAGCTTGGCATAAGCGGCCCGGTTGATGATGGCCATGACTTTGCGCGCTCCAAGTCGTTTGGCCAGCATGGCCGAAAGAATATTGGCCTCATCATCATTGGTGACGGCACAAAAAATATCCACATTTTCAATATTTTCATCTTGAAGATGCTTGATTTCCGTGGCATCTCCGGACAGCACCACGGTGCGGGTCAGCTCGCGGCTCAGTAATTCCCGCCGCTGGGTATTGCGCTCCAGCACCTTGACCCGGTGATCCCCTTCCAGGGCAGTTGCCAGGCGGCGGCCAATATTGCCGCCCCCGACCAGAAACAGATTGCGTGCCGGCCTGCCTTGCGGGCAGAACTGCGCCATGACCGCCTTGACCTGATCCTTCGCCGTGATGAAGAAGACCTCGTCATCTTCCTCGAACACGGTTTCGGCTCTGGGCGTAATCAGCCGGGTGCGCCGATAAACCGCCAGCACCCGGGCATCCACATGGGGGAGGTTTTGCCGCAACTGGGCAAGCGGTGCACCCACCAGCGGACTGCCATAGACCGCCCGCACCCCGACCAGGTACGCCTTGCCCTTGCCAAAATCCAGGACTTGCAGGGCGCCTGGATATTCAATCAGGCGCAGGATGTGATCGGTAACGATCTTTTCCGGGCTGATCACGGTATCAATGGCAATGGCACCCCGCTGCAGCAATTCAGGGTGGTCCAGATACTCCGGCGCGCGCACCCGGGCGATCCGGATCCCGATATGGAATACTGTATGTGCTACCTGACAGGCCACCATGTTGACTTCATCGCTGTTGGTCACCGCCACCAACATATCGGCATCCCACGCCCCGGCGGCTGCCAGCACCGCCGGATGACTGGCATGGCCCACCACGGTGCGTAGTTCCACGCGCTCCTGAATGCCCTGCAGGGCCTGAGCATTGGTATCGACCAGGGTCAGCTCGTTGTTGGCCTCGCCGGCCAGCGCCTCGGCGACCGAGGTGCCAACCTGACCTGCACCCAGGACGATAATGCGCTTCAAAGCTTACGCTCACGAAAAGCAATGCCCAGGGAACGCAGCTTCCGGTACAGATGGGTACGTTCCATGCCGACCTGCCGGGACAGCTTGCCTACGCTACCACCACATTTTTCCAGTTGATATTCGAGATATTGCTTCTCGAACTGATCACGGGCATCCCGTAGCGGCAACTCGAAGGAAATCGGCGTCTGCTCGCTGGTATCACGGCGCTGGAGCGCCAGATTATTCCCCAACGCCTGCTGGACTTCATCCAGATCGATGGCTTCGCCCGGCCCCAGGATCAGCAGACGCTGCACCAGATTTTTCAACTCCCGGATATTGCCGGGCCAGTGATAATTGCGCAGATAATTCTGGGCCGCCACCGAAAACTCCCGAAACGGGAGTTTGTCCCGTTCCACAAACAACTGCACATAATATTGCAATAAATCAGGAATATCCTCGCGATGCTCGCGCAGGGGCGGCACGCGCACCGGCACCACGTTCAGGTGATAGAACAAATCTTCCCGAAACCGTCCGGCCTGAACCATCTCATCCAGCGGCTGATGGGTTGCCGCCAGCACCCGCACATCCACCACGACCGGATCAGAACCACCGATACGCAGAAAGGAACCAGTCTCCAGGGCACTGAGCAGCCGCGCCTGAATGGCCAGGTCCAAATCACCCACTTCATCCAGAAACAACACGCCACCGTGAGCCTGCTCCAGCAGGCCATAATGCAATCGGCCACCCTCTTCGCTGCCAAACAGCTCGACAGAGGCATTTTCCCGTGCCAGCGAGGCGGCCCCCACGTCCAGAAACGGGGCCTCCTTGCGATGGCTACAGGCATGCAGGTAACGGGCGCACACTTCCTTGCCGCTCCCCGGCTCACCCGTAAACAGCACCCAGGCATTGTGCAGGGCTATCCGCTTGATCTGCTCACGCAAGTGCTGCATCACCGGGCTTTTGCCCACCGGTTCCGGGACGCTGTGGACCTGTTGGCGCAGACCCATGTTTTCCTGATAAAGCTTATGCACTTCCAGGGCGCGCTCGACCGTCAGCAGTAATTTGGACATGGACAGCGGCTTTTCGATGAAGTCATAGGCGCCCAGCCGGGTTGCTTCGACCGCCGTTTCCACGCTGCCGTGGCCGGAAATCATGACCACCGGGAAAGGCAGGCCGCCGGCAGCCCATTCCTTGAGCAGGCTGATGCCGTCCTCACCCGGCATCCAGATGTCCAGCAACACCAGATCGGGTCGCCGCAGGCGGCGATTTTGCCGGGCAGCCGCAGCGTCCCCGGCCTGAGCTACTTCATAGCCCTCGTCCTGGAGGATTTCGGCAACGGTTTCCCGAATGTCGGGTTCGTCGTCCACCACCAAAATATATGCTTTTTTCATGTCAAGTCCTCAAAAGCGCCTCGTTGCCACTGGGCGCAGCCTGTTGTTCCGGCGGCCTTTGCAACGGTAGTCGCACCGTCACGCAGGCCCCGCCTTCCGGGAGATTATGCACTTCTATCACGCCACCGTGATCCTCGATGATGCGCTTGACAATTGCCAAGCCCAGCCCCGTACCCTTGGCCTTGGTGGTCACGTACGGCTCAAACAGTCGGCCACTGAGCAACTCGGGCGGAAAACCCGTCCCATTGTCGGTGACATTCAGCTCCACCCAGGTACAACCCCGCAGCGCCTGACAGTGCGTGCTCAGGGTCACCTGCCCCCCCTCACGCCCGTTCAAGGCTTCCTGGGCATTTTTCAGCAAATTGTGCAACACCTGCAACAAGGCGCGTGGGTCAGCCTGCAGGGGAGGCAGCTCAGGCGCCAGCTCGGTGCGCCACTCAACACCTGCTTCCCGATATAATTCCAGCGCCTGATGAATCAGGTTATTGAATTCGACCTGGACAAAATGTAACTGCGGGCTGCGGGCATACTGGCTGAAAGCATTGACCATTTCCTTCAGGGCATCCACTTGCTGGACGATCACCTTGGTAGCCTTGTCCAGCACCTCGGCTTCAGCCGGCGCCAGGGCCGGCAGGCAGCGCCGCCGCAGGCGTTCGGCAGAAAGCTGAATCGGCGTCAGGGGATTTTTGATCTCGTGGGCCAGGCGTCGCGCCACTTCCGACCAGGCTGCATCCCGCTGCGCCTGCACCAGGGAGGTAATCATCTCAAAGACCGCCAGATAGCCGTACTGGACGCCCTCGCTGTGACTCAGGGGCACACAGCTGACCAGTAAAACCTGCCGCCCCCCCGCGCCCAGCACCGGCACTTCGCCGCGCCAGCTTTGCCCCGGCTGCAGGCGCGGGCGCAGCGCGCGGACAAAATCCTCCGCCGTAGGCGAACACCGGGCCAGCGCATCCAGATCCACTTCATCATGGATTTCCAGATCACACTCCAGCAGCCGGCCGACGGCTGGATTGAAGGTTTGCACCGCACCGGCCAGATCAAAGGTGAGTACCCCGGAAGTCAACTGACTCAGGATGGCCGCCAGATACGTGCGCTGATCCTCAATTTCCTGCTGGGTACGGCGCATCTCGTCGCGGGCCTGCGCCAGACGCCGGGTCATCTCGTTGAAAGAAACCACCAGGGCACCCAGATCGTCATTGCGGACAACTGGCAGTTGCTGATCATAATGCCCTGCCGCCACAGCCTGCGTCCCGGCGGCCAGGACCCGGATCGGCTTGACCAGCCGGCGGGTGGAAAAAAAGGCTGCCCACACGGCGGCCAGGGCACTGAGCAACAGCACCAGCGACAACGTGATCGTGAAATAAATCCTCAGGCTCTGGCGCAGATAGGATAACTCGCTATAACCCTCATAACCCACCCGCACCGAATCAGCCAGGGCACTCAGACGCTCGGGCACCCGAAACAGTGCCACCAGCACCACGGACATCGGGTTCTCCGGCTGACGCACCGCAACTTGAATCAGCAGGCCTTCACCACTATCAGGCAGGAGTTGCACGGCATAGGGCTGATCGTTACGCAATTGCGCCCGCAAGCCCTGGCCCTGGGCCGATGACCGAGGTACCAGGCCCGTCGGGCTGTCACTGCTGGAAGCCAGAATCTGCCCGGTGTACTCAAGCAGCGTCAGTTCCAGGGCTTCGTACTGGCCAACCATCTGCCCCAGAGCCGGGAGCCGATTCTCCGCAGGTTCGGCCTCCAGCTGAGCCAGCATCTGTTGCGACTGTCTCAGATGCGTGGCCATCCGGGTTGCCAGGGCCGCCCGGCTTAATTCCAGCGAATCCTGGAGGGCCTGCCCTATCTGCACATTAAACCAGCTATCAATACCCTGATGCAGCAATTTCAAGGAGTAATAATAAACCAGACTCATCGGCCCCAGCGCCAGGGCAATGAAGATGACCACCATCCGCACCGCCAGCCGCGAACCCATTTCCCGCCGCCGATACTGACGCAGCAGGCCATAGCTGTGCCGAAAAATCAGCCCCAGCAGGAATACCATGCCAATCCCATTGATCAGCAGAAGATTTTCATAGTCTCCCCGACGGGGATGCTGATCAATCCGTGCATCAGTCATCAAGGTCAGGCTGCCCAGCAGCAACAAAATGACCAGCGCTACCGGCAATAGGGTTGTCTGCCACCAGCGCCGTTTCATAGGCTCAACCTCCAGCCATACCAGGGACTTTCCACCACCCAATCCCTGGAAACGTAGGATTGCAGGCGCAAGGGCAAGGGCAGATCCTCCGTCACCAGCCGTACGCGCAGGCGGGCCTGGTACGTCCCCGGCTTGAGGACCTCGCGCTTGAAAGCCGGAAGTGGTTCCACCAGACCGATAGCCAGCAGGGCCTGGCTCAGGGACGCATAATTGCGCAATACCCCTTCCTGTTCACTGACGACCTGGTACACCTGGGCCAGGGTGTGGTAGCTGATCCGGTAGCGCCAGCGCTGTTCCAGGCGCTGTTCCTGCCACCAGGTGCCCGCTTCGGCCAACAATTCAAATTCCAGGGCCAGAGTCAGCGCCACTCCGTTGCGCAGGGCTTCCTGGGCAACGGCCGGCAACTCCAGACTCAGGCGGGTTTCCACCCAGTAAGATGACTCCAGCCAGCGCCCCTGCGCCTCGACCACACTGACCTCGGCGGCCACAGGCAGGGCGCAGCACAACTGCATCAATATCCAGAGGAACATCCCTCGCAGACGGCCTGACGGATACCGCAGCCCTACGAGTGTTGTAACGCCATCGGCCATAGACCTTGCAATTACGCAACAATTTGTGACTATTTTGCCACATTTTCCGGCCCGGCGATAGGGGCTGCACCAATGAATTTGGCCCTGCACGGCCGGCTGACCGCTCAGGCCAGTTTCTGTAACCAATCGTTCAGAGTGGCCGGATGTTGCGCCTTGGGCAGATACGGTTCCGGGGGCAACAGCGGGGGGCGACCCAGCAACAGGTCGGCGGCCAGCCGCGCTGAAGCAGGCGCCAGCACCACACCGTTGCGAAAATGTCCCGTATTCAAAAACAGGCCGGTATAACCCGGTGCCGGACCGATCAGCGGCACCCCCTGGGGTGAACCCGGACGCAACCCGGCCCAGTGCAACTCCAGCGGGCAATCCGCCAGGGCCGGCACCAGGGTGCGGGCAGTATGAAGCAGGGACTGCAAGGCCTCTTCCGTGGTTTCCTTCTGAAAACCGGTGACTTCCAGGGTGGACCCGACCAGAATGTGCCCATCCCGGCGGGGAATCAGGTAGCGGCTGTGCTGGAGCACGATGGGTGCCAGCAAATCCGGTGCTGCCCGCAACAGGGCCATCTGGCCCCGGATCGGCGCCAGGGCCATTTCCAGACCCAGGCCTTGCAGGAGCGGCATACTCCAGGCACCGGCAGTCAGCACCACCGCCTTGGCCTGCAAAACCCCGCGTCGGGTCTGTACCCCCAGAACCCGGTCACCTTCCCGGGCAAATCCGGTGATCTCCGTGTGGGTATAAACCGTCACCCCGCGTTTTTGCAAACTCAGGGTCAGGGCCTTGGCCAGCCGGGGGTTACGCACCTGCCCCAACTGCGGAAACCACAAGGCCGGCACCGGCTGGCCCAGGGCCGGTACTTGCGCCTGCACCTGATCTGCATCCAGCGTTTCAAGGTGATAACCATAGTGCGCAGCCCACTGCTGAGCGGCTGCCTGCTCGCCTACCTCCAGGACCAGCAGGCCCGAAGGCGTCCACTCGCACGCCTGCTCAGTCTCCTGATGCAGCTCCGTACAGAGTTCCGGATAGACCTGCTGACTCCAGCGGGCCAGCAGGGTCACGGACTCGGGATAACGCCAGGGGTACAATGGTGAAAGGATTCCGCCCCCGGCCCAGCTTGACTCCCGGCCCGTTTCGGTTTTTTCCACCAGGGCCACCTTGGCCCCGGTACGGCGCAGCTCCCGGGCCGTCAGCAGGCCAATGATGCCACCCCCCACCACCAAAAAATCATACTGCACGTTATCACCTCACCCATCTGTTCGGGAATTCTGGCACCCTGCTGGACATCGCCGCCTTTTGTCTGACGGAAATACCCGCTAGGCTGGCCCCGGATTTACCTCGGCAGCCGGTGCGATTATAGTGCGGGCATGATCCCCGAAAACAGGTGCCCCATGCAGCGCGGCTTTACTCTGGTGGAATTGATGGTGACGCTGGCGGTGGCTGCCGTGTTGCTTACTGTCGGTGTTCCGGAAACCATCAATTTCCTGATGACCAATCGGCTGGCAACCCAGAGCAACGACATTCTGGTCAGCGTTTCCCTGGCCCGCAGCGAAGCCTTGAAACGGGCCAGCAATGTGGTGGTATGCAGCAGCAGCAATGGCACCAGCTGCTCGGGCAGCAACGATTGGGAGAATGGCTGGCTGGCCTTTGCCGACACCGACGGTGACAACACGCTGGATGGTGGTGAACCCATCCTCACCGTCATGCAGGCCTTTTCACCCGGTACCAAAGTCGAGGTCGGCTCCCCGGCCATCAATCGCTTTGCCTTTCTGGGCAATGGCTTGCCCAATCCTGTCGCCGGAGGCAACATCCTCATCTGCGACTCGCGGGCCTCGACGGCCGACCGGATCGGCAAACGCCAGATTCAGGTCAACGCCGGGCGCATTCGGGTCGTGCAGCCCAGCACCAGCACCATTTGCAGCTAAGCGCAGGAGTTCTCATGGCATCCTTATCCAAGCCACCCCGCAGCCGCCTCCAGGCGGGGTTCACCATGATCGAAATCCTGGTCGCCGTGCTGGTGCTGGCCGTGGGTCTGCTGGGCCTGGCTGGGCTGCAAACCATGGGTTTGCGCGCCACCACCGGTTCTTATATACGCACCCAGGCCGTCGCGGTCGCCCAGGAACTGGCCGAACGGATGCGTCTGAACAAGATAGACCCGACCACTTCGGCCGCTTATCCCTACGATGGTCTGGTGGACACCACCTGCAACAACGCGGTGTTGCCCGCCAACCCGACCGTCACGGACATCGCCACAACGGATATGGATGAGCTGGTCTGCGCCGCCAGCAGCAACTTCAATCTCAGCACCACCGACAACGCTGCCACGCCTGCCATTGACGAACGCGGGCTGAACGTGGTCTGCACCCAGCCCCCCGCCGCCTGCGATGCCCAGACCACGCGCATCATCAGCCTGAGTTGGCAGGAAGTCGGCTTGACCGGGCAACTGGAAACCAAAAGTGTCCAAATCGAACTTATTCCCTGAGCGTGCCGCCATGCAAACCTACGCACCGCACCCTGCCCGCCGTCCGAATGCTGCCCTGGGCTTTACCTTGGTCGAATTGCTGCTGGCCATGATGCTGGGCTTAGGGCTGATGGCCGGGGTCATCCAGATTTTCATCAGCACTCAGAACACGTATCGCATGGAGGAGGGCCTGGCCCGGATTCAGGACAATGGCCGCTTCACCCTGGATTTGATCATCCCGCAGCTGCGCATGGCCGGATACCCTTACAACCTGTCCCAGGGCATGAACCCCTTCGCCTGGAACGCCAGCACGAATATCGACGCCAACGCCACCCCCTACGCCCGCCAACCGGTCAACGATGATGCCAACGGCAATGACGAACTGGTCTTTCAATATGTGGCCGAGACCGCGCAACACCGCAACTGCCTGGGCGAGCAACCCGGGGCCAACATCTTGATTCAGAATCGCTATTACGTTGACAACAATAATACCCTGCGTTGCATGACCAACGGTGGCAGCGATCAGCCCCTGGTAGATAACGTCGAGAGCTTTCAGGTGCTTTACGGCGTGGACACCTCGGCAACCCTGGATGGATTGCCGGATACCTGGGTCAATGCCGCATCGGTCACGGCAGCCCAGTGGCAGAACCGTGTGGTCGCGGTTCGACTGGCAGTCCTGATCAATACCGGCGGCAACGTTGCCGATAGTCTGGATACCCAGCAGTATCAGCTCCTGGATGCCAGCACCCTGGCTGCCGCCCAGGACTTGCAGCGGCGGCGGGTTTTTACCAGCACAGTCGTGCTCCGCAACCGCAAGGCGGAAATATTCTGCCGCACTGCAACCAATTGTCCTACCAATTAGCAGGTTAGCCATGCACCTCCCACTCTCTGTCCCACCACGGCACCAGCATGGTGCGGTGCTGATCAGCGCCCTGCTGATTCTGGTCGTCATGACCATCGTCGGCGTCGCCGCTTTGTCCACCACCACCCTGGGCGAGCGCATGACCGCCAACATGCAGGAGCGCACCCTGGCTTTTTTTGGCACCGAAGCCCCGGTTTATGCCCTGATGGAAACCCTGCGCACCTCGGACCAGCCCTTGTTCAACGCCGTTACCAATGGCACGCAAACAACAAATTTTTCACAACCTCCCAATGATTTATTCGTTAATCTGGCCGTCACCAACACCACGGCCCTCAGCTATCTGGGTTGCGGCAGCGCGGCGCTGATTCCTGGGTTTTCCGCCAATCAGCAACAGGGGGGCCTGACTATCAACGTGTTCCGGATCAGCAGCAATACCCAGCGTATCGGCAGCCTGGCCAGTGCCCAGACTCTTTTTGGCGGGGTACGCATCGGGCCGCTGGATGCAGGGCAACTGCTCAGCTGTACTGCCAACTAACCACCCATCCCTTAAGCACTTGCGCCCATCTGGCCCGGATTGCAACCCGCCGGGCAGGGCCGATAATGGCTCATATGACCTTCACTTCAGGAGTTCAACATGCAACGCATCCTGCACCGTAGCCGAGCGGCCCTGCTGGCCGCTGCCTGGCTACTGACCAGTGCCACGCCGGTACTGGCCGAGGATATCGAGATTTATCTGGGCGCCGTCACCGCGTCGGCCACGGCCTGCGGCAATGACGCTGATCCGGCGACTCCGGATGAATATGTCAATTGTAATTACCCCAACGTGTTGTTCATCCTGGATGATTCCGGCAGTATGGACGAAGAGGTTCCCGGGACGGGCAAGTCCCGGCTGGCCAACATGCAGGATGCCTTGTTCAACCTGTTCAGCACCACAAACAACGTCAACGTGGGCATGGGCAACTTCTCGGTGCCGGGTGGCCCGATCCTGTTCCCGGTCGCGGATATCAATGCCCCGCTCAGCCAGGTGGAAGGCGCCGCCGCCGCCACCACCAGCTATTCTGCGCGCATCAGCAGCAGCACTGACGATGCCGAAGAACGCTTGAGCGACAACACGGTATTTTTGGGCAATACCAGCCTGAAGCTACTCACGGACCCCAGTCTGGCCACGGTGACGGTCACCAGCAGCCCCAGTGCACTGCTGGACGATGCGTATGAGCGGCGCACCAACGGCACCAACGAGGTCATTGACAGTCCTTTCCTCATGATGGGCAACTTGCGCATGGATCATGGCAGCCGCCAGGTCAATGCCAGCGGGGTGCGCTTTCCGGGCCTGGCCGTGCCGCAGGGTAAAACCATCACCGGCGTGGTGCTGACTTTGACCAGCAATGCCGATACTCAAACGGAAACCACAGGCAGCACCAATATCCGTGCAGAGGACATTGACAATGCCCCGGCTTTTGTCGCAGGCCTGCCGGCTGCCGGCACGGCGGGCAACGTCACGGCCCGCACCCGCACTTCGGCGTCGGCAACCGTGACGGTGAGCAACATCACCCCCTGGAACAGCGACAATAACATCATCACCTTTGAAGACCCGGTGGTGGGTACCGCCAGCTCCACCAAACTGGCCGCCACCGGACTTAAAAGCGTGATTCAGGAAGTCGTTGACCGGCCCGGCTGGGCTTCCGGCAATGCCTTGGCCTTGTTGTTTGGCGGCATCGACCGCGCTGCCCCGGCTGCCCCGGCTGAATCGTTGACCGGTTCGGGCCGCTTTGGTGCCTTCACTACTTCAAGCGCCACCAAAAAACCGGTGCTGAGCGTGACCTATGACACCGGCGTCACCGTTTTGAACCAGGATGTCGGCTTGCGCTTTGCCAATGTCAACGTGCCGCAGGGCGCCACCATCACCAGCGCCTATATCGAGATGGTACCCATCACGACCAATGCAAGCAGTGCAGCCTGGACCATCCTGGGCGAAGATACTGATGATGCCGCCACCTATAGCGGCACCACCGGCGAAATTCATGGCCGCGTGACCGGCAGCCCCACGGCGGCCACGGTGGCTTGGGCGCCGGGCGGGTGGACCGCTGAAACGGCCGTGCAGACGCCCGACCTCACATCCATCGTTCAGGAAATCGTCAGCCGTCCAGGCTGGTGTGGCAATAACTCCATGAATTTCATGCTTACCGGCACTAATGGCAATCGCTCGGTGTACAGTTATGAGGGCAGTTCGACCAAGGCACCCATGCTGGTGGTCAACTATGCCGCTGGCGCCAGCGGCTGCGTCAATGCGGTATTGCAGCGCCAGATTGCCATCAGCAATCAGGATGCCGAGGAAACCCTTTCCGACGGCAGTCTGAGCACCAGCAGCACCACATTTAATATCAATAGCACCCAGGTCAACGGGCTGCATTTTGAGAACATGGCCATCGCGCCTGGCACCACCGTTCAGGAAGCCTATCTGGAGCTGACCGCCAAGGCAGCCAACGCCGAGGCCGTCACCGCGACGATCCGCACCGATGTCGGCACCTTCCCGCCGGCAGCCTTCTCGGGTAGCTACAACATCAGCGGGCGCACCGACAGTAGCGCCAGCGTGGACTGGACCTTCAGCAGCTGGGCAACCGGCAGTGTCTATCGTTCGCCGGACCTCAAGACCATCATCCAGGAACTGGTCAATAGCCCCAGCTGGCTCCAGGGCTATGGCATTACCCTGACCATGACGGCGACCGGTTCCCAGCGCCAGGCGCAGACCTTCGACGGCAGTTCCGCCAACGCACCCCGCCTGATCGTCAAGATTCAGGGCACCGCAGCCGAGAAAACCGTACGCACCCGGCTGATTGAACTCAGCAATGCCCTGACCCCACGCACCTATACGCCGATCGTGGGCTACTACAGCGAAGCGGCGCGTTACTACAAGGGTGCGCCGGTCTACTGGGGCCGGGATCGGGGTGGCTATTGCCCCGGCAGTTGCAGCACCAGCGTCCCCTACAGCTACCCCTTCCCATCCGGGGTAACCGGGGCCATCTCGGTCAGTATGAGTGACAGCCGCCGCTACAGCAGCCTGTCGCATTTTGCCTCTTACACTGGCGGGACGGTGGTGCGTCCCGACGCAGCCTGCACCGGTTCCAATCCGACCGCCAGCGCCTGCGCCGGGGAATATGTCTCGGGCAGTCCCATCTACCGTTCCCCGATTCTGGATGAATGCCAGGGCAATTACATCGTGTTGCTCACCGACGGGCTGCCCAACCAGAACAGCTATGTGGACGTGAACCAGATCGAAAGCTGGGCCAGCACTACCTGCGCCAGCAAGGGCAGTGGTGCAGCACCGGCGGGCGAGGCCTGCGGACGGGAACTGGCCAACTACCTGTTCCAGGAAGATCAGCACAGCACTCTGGATGGGGATCAGAAGGTCATCACTTATACCATCGGCTTTGGCGGGGATGTGGTGGGCAACAGCGCCGAGACCTTCCTGCGCAACATCGCCACCCTGGGCGGCGGGGCCTTTTATCTGGCCAGCGATGCCGCTTCGCTGACCACGGTGTTTCAAAACATCATCTCCTCCATTCTCAGTGTCAACAGCGGTTTTGAAGCCCCGGCCCTATCGGTCAACAACTACAACCGCCTGACCAACCGTGACGAGCTGTACTATGCGCTGTTCAAACCCAGCATCCAGCAACAATGGGAAGGCAACGTCAAGAAGTACAAACTGGGCGAAGATACGAGTGGCAATGCCCAGATTGAAGACGCGACAGGCGCTGCCGCAGTGGATGGTGCCACCGGGTTCTTTACCGAAACGGCGCAAAGTTTCTGGTCGGCAACAGCCGATGGCGCTGAAGTGGGAGAAGGCGGGGCCGCCAGCAAGCTGACTGCCAGTCGCAATGCCTATACCTACACCGGCGACCTGGGTGACCCACCCAGCACATTGCCAGTCTCGCTGGTACAGAACAAATATGCCCTGAATGAGAGCAATACGGCCAATGTGACCACAGCCTTGCTCGGCATTACCGGGTTCAGTGACACCATTCATCAGGACTTGCTCAAGTGGGCGCATGGTGCAGACCCCACTTCAGGCAATGCCCATCACCAGTTGGGCGATCCGCTCCATGCCAAGCCCGTGGTCGTCAGCTATGTTGATGACCCGGTCAGCAATCTCCTGGATCAGGCCTTGCTGACCACCAATAATCGGGGCTATTTCTCGATTGTTGACCCGACCGATGGCACCGAGAAATTCACCTGGGTACCCAAAGAACTGCTGCCGAATCTGATCCTGTTTCAGAACAATACCGGCACTGTGACGGGCAACAGTGGCAAGCTCTATGGCCTGGATGGTGAAATCACCTTGCGTATCAACGACCTGGATGGTGACGGCGACCTGCGTGACACGGGCGACAAGGTTTATGCAACCTTCGGCATGCGTCGGGGTGGGCGCAATTACTACTCCATTGACCTGAACCGCTCGTCCACCAACGTCTACTATCCCAACCTGCAGTGGGAAATTCTGGGCGGCAGCGGTGATTTTGCCGAACTGGGTCAAACCTGGTCCACGCCCAAGCTGGCCAAGGTGAAGTGGAACGGCACCGATACCGAAGTCTACTTCTTCGGCGGTGGCTATGACCCGAATCAGGACAACGTGACGGTACGCACGGCTGATGGCATGGGCCGGGCCGTCTACATGATCAACGCCCAGACTGGCGCGCTGATGTGGATGGCGGGCAATGACAGCGTAAACGGCACCCGTCTGCCTAACCTGACCCTGAACAGCATGGACTACAGCATCCCCGCCGATGTGGCCATCCTCGACACCAATGGCGATGGCTATACCGATCGGCTGTATGTCGGCGACATGGGCGGGCAGGTGTTCCGGTTCGACTTTGCCAACAGCACCAATACCGGGGCGGGCAATTTTGCCACCGGTGGGGTCATCGCCACCCTGGCAGGCAATGCAGCCACCGATAACCGGCGCTTTTACTATGCCCCGGATATTGCGCTGATCACACAGGCTAAAACACCTTACCTCAGCGTTGCCCTCGGCTCGGGTTTCCGGGAGAAACCCCTGAGCAACACCGATGTGATTGACCGGATGTATGTGCTGCGGGATGCCCATATCCTGGATACCGTGGCCACAGCAGCCTATACCACCGAGTATGGTGCGACCGGGTTCACCAATGCCGACCTGTATGACCTGACCGAGACGCTGGACGCCAATAATGCCACCGCCGTGGCGGCCTTCGAAAATGCCGATGGCTGGTATATCACGATGGAGAACGCGGGCGAGAAGGTGCTATCCAAGGCATTGACCTTCAACGGGTTTATCCTGTTCTCCACCTTTGATCCCAATCTTGCGGGCACGACCACCAATGTCTGCTCCACGTCCTTGGGGCTGGGCCGGGTCTACATCGTCGGTGCCTACGATGCCAGTGCAGTGGTCAACTTCAACCCGCTGACCACAGGTCTGGACAAAACCGACCGGTCCACTACTCTGGATCGGGGTGGCATTCCGCCAGAACCGGTGATCGTGTTCCGCGATACGGGTGACCCGGATGAGCGGGTGGATCCGACCCTGTTGGTTGGGACTGAAGTCATTGATACCAAAGATGATACCGGCCAGGATATCTTGGCCTCCGGGGTAGCCATGCGTAAAGGCTGGTGGCGGCAGGATAAATAAATCGCTCTGAGCCGTCGTTCACACGCCGCCCCGCCGGGGCGGCTTTTTTTATAGGAGCTTTCGAGTCATCACCATGAACAAGCAGCGCGGGTTTACCCTGATCGAACTGGTCATCGTCGTCGCCGTCATCGGCATCCTTGCCGCCATCGGCTATCCGGAATATCAACGTTACATCAATCGTTCCAATCGCGCCGAGGCAGGCGCGGCACTCATCGGCTTTGCCGCCGCCATGGAACGCTACGCCAGCAACAACCCGCAACTGGGTTATGCAGGTGCTGCAACCGGTGGCGCCAACACCGGCACCCCGGCGGTTACGGTCTACCCGGCTCAGGCCCCGATCGACGGCGTGACCAAAACTTATAACCTGACCATCAGCGCGGTTACCCTGAGCGGCACCTACGGCACCGCCTACACCCTGACGGCCACACCGATTGGCGGCGGACCGATGGCGGGCGATGCCTGTGGCAATCTGACCTATACCAATACCGGCGTGAAGGGCAAATCCGGATCGGCCAGCCTGGGCGAGTGCTGGAAATAAGACAGGCCAGGGCGCTGGCCGCACTCCCTGGGTCAGGCCCCACGCTCCCGCATGACAGGCTGAGCTGCACCATGTTAGCATCGGCTTTTCACGACGGCCCGGTGCATGGATCGAGGTTTTTACATCATCATGGCAGCGCAGTTTTTCTCGGCGCTGGCCGACAATGCGCTGCTGATCGCTGCCATCGCGCTGTTGCGCGAAATGGCAGCTCCCGCAGAATATGAGCCAATGCTCAAGTTGTTTTTCACCTTGTCCTACGTCGCGCTGGCGGCCTTTGTCGGAGCGTTTGCCGACGCCCTGCCCAAGGGCAAGGTGATGTTCATCAGTAACACCATCAAGATCGCGGGTTGTCTGATGATGATCCTCGGCGCCCACCCCCTGTACGCCTACGCCGTCGTGGGCCTGGGTGCTGCGGCCTACTCACCCGCCAAGTACGGCATCCTGACCGAATATCTGCCCCACTCCAAACTGGTCATGGCCAATAGCTGGATCGAAGGTCTGACCGTGGCCGCCATCGTCTTTGGCACGGTGCTGGGCGGCTGGCTCATCAGCGCCGACTTGCTCGCGGCCTTCAAGGCACTTGACCTCTGGCTGTTTGGCACTGCAACTCATGCCCTGCTGGATTACAGCATGGCTGCCGTCGCACTACTGTATTTCATCGCTGCCCTGTTCAATCTCTGGGTACCCAACACCGGCGTGGATCACAAGCTGCCGCACTACAACCCGCTTTATCTGGTGCGTGATTTCGGTGCGGCTATCGTATTACTCTGGCGGGATAAACTGGGCCAGATTACCCTGGCCACCACCACCCTGTTCTGGGGTGCGGGCGCCACCTTGCAGTTCATCATGCTGCGTTGGGCACAGGAAATGCTGGGCATCGATTTGTCCGAAGCCGCGTATCTGCAAGCCATCTTTGCCGTCGGCATCACGGCTGGGGCCATTCTGGCCGGACGCTTCGTGCCCATCAGCCGGGCCGTGGAAGTCGTCGGAGTCGGGATTGCGATGGGCGTGCTGGCAGCCGTCATGGCACTGGTGACGCACACGATACCCGGCATCATGCTGATGCTGGTGGTGGGCGCCATGTCCGGCTTCTTCGTGGTCCCCATGAACGCCCTGCTCCAACATCGCGGCCATCTGCTCATGGGTGCCGGACATTCGATTGCCGTGCAGAACTTCAACGAAAATTTGAGCATTCTGGTCATGCTGGGCCTGTATGCCCTGCTGATCTGGATCGACCTGCCGGTGCAATGGGTCATCGTGCTGTTTAGCCTGTTCGTCTCGCTGAGCATGGTCATGGTGCGCGCCTGGCACCGCAGCAACCTGCGCCGCTATCCGGAAGAATTGCAGCGGCTGCTGGCTCAGGCTGCCGAAGTGGATCATTCCCATCACCCACCCCCTTCCGGTGGCACGCGGCAGCGCTAGCCGCCTGCAAGCCCTGTTAGGTTCTGCTATCATCACGCATTTGATTTTGGGACACACGCATGTTTGAGCCGCGTAGCCACTACGACCAAGCAGAACTGATCGCCTGCGGGCAGGGCCAGTTATTTGGGCCGGGGAATGCCCAATTGCCGGTGCCGCCGATGCTGATGGTGGATCGCGTCACGGAAATCAGCGCCACCGGGGGCGCCCACGGTCTAGGCTTCATCCGCGCCGAACTCGACATCAATCCCGAGCTATGGTTTTTCCAGTGCCATTTTCCCGGCGACCCGGTCATGCCCGGTTGCCTAGGGCTGGATGCGCTCTGGCAACTGGTCGGGTTCTATCTGGCCTGGATGGGCGGCAAGGGCCACGGGCGGGCGCTGGGTTCCGGAGAAGTCAAGTTTTTTGGCCAGGTGACGCCCAAATGCCAGCGCGTCACCTATCAAATCGACATGAAGCGCGTCATCATGCGCCGTCTGGTCATGGGGATTGCCGATGGCAGTGTTGCCGTGGACGGGCGCGAGATCTATACCGGCAAAGACTTGCGCGTCGGCCTGTTCGTCTCGACCGACAATTTCTAAAATAATCTTTGGGGGGAGAACATCATGCGCCGTGTTGTAGTCACCGGTTACGGCATCATCAGCAGTCTGGGCAACAGTGGTCAGGAAGTGCTGGAGGCCCTGCGCACCGCACGCTCGGGCCTGAGCCACTGCGCAGAATACGCCCAACTGGGCCTGCGCAGCCAGATTCATGGCGCAATCCACGTGGATCTCGCCGCGCGCATTGACCGTAAATTGCTGCGTTTCATGGGCGATGCAGCGGCCTACACCTATCTGGCCTTTGAAGAAGCCCTCGCCCAGGCGGGCCTGAGTCGCGCTGATATTGGCCATCCACGGGCCGGACTGGTGGCCGGGTCAGGCGGTTCTTCCACGGCCAACATCGTCCAGGCTGCCGATATCCTGCGCAGCAAGGGGGTCCGCAAGATCGGCCCGTACATGGTGCCGCGCTCCATGTCCAGCACCGTAGCCGCCTGTCTGGCCACCGCTTTTGGCTTGCAGGGCGTCAGCTATGCCATCAGCTCGGCCTGTGCCACCAGCTCCCACTGCATCGGCCATGCTGCGGAACTCATCCAGATGGGCAAGCAAGATGTGATGTTTGCTGGGGGGGGCGAAGACCTGCACTGGAGTCAGACTGCACTCTTTGATGCCATGGGTGCCCTGTCTTCGGGCTATAACGACCGACCTGCCGCTGCTTCCCGGCCCTTCGATACCCAGCGCGACGGTTTTGTCATCGCCGGGGGCGGCGGCATTCTGGTGCTGGAAGCGCTGGAACACGCGCAAGCCCGGGGCGCCCGGATTCTGGCCGAACTCACCGGTTATGGGGCAACCTCGGATGGTTACGACATGGTGCAGCCGTCCGGTGAAGGCGCGGTGCGCTGTATGCAGCAAGCCCTGGCCACGACCCGCCAACCGATTGATTACCTGAACGCGCATGGCACTGGTACGCCGGTGGGTGACGCACAGGAACTCAAGGCACTCAAAACCGTATTTGGCACCCAATTGCCGCCGATCAGTTCCACCAAAGCCCTCAGTGGCCACTCCCTGGGCGCGGCGGGCGTGCATGAGGCCATCTTCAGCCTGCTGATGCTGGAACATAATTTCATCGTCGCTTCGGCCAATCTGGAGACCCCCGACCCGGCGGCTGACGGTATGCCGCTGGTGCGCACCACCCAGACGGCCTCGCTCAACACCGTCATGTCCAACAGCTTCGGGTTTGGCGGTACCAACGCCAGCCTCATCTTTGAGCGTTTTCAGGGCTGATGGTCAAGACCCGCTTTGCCCCCAGTCCCAGCGGCTACCTGCATCTGGGCAACATTCGTACTGCCCTGCTCAGTGCCCTGCTGGCCCGACAACAGGGCGGCATTTTCCTGCTCCGCATCGAAGACACCGACGCGGCCCGCGTGCAGCCGGAATATGTGCAGGCGCTCATGGACGACCTGCGCTGGCTGGGGCTGGATTGGCAGGAAGGCCCCAGAATGGGCGACCATACCAGCGCCTATCATCAGTCGGCACGCGGGGCCATCTACGCCGAGCACTTTGATCGCCTGCTGGCGAATGGGCAGGCATATCCTTGTTTTTGCACAGAAACCCAGTTAAAACTGGTACGCAGGCAGCAGCTTAATGCCGGACAGCCGCCCCGCTATCCCGGCACCTGTGCGCGCCTGAGCACCGCACAAGCCCGCACCCGGCTGGCACAAGGTCAACTGGCCACCCTGCGCTTTCGAGTGCCTGAAACCGGGGCAACCCGGTTCCTCGATCAGGTTCACGGCGAACAAAGTTTTGCCCACAGCGAGATCGGCGATTTCATCATCCGCCGTACTGACGGCAGTGCCGCCTTCTTCTTCAGCAATGCCCTGGATGATGCGCTGATGGCCGTGACGCATGTCCTGCGCGGCGTGGATCACCTCAGCAACACCCCGCGCCAGATTCTGATCCTGCAAGCCCTGAACCTGCCCCTCCCGGACTATGGTCACCTGGCACTGATCAACGGTGCTGACGGTACCCCGCTGTCCAAGCGCAATGGCAGCCTGAGTGTGCGCGAATTGCAGGCTCAGGGCTATCTGCCCCTGGCCGTGCATAATTATCTAGCCCGGCTGGGCCATCATTACCCTGATGAACAATACCAGGATTTTGAAGGCCTTGCCCAAGGTTTTGCGCTCAGTCGACTCCAGCGCGCCCCGGCCCGCTTTGACCCCACACAGTTACGCCATTGGCAGCGCGAGGCCGTACATCGGGCCTCCACCGCTGTCATTGCCACCTGGCTGGAATCCAGTATTCCCGATCCCGAATTGCGCCTGCGCTGGGCGGAGTACCTGCGCCCTAACAGCGATTTCCCGGCGCAAGCCCAGGACTGGGCGCTGCGTCTCTATCAGGGTAATGCCCCGGCCAGCGCCGAAGCTCAGGCCGTGCTGGCCAGCACCGAAGCCCGTTACTGGCGCGCCGCCCTGGACGCTCAAGCCCAGCAACCTACGGATTATGCGGCTTTCATGGCCATCCTCAAGGCCCAAACCGCCTACAAGGGCAAAGCCCTGTTTGCCCCGTTGCGGGCCGCCCTGACCGGAGAGCTGACCGGGCCGGAGCTCGCCGGCCTGTATGCCCTGCTGCCCCCTGATTCCTTGCGTGCCCGGTTGCTACCCCATGCTCAATCTGTATAACAGCCTGACTCGCCAAAAAGAACCATTCACCCCGCTCATACCGGGGCAGGTGCGGATGTATGTGTGCGGCATGACGGTATATGACTACTGTCATCTGGGCCATGCACGGGTCATGGTGGTGTTCGACGTACTGTATCGCTACCTGCAAGCCCTGGGCCATCAGGTCACTTATGTACGCAACATCACGGATATTGACGATAAAATCATCCAGCGGGCCCATGAAAATGGCGAGACCCTGGAAACCCTGACCGCACGCACCATCGCGGCCCTGCACGCCGACGCGGCTGCCCTGGGTGTGCTGACTCCCGACTACGAACCTCGGGCCACCGCCTACATCGGTGCCATGCAGCGGCTGATCCAGACCCTGATCGAACGCGGCTATGCCTATGTCGCTGAAAATGGTGATGTTTATTACCAGGTCAGCCAGTTTTCCGCCTATGGCAAGCTCTCGGGCAAGCTGCCTGCCGAACTCCGGGCCGGCTCCCGCGTGGAGATCAATGCCCAAAAGCGCGACCCGCTGGATTTTGTCTTGTGGAAAGCCGCCAAGCCGGGTGAGCCGCACTGGACCGCGCCCTGGAGCTGCGGACGACCGGGCTGGCATATCGAATGCTCGGCGATGGCAGGCACGCTGCTGGGACCTAGTTTTGACCTGCACGGCGGCGGCATGGATTTGCAGTTCCCGCACCACGAAAACGAGATTGCTCAAAGTGAAGCGGCCCACGACGGTGCCTGCCTGGCCCGACACTGGATGCACGTGGGCTTTGTCCGGGTCAATGCGGAAAAAATGTCCAAATCACTCGGCAATTTTTTTCTGATTCGGGATATTCTGGCCCGCTATCCGGCGGAAGCTATACGCTATCTGCTGCTGGGCAGCCATTATCGCGGGCCGCTGGACTACAGCGATGCCGAACTGGATCACGCCAAAACCAGCCTGGCCCGGCTGTATCTGGCCTTGGCCGATTTGCCACCGGCCCCGGTGCAGGCTGACGCCAGTCAGGAACGCTTCCATGCAGCCCTGCAAGACGATCTGAACACCCCGGTGGCCTGCGCGGTACTGCATGACTTGGCCCGCCAGGTCAATACCCTGCGCCAGCAAGCCGGGCGGGCGGCGGCAGCCGGGCTAGGCGCAACGCTCAAAGCGCTGGGCGGAATTCTGGGCCTGTTGCAGGCGGATCCCCAGACCTATTTGCAAGCAGCAGCCCCGGCAGCATCCGGCCCCAGCGCCGAGGCCATTGAAACCTTGCTGGCAGAACGCCAGGCGGCCCGCCTGGCCCGCGATTTTGCCCGCGCTGACCACATTCGCGCCGAACTTCAATCCCAAGGCGTGATTCTGGAAGATTATGCGGGTGGCACCCGCTGGCGTCGGGAGTAAACACCGGGCCGGCCCCGGCGGAGACCGTACTGATGTCTTACCGCTTGATCCTGTTACTCCTGGTAGTGGCTGCGGCAGCCACTTATGGCCTGTGGTGGCACCCACCGCCGGCGGTCAGCGTCACGCGGCCTCAGCGCGGCCCGGCGGTGGCGGCGGTGTACGCCACCGGGGTCGTCGAACCTACCGTCATGCTGCCCATTGCGCCCAAACTGGCCGGACGCCTGTTAAGCCTGGCGGTTGACGAGGGCGACACGGTACAGGCAGGGCAAGTACTGGCGCAACTGGAGGCAACCGAACTGGAACAAGCGCTTGCGGAGCTGCGTAGCCGCGAGGCCTATGCCCGGCGGGAGCTGACCCGCATTAACGACTTATATCAGCGCCAGGCCATCGCGGCCCGGGATTACGACAATGCCAAAACCACGGCGGAAACCACGCGCAGCCAGCGCCAGGCCAGCGAAGCCCGGCTGGCCGATACCCGCCTTCTGGCACCTGCTACCGGTCAGATTATCCGCCGGGATGGTGAAGTGGGCCAGATGCTGAGTACGAATCAGACCTTGTTCTGGCTGGCCACCGAGGCCCCGCTGCGCATCAGCGCCGAAGTGGACGAGGAAGACATTCCCCAGATCCAGCCTGGACTCAAGGTGCTGATTCGCACCGACGCCTTGCCTCAGCGCATCCTGACCGGCCAGGTCACCCGGATCACCCCCAAGGGCGATAGCAACACCCGCAGTTTTCGGGTCCGGATCCAGTTTCTGGAACCACACCCGCTGCGCATCGGCATGACCGTAGAAACCAATATTATCCTGCGGGAAAAACCGGCGGCCTGGCTGGTTCCAACTCCGGCACTGGATGACGGTGGCAATTTGTGGGCGGTGGTCCGGGGTCGGCTGGAACGCCGTCCGGTCACGGTCGGGATTCGGGGCAGCCGGCACACCGAGATTCTACAGGGCATCCGCCCCGATTTAGCCATTGTCGTCCAGCCTGCTCCGTGGTTTACATCGGGGCGCAAGGTCACGCCCCAACCTGCCCGGCCTGATTGATGCGGTTGTTATTGGCCATTGCCCTGAAACATCTGCTGGCCCGCCAGCGTCAAAGTCTGGTGTCATTGCTGGGCATCATCCTGGGCGTGGCGTTTTTTCTGGCCATCGCCGCCCTGATGCAGGGGTCGGAAAATGATTTCATCCGCAGGCTGGTAGACAATTCGCCCCACATCACCGTCGAAGCCAGCTACCGTAATCCCCGCTTGCAGCCAGTGGAACGCCACTACGCCGGTGGGGCCATCGAACTGCGTAACGTCAAGCCGTTGACCGAGACACGGGGCATACGTGGCTATGCGCAAGCGCTTACTTATATTCGCAGCCTGCCCGGCACTCAGGTTTCCCCGGTGTTGGCCGGACAAACCCTGGTCAATTTCGCCGGTCAGGATATTGCCATCACCTTGAACGGCATGATTCCCTCAGAAATCAGCACGGTAACCACCATTGCCCAATACCTGCAACAAGGCAGCCTGGCGGCCCTGAGCGCCAATCCCGACGGCATTATTGTCGGTGCGGAACTGGTGCGGCGCATGTCCTTGCAACTGGGGGAAAACATCACCGTTGCCACGGCCAGTGGCCAGCGCCGGGCTTTCAAGATCGTCGGCATTTTTCGCACCGGACGGGCCAATTACGATGAAACCCAAGCCTACGCCGATTTAAGCCGGGTGCAGGCGCTGCTGAACCGGGCCAATCGGGTCAACACGCTGATTATCAAACTGACCGACCCGCATCAGGCCCGCAGTCTGGCAAGCACCATTGAGCAGCAGATCGGTTATAAGGCCGTTTCCTGGCAGGAATCCTCGGAGGATTTGCTCAATACCCTGGTAATCCGCAACGTCATTCTCTACACCGTGGTCAGCGCAGTACTGATTGTGGCGGCCTTTGGGATTTACAATGTCATTTCTACTGTAGTTCTGGAAAAACAAAGGGATATTGCCATTCTCAAAGCGATGGGCTTCCGTGCCCATGAAATCGAGCATATTTTCCTGATTCAAGGCGGAGTGCTGGGCCTGGTCGGCTGCGGGCTGGGCCTGCCGCTGGGGAGTGCCCTGATGTGGGGCTTGATGCAGGTCACCTTCAAACCCCCCGGCTCCAGCGCGCCTATCAGTTTACCCATGGACTGGAGTTGGCCACCCTTTGCCATCGCAGCGGCCTTTGCCCTGGGCTCAGCCTTGCTGGCCGCCCTGCTGCCCGCCCGCAAGGCCGCACGGGTGCAACCCGTGGATGTTCTGCGCGGGAGTTTTTGATGGCCGCTCTGCTGGAGGTTGAAGGCTTAAGCCGCGTCTTGCCGGGGGAAATGCCGGTGACATTGGTGGCAGAAGCCTGCTTGAGCGTGCAGGCGGGTGAATTCATTGCCATCGTCGGGCCATCGGGGTCGGGGAAATCCTCGCTGCTGTATCTCTTGGGTCTGCTGGATCAACCGACTACTGGGCGACTGTGGTTCGATGGCACCGAAATTACCCGCTACGACGCCAATGCCCTAGCCGCCCTGCGCTTGGGCCAGATGGGTTTTGTATTCCAGTTTCACTTTCTGCTCCCGGAGTTTACCGCCCTGGAAAATATCCTCCTGCCCATGCACCGGCTGGGCAAACTCCCACCGGCGGCCCGGCAGGCGCGTGGCATGCAATTGCTGGACAATTTTGGGCTGCGCACCCAGGCACACAAACTGCCCAGACAGCTGTCCGGCGGCCAAAGCCAGCGCGTGTCCATTGCGCGTGCCCTGGCCAATACCCCTCGACTGATTTTGGCAGATGAACCCACCGGTAATCTGGACTCGGCGGCCAGCCAGACCGTGCAACAGCAGCTCAAGGCCCTGACCCGCACGCAGGGCTGCGCCGTGCTGGTCGTCACTCACGACCCGCTGTTTGCCGCGACCACTGACCGGGTGATCCACATCGTGGATGGTCGGGTGCAGGGAACAGCCCCCCAGTTAGGCTAACGCCGCCATTCATCGATCAGGGACGCCACTAGGGCCGTCCAGCCGGTTTGATGCGAAGCGCCCAGCCCCATTCCAGTATCTCCATGAAAATATTCATAAAATAGCACATAATCCCGCCAATGGGGGTCTTGCTGGAATTTTTCGTAATGGGCATGAACCGGGCGTTGCCCCTGGGCGTCGCGGGTAAAGAGCGCAATCATCTGGTTGGCAAAATAGTCGGCCACTTCCGCGCAATTGACCTGGCGCCCGTCCCGGGCGGTGAAGGTGAAGCTGGAGCCGTAAGCCTTACGGAGTTTACGCAAGGATTCAATCATTAAAAATGAGGTCGGGAACCAGAGTGGCCCGCGCCAGTTGGAGTTGCCGCCCTTGATTTTGCTATCCGCTTCACCGGGCTCATAATGGACGGAACGCCCGCATAATTCAAAGGGATGTTGTTCGTGATACTTGGATAGACTCCGCATCCCCCAGGGCGAGCGAAATTCCGCCGGGTCCCAAAGCCGTTCCAGCATCCGGCGCAGTTGTTCTTGATCCACGATGGTCAGCACGTGCATGGGCGTACCTTCGTTGACCACCAGATTGCAGCACTGCTGGACAATCTCTTGGCGATTATTGATGAACCAATTGAAGTTAACGGTAAATTCGTCAAAAGGCTCAATCCAGCGATGCTCCAGACGTTCCACAGCAAACAGCGGGATCAGGCCGACCAGCGAGCGCACCCGCAGCTTCTGATAACTCCCGTCGGGGTAGCGCAGCACGTCGTAAAAAAAGCCATCACGTTCGTCCCACAGATTATGCTCACCCTTGGCGCCCATGTGCTTCATCGCCGCACCGACGTAGATGTAGTGCTGGAAGAATTTGGTGGCCATCCCTTCATAGACCGGATTGGTTTTGGCCAATTCCAGGGCAATGCGCATCATGTTCAGGCAAAACATGCCCATCCAGCCCGTCGCATCGGACTGCTCCAGCACAGCCCCGCCGGGTAGCTTTTCCGAGCGGTCAAACACGGTGATGTTGTCCAGCCCGAGGAAGCCGCCCTCAAAGATATTATTGCCGCTACTGTCCACCTTGTTGACCCACCAGGCAAAATTGATGAGCAGCTTGTGAAAGCAGGTTTCCAGGAAGGCATAATCGGCCTGCTGGGTTTGCAGTCTGTCCATGTTGTAGACACGCCAGACGGCCCAGGCATGCACCGGGGGATTGAGATCGGAGAATTCCCATTCGTAGGCGGGAATCTGGCCATTGGGATGCTGGAATTGTTCAAACAGCATCAGGCGCAGTTGTTCCTTGGCAAATTCGGAATCGATCAGGGCAATCGGCACCGTGTGAAAGGCCAGATCCCAGGCAGCAAACCAGGGATATTCCCAGGTATCCGGCATGGAGAGCACCCGCATCGAGTTCAGATGCCGCCAATGCTGGTTACGGATGTTCAGTCGGGATTCGGGCGGTGGCAGACGGCTGTTATCACCCTTGAGCCACAAGTTGACATCAAACAGATAGCATTGCTTGCCCCACAGCAGCCCGGCAAAAGCCTGCCGTTGCACCCGACGCTCATCCTCGTTGGCCTTGGGTGGGTGGATCTGGGCATAAAACTCATCTGCTTCGTGCAGGCGCTGGTCAATGACCGTGTCCACTTCCGCCAAAGGCCGTTCCAGCCGCTGCGGACTCAGGCGCAGGCGAATGACGGTAGCTGCGCCCCCCTGCACGGTACGCAGGTAGTGCAGGCAGGCCTTGGTGCCGTAGCGTTCCGGATTGATGACTCCGGCTTCCTGACCGACCAGGTGACGATGAAAGGCATCCTTGACATAGGGCCGTTCTGTCGGCGCGCCATAGAGCCGGTGCAGATTGGTTTCGTTATCGGTAAACAGGGGTGTGGCATCGGCATCTGCGTAGAGGTAACGCACGCCCAACTGATACTTGAACGGCAGGTTGGTCAGACCGGTGGCGTGGGTGTCATCTGCCACCAGACAGGCAAAGTCCCCCCAGGCATCGGCCTGGCGAATGACCGGTTCAACCCCCCGGCTATCCCCCCAACCCCAGATATTGCGAAACCACAATTGCGGTAACAGATGCAGTTCTGCAGCCTGGGTGCTGCGATTATGTGCCGTGATGCGGATGACGATATCTTCGGCATCCACCTTGGCGTATTCGATAAACACGTCAAAATAGCGGTCATCGTCAAAAACCCCGGTATCCAGCAGCTCAAATTCGGCCCCGCGCCCGCCCCGCCGGGCATTTTCGTCCAGCAACCAGCGGTAAGGGTACGCCGCATGGGGATACTTATACAGATACTTCATGTAGCTGTGGGTCGGCGTGCTATCGAGGTAGAAGTAATATTCCTTCAAATCCTCACCGCGATTCCCCTCCCGCGAGGTCAGGCCAAAGGCCCGTTCCTTGAGGATGGGATCACGTCCGTTCCACACGGCCAGCGACCAGTTCAGCAGTTGATAACGGTCAGATAAGCCGCCTAACCCATCTTCGCCCCAGCGGTAAGCTTTGCTGCGCGCCTGGTCATGACTGAGATAACTCCAGGCATCGCCATTACTGCTGTAATCCTCCCGCACCGTGCCCCAACTGCGCTCACTCAGGTAAGGCCCCCAGCGGCGCCAGGTCGGCTGCCCCGTGCGGAGCATTTCATCAAGACGGGCTTGTTCGGCAGTAGGAGAACGGGGCATTGCAGACTCCGGCAAGGGTAAAGGTAGCCTGAGTATAGCCCCGTTTGACCGTTACCACCCGATGAAGCGCAGCAAGGAATACACTGCCAGCCCGTAGGCCAGGGTCAGCAGCAGCCACACTACAAATTTCACGGCCACCCAGGTGTACAACCAGGCGCCCAGAAAATGCTCCAGCACCAGCATCAGGCCCTGATTCCAGAGTTCCTCCCGCGACCCGGGAAACAGCCAGCGAAACGTCAGGACGCTGGGTAGCAAGGCCCCCAGCAAGGCCAACCACACAATGGACATCCGGTGTCAAACGCCAAAACTTTCCCCACAGCCGCATTGAGACTTGACATTGGGATTATTGAATTTGAAGCTTTCGTTCAGACCTTCGCGCACAAAGTCCACCTCCATTCCATCCAGAAATGGCAGATTTTTACGCGCAATGACCAGCCTGACCTCATGATCCACGAAAACCTGGTCTTCCGGCTCTATCGCCTGCGCATATTCGACCACATAAGCCCAACCCGAGCAGCCGCTTTTGCGCACGCCCAACCGCAGGCCCACGGTATCATGCTGCCGGGCCAGATAGGTTTTGACCCGCTGAGCCGCTTTTTCCGTCAAGGTAATTGCCATAATGCCACCGATGTGAACACAAGATGAACGCCATCTTAACGTATTTACCCCATCGGGATAAACAGCCGCCATTGGGGGGTTGCAGGCAAGCGGGTCGCCCCCGGCAGCTGTTTGCCGGCCGCTTTACTGCGCCCTGCTGGCAGGCTACCGGCATTTGACATGTACCGTATTTGACCCGATAGGCAAATCGTGCCAAGCTCTGCTGGCCCTGTGAGGGTTATTGACCTTGGGTAGCGCCCTGTGCCAAGCCAGCCCCAGTACGCAGCCACAAGGGGTGCCCCACTACGGCCTTCAAGCAAGATTGTCATTGATACCAACAAGGAAAAAATCATGCGAGCAACGAAGTTGATACCCATCGGTATTCTGGTCACCTGTAGCGCCATTTACAGTGCTGCCAGTGCGGAAACCCCGGCGGCCACTCCGGCAGCCACTCCGGCAGCCACTCCGGCGGCCACTCCGGCAGCCACTCCGGCAGCCACTCCGGCGGCCACTCCGGCGGCCACTCCGGCAGCCACTCCGGCGGCCACTCCGGCAGCCACTCCGGCAGCCACTCCGGCGGCCACTCCGGCAGC
>CAYNNN010000019.1:0-7803 GCA_964398665.1 uncultured Gammaproteobacteria bacterium | reverse complement strand
CGGCGGCCACTCCGGCAGCCACTCCGGCAGCCACTCCGGCGGCCACTCCGGCAGCTAACGTCAACCTCAGTGGAAAATGGTCATCCAACCTTGTTGGTAGCGTTGCCATCGAACAGACGGGTGACAAAGTTGTTGGCACTTATCAGTACAAAGACGATGAAGGCGTTACCCAGGATGGCAAAATCGAAGGCGTAATCAAGGACAAGACCGTGCAAGCCAAATGGTGGGAACGCCCTAAAGTGGGTACTGGTGAAGAGAGTCGCGGTGATCTGGAGTGGAAAATGACTGAAGACGGCAAGACGCTCGCAGGCTGGTATCGCGTTGAAGGCGAGAAAGAAAAAGAAGACTGGAACCTTTCACGCTAACCAGCGGGCCATCAGTTCACACTCAGCCGGGAAGCTGCTGCGGCAGTTTCCCGCACTTGAGACACCAAAGGAAAATATCATGTTCATGCAAAAGATGAAGCAGGCTAGCCTGGCAGCCTGCCTGCTACTGCCCATCAATGCCTTTGCCATCGGTGCCATTGCCGTTGATGATGACGAGTCGCTTGCCGAGCCAGGCTATGGGCTGGTCACAGGGCGAGATTCAAAAGAAGCCGCCCAACGCGATGCGCTGAGGCTCTGCGCAAGAGCGGGCAATCAGGGGTGCCGAGTCGTTGCGTGGTTTGAAACCTGTGGCGCTTACGCGGCATCAAGGAAATTCTATGGGGTAGGTTGGGGCAGAACCAGTAACGCTGCGGAAACGATGGCGATGGAACAATGCGGGAATGACCAGTGCGAGATTCTCATTTCTGAATGCGAATAAGTTGACTGATCTGTAGCATTTTTGGGTGCCCATGTGCGGAACGTGGGCGCTTCGCGTGCGTATCCGTGCGGGCCACCACGGCCCAGGGCGCGGCGGAACCCGGCACGTCGTATACCTGACCCTGCCGAATTTCTGCAAGACGCTGGAGGAACTGGAGAGTCTGCAAGACCCGTGGTTCTATGTGTTCCGGCACTTGCATGAGCTGACCGAGCAAGCTGCAAACCTGAATCTTCCAGCGCCTGTTTGAGGCCGCGCAAATTGCCCGGTTCAACCCGGTCGAACGGCAAGCCTATGAAGACAGCTTGAAGTATTACCGCGACCTCAAGAACGTAGTGGATACCGCACGCGAGGAAGGCCGGACCGAGGGTTTGGCGAAAGGCTTGGTCGGGGCGCCGCCCCTAGCCCGACCGTTCCCTGACCCACTCCATCACGGGCGAGAGAACTGGCAGGGAACCGGGTGGGGGTGCTGCTTGCCAAGCGCCGCCGATAAAACCACCTGCCGTCGCTGGTGGTGGCCGTGGGGGTAATACTAACCCAGGGTCTGCATCCTCAGATTCAGCCCGCTCCGGGCCAGCGTTTCCTGCGACCCCAGCACGGCCCGGCTGGCTTGCGCAGGCTGAAGCCAGGTTGCCGCGACGCGCTGTAAGTCCGCGCGCGAAACGGCCAGCACGGCTTGTCGACTCTGGCGCCGATGTTCCGGGCTACGACCATGCAGGGCATTGAAATAGGCACTCAGCGCCTCACCCGCCGGCGAACCTGGCTGATCAATATCGCTGATCACGCCCAGGATGGCTTCTTCCAGCCAGCGGGCCGGATGGTCACCTTGTTGCAGCCAGTCCAGACTACGTTCAAAGTCGGCAAAAGTCTCGGCCAGACGCGGGTCGCGGTAGGAATAAAAGCGGAAGGTGCCCGCCAGGGGGTCAAAGCTGGCGCCACCGCCGTAGGCACCGCCTTGTTCGCGCAAGGCGGTGTGCAGAAAGCCGTTGCGCAGATAATGCGCCAGCACCCGAAACGCCGGGGCATCAGGATGGGCGGCAGGCACCACTGGATAAGCCTGGGCACAGAAATTGACGCTGCTGTTGATGGCCCAGCCGACCGCAGATGACAACGCCGGGGCCGGCTGCGGGACTTGAAACACCGGGGCAGCCGTGTTGGTGGCCACGGGCCAGGCCCGCAGCAGCTCGGCAGTCAGCAACTCGCGCTGGGTAGCCTCTGCCACCAGCAGATAACGCCGGTTACCGGCCCAGAGTTTGACATGCAAGGCCGCCAGCCGGGTACCAAACTGCTCCAGCCGGGCCTGGGTGTCCAGTGTCTTGTCCAGCTGCTTGAGGGCTTGCAGGCCCGTCAGGCCACGCCAACGCTGCATCAGGGCCGGATACGGCCCCAGCCCGCTGGCGGCGGCCAGCATGGCCAGCTGGTGTCCGGCCTGGGTGACGGATTCTTCCTGATGCAGGCGTTCTTGCGCAATCAGCTCGCGCAAACGGGGGTACTCGTCGAAACGGGCCGCCTGAGCGATCAGCGCCAATAGATCGGTCAGGGCCGCCTGGTTGCGGGTCAGGGCTTTGCCGGCCAGCACCAGAAAGCCTTGCACCGCACGCGCATCTTCAATTCCGCCCCGCACGGACAGCGACGCACTGATACCGCCACTGACGGCGGCCTGCTGGCGCTGCAGGGCCAGATAGTCATGGCCATTGGCGCCGACTTCCGGCAACAGGTTGACATACAGGGGCAGCAAGTCCAGTTCTTCCGGAGTCAGCAGCGGCAGGGGCACAATGAGTTGCTGATAGACCAGCCCATTGGTACCCTGCGGATAAAACGTGGCTGGGCCAATGGGCAACAGGAGATTTTCCCCTTCGGCAATCGCCAGATGGGCGGGGATGTCCTCGATTCCGACCTTGGGCAGCACCTCTGCATCCGGTGGTGTCTGCTGGCGTTGTTGCAGCACTGCCGCCTGGGTCACCAGGGCTTGTGCCGCCTCCGGGGTCAGTTGCGCCTGCAAGCGGGCCAGTTCGGCCTGTTCAGCCTGCTGACGCCGGGCTGCCAATTGGGGATCCGGCTGCATCACCAGGCGCACCCGGTGCGGGTTATCCAGCAGCAAGCGCCGGACCAGGCCGGGCACATAAACAGGGTCCTGAATCCGGTTGCGCAGCGTATCCAAAGCCGCATCCAGGTCCAGCAGGGCGACCGCATCACCGCCATGTAACACGGGTGCAAGCAGATTGACCAGCAGTTTCAGACCGTAAGGAAACCCATCGCCGGTGATCTCGCGCTGATTCAGTTCCAGCTGGTGCAAGACGCTCTCCAGTTCGGCTTGCGGCACGCCGTGCTCGGCCACCTGGGTCAAGGTATCCAGAATCAGGGCTTCGACCGCCTCGGCCTGCTGCGGGTCACTGCCCTCCAGCCCCACGGTGAACGCCATCTCGCGCATCTCGCTGTCCAGTCCGCACAGGCTCGAAGGGGCACTGCCCAGCGCCGTGGTTTCCAGGGCGTGGCGTAGCGGTGAGGCACTGTTATCCAGCAACACGGCATTCAGCAGATAGGCTTCCAGCAAGTTCTCCAGCGCGCCGCCATAACCCAGCAGCCAGGCCAGGAGAATGGAAGTCTGGCCCTGAACATCTGCTGTCTGGGCGGCATAAGTCCCGGTCACGGTGATGGGTGCAGGGTAACGGCGTTCGTCGCCAATGCGCAGGTCCAGCGGCTGGGCCGTGAAGTGCTGCAACACCCGGCACTCGAATTCGGCTTGCAATTCGGCAGCCGGGATATTGCCGTAGGTCATGAACAGGGCATTGGACGGGTGGTAATGCCGCTGGTGAAAGGCTTTCAGTTGTGCGTAGGTCAGTTTGGGAATGTCGGCGGGTTCACCGCCACTGTTGTAATGGTAGGTCGTGGTCGGGTACAGCGCGCTATAAAGTGCCTGGGCAGTTGCTCGGGGCGCCGGGCTCATTGCACCCTTCATCTCGTTGAATACCACACCTTTATAGACCAACGGTGTTGCCGGATTGTTGGGTTCGCCAAATTCCACCCGCCAGCCTTCCTGAGCGAAGTCCAGCGGGTCCAGTAGTGGAAAAAAGGCTGCGTCAAGATATACTTCCAGCAAATTGGCAAAATCCTTGCGATTCAGGCTGGCAAAGGGATACGCCGTCCAGTCGCTGGCGGTGAAGGCATTCATGAAAGTGCTCAGAGAACGCCGGGTCATCAGGAAGAAGGGGTCGCGCACCGGAAACCGGGCACTCCCGCACAGGCTGGTATGTTCGAGGATATGCGCCACGCCGGTGGAGTCCTGAGGGATGGTCAGGAATCCGACCAGAAACGCATTGTGCGGGTCTTCAGTCGCCAGATGCAGGTGTCGTGCCCCGGTCGCCAGGTGGCGATATTCTTCCAGAACCACCCGCAGTGCGGGCACGGGATGACGCCGTAACAACTCAAACATGCCAGTCAATCTCCTGAGGTAACGTGCCTAGGGTAGCGTTTTTCCGCCCGGGGGCAAACCTTCAGCCGCTGCGTTTAAGCACGGCCACACCAACAGCAAACAATTAAGTGCTGATTCAGCCGTGCTCCCGTAGATTCGCCCTCAATGCCTTCCTCATGAGAGATAGTCCACCTGACCATCCGGGTGGGGGGAAGCGGGGTTTCAAGGGGTCAAGAGGTTGAAATTAAAAACTATGCGCACAGCAAGTCTCGCCATTTTGGCGGTGATCATCGTGGGGAACTTATTACTCTGGGCGGTCTTCAACCGCCCGGAAGCGGTTCAGGATTGGCAGGGGGTCATTCAGGGGGTATCGTTTAGCCCCTATCAGGATGGCCAGGACCCGTATCAGCAGCACTATCCCAGCCGGGCGGAAATCGACCGCGATCTGACGCTGCTCAAGGGTCAGGTGCGCCGGGTCCGCAGCTATTCCTCGGCAGACGGCCTGGAGGTGATTCCGAAATTGGCCCAACAGCATGGGCTGCGGGTGACGGCGGGCGCCTGGCTGGACACCCGGAAAGCCAAAAACGCCGAAGAAATTCGCAACCTCATCCACAACGCCCGCCATTACACCAATGTCGAACGCCTGATTGTCGGCAACGAAGCCCTGTTGCGCGGTGACCTCTCGGTGGCTGAACTCACCCAGTATCTGCGTCAGGTGCGGGCCGCAACGTATGTGCCGGTCAGCACGGCAGAACCCTGGCACGTCTGGATCAAGCATCCGGAACTGGCCAAAGAAGTGGACTACATCGCCATCCATGTCCTGCCCTACTGGGAAGGCGTGCCGGCTGAAGAAGCCGTCACCTGGGCCTTGGCGCGCTACAAACAGGTCAAGGCCGCGTTCCCCGGCAAACCGGTGGTGTTTGGTGAAGTCGGCTGGCCCAGCGACGGCAACCGGTTCAAACATGCGCAGGCCAGCCTGATCAATCAGGCCCGCTTCATCCGTGAGTTCCTGCATCTGGCGCAACGCGAAGGACTGGATTATTTCATCATGGAAGCCTTTGACCAGAACTGGAAGAAACAAGCCGAAGGCACGGTCGGGCGCCACTGGGGCATTTATGACGTGGATCGTCAGCCCAAGTTCGCCATGACCGGCACGGTGGTGGACAATCCGCTCTGGGGCTGGGAGGCTGCCGTGTCGGCGCTGCTGGCTGTGTTGCCCATCACCCTGTTCCTGCTGTACTGGCAGCATATGCGCCTGCGAGGCCAGCTGTTCTATGCCGCCTTGCTCCAAACCGTGATGTCGGTGCTGAGCTGGACGCTGTTTTTACCCCTGACCGAAGACTTGCTCCTGCTGGGCCAATTCATCTGGGGCGTGCTGCTCCCGGCGCAACTGGCCCTGCTGGCCGTCACCCTCATCAACGGGCTGGAACTGAGCGAGCTGCTCTGGGCCAGGCGCAAGCGTGCCTTCACCCCCGCTACGCCCACCCCGGCAACCCACTTGCCCAAAGTGTCGATCCACCTGCCCATCCACAATGAACCGCCCGAGATGGTCAAACGCACTCTGGATAGCCTGGCCCGGCTGGATTACCCGGATTTTGAAGTCCTGATCATTGACAACAATACCCAGGATGCAACGGTATGGCAGCCGGTGGCCGAACACTGCGCCCAGCTGGGACCACGGTTTCGGTTCTTTCATCTGCCCAAATGGCCGGGCTACAAGGCGGGTGCGCTGAATTTCGCCTTGCAGGAAACCCATCCGGCAGCAGAAGTCATCGGGGTCATTGATAGCGATTACGCCGTCCGGCCTGATTGGCTCAAGTCCCTGGTGCCCCATTTTGCAGCCCCGGCAGTAGGCTTCGTCCAGGCCCCGCAGGATAATCGCGAATGGCAGGGGGATCTGTTCAAGACGGTGTGCAACTGGGAATACCGGGGCTTTTTTGACACCGGCATGGTCCACCGCAACGAACGCGATGCCATCATCCAGCATGGGACCATGACCCTGATCCGCACCCAGGCGCTGCGCCAGCTGAATGGCTGGAGTGAATGGTGCATCTGCGAAGATGCCGAGCTGGGCCTGCGGCTATATGAAAGCGGTTATACTTCGGTGTATGTCAATGAAGATTTTGGCCACGGCCTGGTGCCGGAATCCTTTGCGGCCTACAAAGTCCAACGCTTCCGCTGGGCTTACGGCGCGATGCAGATTCTGCGCGGCCACTGGCAACAACTCTGGTCGCCGCGTTCCGGGCTGACCCTGGGCCAGCGTTTCCACTTCCTGGGCGGCTGGCTGCCCTGGATAGCCGACGCCCTGCATCTGCTGTTCACCTTTGCTGCCGTGTTCTGGACCATCGGTCTGGTAATCTGGCCCCAGCACTTTGATTTTCCGCTGGCCGC
This sequence comes from uncultured Gammaproteobacteria bacterium, assembly GCA_964398665.1. Lineage (GTDB taxonomy): Bacteria > Pseudomonadota > Gammaproteobacteria > CAYNNN01 > CAYNNN01 > CAYNNN01. Next base: position 1,199 of record CAYNNN010000019.1, on the reverse strand, counting down.
CTTCCTGTTGCCGAGCCTGGGCATGTTCATCTTCAAGGTTACGCACTCGCTGACCCTGTATCAGACGCAAGTGCGCTGCGGGCTGTGGGAACGCCTGGGCGCGGCGATGGCCGGCATGAGTCTGACCCATACCATTGCGCGGGCCATCTGGCAGGGCCTGTTCATCTCGGGCAAGCCGTTCTTCCGCACCCCCAAGGGCGAGAACAAGCCCGCCCTGATGCGCGCCTTGTTGATGGCCTGGGAAGAGTTGCAGATGCTGGGCCTGCTCTGGCTGGCCATCGTCGCCACCTACGTGCGTTACGGTGATCAGTGGGAAGCCCTGATCTGGATGCTGGTTCTGGCCGCCCAGTCCATGCCCTATCTGGCCGCGCTGGGCGTTTCGCTGACCAACAGCGTACCTGACCTGCACACCCTGTGGACACGCAAACCGGCCTCCCAAGCGGCGGTGCTGGCCCCGGCCACCTGAACCCTGGAACTTTGCCCGGTAGGTTCATTCTAACCGGGCAACTAGCCCAACCTGCCGGCGGGGTGGGCTAGTATCTTGAACATCATCAATTCTGGAGACAGTCATGGCTCTAAACACTTTACCCATCAAACCCATTCTGCTGACTGCCCTGCTTCTTCCGGCAGCCATTGCCGCGGGGCTGACCCTGATGAGCCCAACCCATCAGGCCGTTGCTTCCTTACCCAGCGCCATTGCCGGGCAGCCGCTACCCTCGCTGGCGCCGATGCTCAAGCAGGCCGCCCCGGCCGTGGTCAATATCGCCATCCAGAACCGGGGCCGCCGTGCCCACAGCCAGCTACTGGAAGACCCGGTGTTGCGCCACTTTTTCGGCATGCAGGAAGAAGCCCCGCGCCAGCAACCCCGGCGCACCCAAAGCATGGGTTCCGGCGTCATCATCAACGCCGAAAAGGGCTATCTGGTCACCAATCATCATGTCATTGACAATGCCGACGAGATCGTCGTCACTCTGCATGATGGTCGCAATGTCGCAGCCAAACTGGTCGGTGCGGACAAGGATTCCGACATTGCCGTCCTGCAGATTCCGGCAGACAAGCTCACCGCCCTGCCGATGGCCGACAGCGACCAACTGCAGGTCGGCGATTTTGTTGTGGCCATCGGCAGTCCCTTTGGCCTGACCCAGACAGTCACCTCCGGCATTGTCAGCGCCCTGGGGCGCAATAACTTAGGCATTGAG
>CAYNNN010000018.1:546-42019 GCA_964398665.1 uncultured Gammaproteobacteria bacterium | reverse complement strand
CGTTGGCGCAGCGCCTGGGGGCGCACAGGCAGGCGGTGGTTATAGGTAACACCTGTCACGCTCCCTAATCCTTTGTTTCGTAGTGAAGATCCCAAGCGCCCGCGCTGCGCCAACGTAAAATAGACAACCCTGAATCTAGCGGGATACGTGGCCTAAGTCAAGATTGATATTTTTAGTCCCTTTAATTACCGTGTATTATGCTCGCATCCATTTTTAGAATAACCTAAAAAATTGCCGATGGAACCCCAGCCCACAGCATCCTCGCCGCCCCGGCCGTCAGGCCAACTCCAGGCCGAAACCCGGCTGCGGCACTAATTGATACGGGGTTGAGATCGGTGTTTGTCAAGGTAGTTGTCGTGTAACTCATGCAGCGATAGCCACATTTTCCCCGGTTGGTTTGTCGGGGTTGAGGGTGACAGCAGCAATAGGCGTCCAGTTGCGTGTATCCCCTGACCAGCGCTCGGGATGAGCTGCTTTGGCAGCGGTATAAACGTCGGTACGTTTGGCGAGGATGGCCTTGTCTTCGCCCCGGTGGCGTTGTGCAGGGGTAACGAAACGGATCTTGCTGTGCTGGTGTCCGTGGTTGTACCAGTATATGAAGTTGTGTACCCATTCGCGCGCTTCTTCCAGGGTGGCAAAGCCTTTGGCAGGCCACATGGGGGCATATTTGAGGGTGCGGAAGAAGGCTTCCACGTAGGCATTGTCGTCACTGACCCGTGGGCGGCTGAACGAGGTGGTGATGCCGAGGGCTTCGAGTTTGACCCGCAGGGTTTGCGATTTCATGGGGCTGCCATTGTCACTGTGCAGGACAGGCTTTTTCCCATGCAGTTTTTCGCGCCAGCAGGCTTTTTCCAATAGGTCGGCAGCGTGTTCCCCGGATTCCTTGTCATGCACTTCCCACGCCACGCCGTAGCGGCTGTAGAGGTCTTCGACCATGTACAGGTAGAAGAAGCGTCCAGTGACAGTGCTGGGCAGGTAGCTGATATCCCAGGTCCACACTTCGTTGGGGGCATGGGCAATGTGGGTGGTGGGTTGGCGGCTGGCCTGCGGTGCCTGGGCGCGTCCACGGTGGTTCAATTGATGTTCCGCACGCAGGATGCGGTAAAAGGTGGATTCGCTGGCGAGGTAAATGCCCTGGTCTGCCAGTTTTGGCACGATTTGGGTGGGTGGCAAGCTGGCGTATTCCTGCTGGTTGCAGGTATCGACGACCCGTTGGTATTCCATGGCGGACAGTTTGTTTGCCGGTGCCGGGTGTTGGGCGTGTGGGCGTTGGTCTTCACGCACTGCCGATGCCCCTTGGGGTTGCCAGCGTTGCAGGGTGCGTTCTGAGATGCCGACAATTTGGCAGGCGCGGCATTGCCTTGCTCCAGCAGCAGTCGCTTCATTGATCCAGTGGGTCAAGGTTTCGCGCTGGGTGGGAGTGGTCATTATTCCACGTCCCCCCACAGCGCCTGGTACTTTTTTTGCAGTACCAACAGGGTAGCACTTTCCGCCAGGGCTTTGTCTTTGCGGTTTAAGTCTCTTTCTAATACACGGATTTGCTTACGGGCAACTTTCAGTTGGTCTTGGGAGGCTTGTACCGGACTGCCTGCACCCGCGATGCAGGCTTGTTTCCAACGCGCCACCTGTTCCGGGTAAAGCCCTTTGCTGCGGCAATATTCACTCAGTTCATTCGCATTGAGCGGGGCTGTTTCCAGCACCACGGCGAATTTGGCTTCGCCACTCCAGTCTTCACTGGTGGTCGGGATACTTCCTGGCACGGGGACTCCTTGGTGTTTGGCTTGTTTCAGCCAATTGTACAACGTGGCTTCGCTGATGCCTTCAGCAGCGGCAATGTCCGGGATCGCCTTGTTGTGCGGTGGTAGCAATTTACCCAGCACGGTGGCTTTACGTTCGTCAGTATAGCGTGGCATGTTTTTACCCTCTCCGTCCCCTGTTGTCTAAATCAAAAAAGGCGACAACTATCCTGACAGGGGGGGAGATGGATATCACCAGATACGAATCCCGAAGAGAGGGCACCTTATCCGCTGTGGCCCATAAATCATGTCCGGTTTACCTTGCCATGAAGGTGCATTGATACGGTGTAGCGGGGGTATCTTGCTCGTTCAGCTTGCGCTGTCACGCCAATAGTCCCCCGCTCAGACAGCATCAGCAGTCACGCGCCGCGCGCCAGTTGTTTGCACTGGAATTTCAAACGTGCCCGCACGCTGGGCCGCAGATAAGTCTGGGCGGCTTGTTCCTGCGGCGCCAAGGGTCGCTTCCAGTGGGGCGCATACAACCAGCCCAGTCGACTGAGCCGACCGGCGTGATCCGAGGTTGAATCTCCAGATAAATCCGCCGCTTTTACCGCCTCATTCCGGTAGGGCGTAGCATCCTGGTAGGGCGCATCGTTCTTGTCGGGATACCACAGCGTGGCTCGGGGTGAAATCCACAAGCCGCTGGGATAGTGGTCTTCTCCCGTTACAACTGGTTGGGGCGTCCCGTCCAGGTAATCGCGCCAAGCGCCACTCGTGGCATAAAAGCCATGTGCTTCAACTTCATCGCCCCATAACCGGCTGAGCGTTTCCGCCATGATGGCCGGACTGGTGCAGTGGGCACCTCCGGCGTCCGCCTGATATTCATAGAGGGTTTGCACGGATTTCCATGACTTGGGCGTGCGCAACTGCCAGGACACCAGCAGCCAATACAGCACGACCGCCGGACTTTCGGCCACACTCAAGCGCTGTCGGGCCTGTTCCCAGCGCCAGTGGTGATAGCGCGCGCACCACAGGAGATAAGGATGCCGCAAGCGCAGGTGCGTCAGTTCCCGCGCAATCAGGGCTTCAAGCTGCACGGGCGTGAGCCGATCAAATACGGCCAGGCCCAGATATAATTCGTTGCGAGGCGGAAGAAAATCATGCCATTGAACCAACTGGATGACGCGGGCATCGGCATCCCGACTCAGATACACCGCATGGACCGGCGGGGCGTGCAACTTGCGCCGCACCTGCTCGATCAGGGCATATAACTCAGGCGCTTCATCAGCCAGGATCAACACCGCTGGAGTCGGAGGTTGCCAGAACCTCACGCCCGCAAGACCTGATTCAAGCGACTGAATATGCGCTGGAAAAAACCAAAATTTAATTGAATTGGCTACAGTCCATAGCAACCCCAGCATTACCGCAACCAGCGCGCCGAGCGCAAAATCCAATGAGGTGAACAGCCGCTCAACGTCCCGAGCCTCCATTTCCCATAACACCACTGACACCAGGAGCAGCAGCGGCAGCGCAGCCAAGAGGGCAATCATGAGCAAAAGCATGGCCCACAGGACATTGCTCTGATAAGCCGCCCAGTAATGATGGTGGTTGGGGACAGCACTGAAGCGCGGCAGCGGTCGGGAATCGGTTGGCATGGCAGTGATTCTGGCCAAGGGCGTTCAGTATGCCCGTGTTTCCCCTAACCCAGGCTGAAGCAGGCGCTATCGGCTACGTGTGCCTGCGCCCAAACAACCAGCGCCAGCCGCGCCACAGCAACCAGAAGGGCAACAACAAAAATAGCACCAGACCCAGAACCACGCCCAGCACCCAACCCAGACGTTCACCCCAGCTTGCCGGTGCTGCGGGCTTAGCGCTGCGGGCCTTGGGCTTGCGCTGTTCCTGGTCAGCCTCATTGCCCAGATCGCCCAATTGCCCGACATCACCGGCATCCTTGACAATGCCTAGCAAGTCCGGGCCTTCTTCCGGGGCCGATTCGTCTTTAGCCTTGCTGTTGTGGGCTTTGGGCACGGCATCATCCGCGTGGCCGACCGTCTTGCCCGTTCTGGCCGCATCATCCGCCAGGGTGCCCAACTTGCCGATTTTCCCCAACGACCCCCAGAAAGCCCCCGCTGGCACGGCCAGCAGCAGGGTGATGATCAGGACCCACAGGCGCATGGTCAGGCACCGCGCCCGATGGCGTAATAATGAATGCCTTCCTGGGCCAGCAATTCCGGACTGTAGAGATTGCGACCATCAAAAATGACCGGATGGCGCAGGGTTTGCCTGATGTGGCCAAAATCGGGGCTGCGAAATACCTGCCATTCCGTCACCACCACCAGCGCGTCTGCCCCTTCCAGGGCCGCCTCCGGGTGGTCGCACAGGACCAAATCGGCGCGAGTGCCATAGAGGCGCTGGGCTTCATGGCGGGCTTCCGGGTCGTAAGCCCGCACCTGCGCGCCTGCGGCCCACAGGCTTTCCATCAGCACCCGACTGGGCGCTTCACGCATGTCGTCGGTGTTGGGTTTGAAGGCCAGGCCCCAGATGGCAAAGGTCTTGCCCTGCAAGTCGCCTGCAAAATGCCGCTGGATTTTGTCAAACAGCACCTGTTTTTGGGCCATGTTGACCGCCTGCACGGCCTGTAGGACCTGGGCGTGGTAGCCCTGCTGGGCCGCAGTACGTTCCAGCGCACTGACATCTTTCGGGAAACAGGAACCACCGAACCCGGCGCCCGGATAGATGAAGTGATGGCCGATGCGGCTGTCGGAGCCAATCCCCCGGCGCACGTGCTCAATATCGGCACCGACGCGCTCGGCGATATTGGCCAGCTCGTTCATGAAGCTGATTTTGGTGGCCAACATGGCATTGGCCGCATATTTGGTCAGCTCGGCCGAACGAATGTCCATGGCAATCAGTCGATCGCGATTGCGGTTGAACGGTGCATACAGCGCGCGCAGCAGCTCGGTGGTACGGGGATTGTCCGTGCCGACTACGATGCGATCGGGTTTGACAAAGTCAGCAATGGCATTGCCTTCCTTGAGGAATTCCGGATTGGAGACTACATCGAATTCGCAGCGCAGGCTGCGCTGTTGCAGTTGGGCTGCCACGGCCTGGCGCACTGCGTCGGCGGTGCCCACCGGCACCGTGGACTTATCCACAATGACCCGATATTCCGTCATGTGGGTGCCGATGGTGCGGGCGACGGCCAGCACATGGCGCAAGTCCGCAGAACCATCTTCGTCCGGCGGCGTGCCCACGGCGATGAACTGAAAGAGACCGTGAGCCACGCCAGCGGCGGCATCGGTGGTGAAAACCAGGCGCCCGGCCTGAGCATTGCTGTGGATCAAAGCCTCCAGCCCCGGCTCATAGATAGGTATTTCACCGCGTTGCAGGCGGGCAGTCTTTTCCGCGTCTATGTCCACGCAGAGTACCTGATTGCCTGCATCGGCAAAACAGGCGCCGGTCACCAGTCCCACATAGCCTGAGCCATAGATTGTCAGTCGCATGCTTCCCCCTCGTTGATCCGGTGAGGATACCTGAAGCTTCCGGGGTTTTGAACCCTGAAATGGGAGAATCGATCGGCATTTGGCCCGTACTGGCAAAGGCTGCAATTTTGCCTTGCGCACTGGGGATTAATTGCGAATAATAGCGCCCCACGAAAGGCCGCCTAACCGGAAGGAAAAGACCCCATGAGTGCTGTCCAGACCACCCCGAATTTCCATTTCCCGCACTACCAGACTCAGGTGGGCGAGGAATACATGAATGAGCGGCAAATTGAGCATTTCCGTACGGTATTACGTACCTGGAAAGCGGAACTGCTGGAAGAAGCCAGCCGCACCCTGAGCCATATGCAGGACGATGCCGGGAATCCTTCCGACCAGAATGACCGGGCTACACTGGAAGAAGAATTCAACCTCGAACTGCTCACCCGGGAACGGGAACGCAAGCTGATTGATAAAATCAACGAGGCCCTGACCCGGCTGGAAACCGGCGAGTATGGCTATTGTGCCAGTTGTGGCGTGGAAATTGGCCTCAAGCGCCTGGAAGCGCGGCCCACGGCGACCCTGTGTATCGACTGCAAAAGCCTGGACGAAATCCGCGAGCGTCAGAATAACGGGACATGAGCGCTCCGGATGCCTATCTGCAAGCCTTCAACGGCAGCTTCAGCGGCATCCTGCGCTGGCCCGACCTCAATGGCTTGTGGGCGCGTTTGCGCCAGCAGCCCGAAGGCTGGCATCTTTACGCAGTCGGAGAAGTACCCCCGACTGCGCCGCTCAGCCGCAGCGAGCTGCTGGCCTTCATCGATCATATTGACGCCTTGCTGCGGGCTGAACACGAGGCTGATTACTGCGGGATAGTCTACGTGGACGACCGTGACCAACCCCGGTTTGTCAAGATTTATGATCCCGATAATCTGGGTGTTTCCTGCGGCATCAGCACGGCCCGCATCCTGCCCGGCTGGATCCTGTCTCAATTGCGCCCGGTGGATTTGCCCAACGCGCTGGCTCCCCCGGCCCAGCGGCGGCGCTGGTGGCAGCGTCTTTGGCGCCAGACGGCCTGAAAGTTGCGGCCTTACCCGGCGTGATCTGCGCCGCGCTGGCGGGCCAGGCGCTGATGGGCCGAGGCAAACTGTCCGGCGCAGATTGCGCTGATCAGGGATAATTCCCCTGCCAGACAGACACTGGCTGCCACTTCCGCCAATGCAGCAGCGTGGCCGGTCCCGACCAGACCCAAAATGCGTAGCCCGGCCTGCTGACTGGGCAGGCCGGTACCGCCCCCGACCGTGCCGACCATGATATTGGGTAAGGTCACGGCAGCATACAAACCCTCAGGTTCGGCTTCCAGCCGGGTGACGCCTACGCTGGATTCTGCCACACAGGCAACATCCTGTCCGGTTGCCAGATACAGCGCTGCCAGTCCATTGGCGTAATGGCCCTGCACGCCCAGCGTGCCGCTCATCACCCCGCCCAGCGCCGACATGCGCCAGTAGTGCTGCAAGGTCGTGCTGTCCGTATGCAGGTGCTGGTGCAACAGAGCTTCCGGGAGATGAATTTCTGCGGTCACCTTCTTGCCGCGCACCCCTAGAAAGGCTTGCGCCGAGGCTTTTTTGTCCCCGGAGAAATTTGCCTCCAGAAACCAGTATTCCGGACTAACCGGGCAATGCGAGAGCAAGGCATGGCACAAGGCTTCTGTCGCCAGGGTTGCCATATTCTGGCCGCTGGCGTCGCCGGTCGCATATTCGCACACCAGATAGAGATGATTGGCTTCCAGATGTGGACGTAACTCCAGCAATTTGCCATGCCGGGTGGTTGCTTCGGCAGCGGCCTTGAGTTCCTCCAGATGGGTCAGGGTCCAGGCGAGAAACTGGCCTGCTTCCAGCACGGTTCTGAAAGCAAATCCAGGGGCACGGGTCAGGCCATCACTCAGCAGGATGGCGGTACAACCGCCGGCAGCACTGAGCAGGCGCGCCCCACGTCCATATGAAGCGACCAGACTGGCTTCCGTCGTAGCCAGCGGCACATAAAAATCGCCTTGGGCATGCAGACCATTCACCCGCAGGGGGCCGATGACGCCCACCGGGATTTTGACCGTGCCGATGCAGGATTCAATATTGGCCTGATAGTGTTCCAGCTGTGCCAGCGTCTCGGGATCTGCCAAGGCGGCCTGCGTGGCCGTATCAGCCGGGCTGTAGGCTTGCAAGACAGCCCAGGTTTCCGCCAGGATTTTGGCGCTCAGTTGCTTGTGGGGCCGGATCCGGGGCGGCAGGGGCTGTTCGGGTTTGGGGCTCAGACGCTGATGTAGTAGCTGCGGGTCCAGTGCCCGCAGAGGTTCCAGATAAGCTGTCGCACGGGCACTGGACTGACTCACGGGCGCGCTGGCCTATTTACACTTGTCCGTGCATTCGTTGGCCTTTTTACCGCACTGGCCCGGATTGTTGGTGCGTTTCAGACAGGCCTGCTCTTCTTCGGCACACTTGCTGGTACAGCTTGCGCCGGATGCCAGACTCACCGGGGTCCAGGCCGTTGCCCAGAGTGCCAGCAATGTCATCCCCAATAATTTGTACATGATTGACCTCTATGTTCAAGTAGATGTTCAGGTGGATCGGAGGGCTGGAAGCCGGTAGCTCCCGATTCAGTAAAGCGCATCTGCAAATTTTTGCAAGCATGGCTTGGGACGCGCACCAAACGGCGCGGCAAGCAGCGCGTTCATGAGGGGGAACGCGCAGCTCGCCTCTGACTGGGTGGCAGCAGCCCCTGATCCTGCGGATCAGGTACGCAGCCAGCGCTGGCAGAACCAGTAATCCAGGCTCAACTTGCCCGGCCCGGCCAATACCAGGGGAATCAGCATCAGCAGATAAAATACCAGCAATTTATAGCCATTGTCGCAGACATTGTACCCATTGCCGCCGTGGACGCTGACCCAGGCCACCAAGGTCAGCACAATCAGCGAAAAACTCGCCAGGCGCGTGCCCAGACCCAGCACCAGCAGTAACGGGCCGATGAGTTCATTCCAGGTCGCGATCTGCCAACTGATGTCGGTGGGAATCAGGTTAAAAGGAAAGGGGAATTGATCCTGAATGCTGGAAAACCAGTTATCTCCGTGCAGCTTTGCCATGCCGGATTCCCAGAATTCATATGCCATCAACAGGCGTAAACCGAGCGGCGCCAGCCAGCGGCCCAATTCGTCAAGCCAACCCAGACCCAGTTGTACCAACCCGAACATAACCCTTCCTCAAAGCTTGCCAAACAACGACGACTCCCGTAGGGTAGCACAGGAGTCAGCCAGACAACCGCTGTGCTTGCGCATAGAGGAAAGTCCGGGCTTCACAGGGCAGAGCGCCAGGTAACGCCTGGGCGGCGCGAGCCGACGGCCAGTGCCACAGAAAATAAACCGCCGATGGCCGCCGCAAGGGGGCACAGGTAAGGGTGCAAAGGTGCGGTAAGAGCGCACCGCGCCCCCTGCAAGGGGGGTGGCAGGGTAAACCCCGCTCGAAGCAAGGCCAAATAGGGGTGCAATGGTGTGGCCCGCACCGCACTTGGGTAGGCTGCTACAGGTTTGCGGCGACGCAAATCGCAGAGGAATGGTTGTCCACGACAGAACCCGGCTTATCGGCTGACTTTTTTAAGATTTTTCAGCAGTCTCCCCTTTGACAGCGACCTGGCTGCCAAAGGGGCTGACGCATTAGCGCACCCGCCGCTGCCGCCAGATACCCAGACCTGCCAGACCTAAGCCCAGGAATGCCAGCCCACCGACGCCCAACAGCGGCACTGCCAAACCAAAGGCAATGGTGCCTGGCCCAGTGACGGTATTGGTAAACGTGCCCGCGTCACCGGCTGCAAAGCCGGAAGTGACCAGAAAATACTGGCGACTGGCGTCTACATTGGCATCAAAATCCGAGGTACCGATTCCGCCGTTACCATCGTCATCGCCGGTTACACAATTGGTGAGCGCATTTTGTGGGTCGAAAGCATCTATATAAAGGTGGACGTAGCCATCAAAGCCATTTTGCGCACTGGAAAAGCTATAAACCCCGCTGGCACCAAAAAACACCGGCTGCACGTGATAATTCACCGGACCCAGACCGGAAATGCCGGAGCAATCGGAAAATGCCCGGTTATACAGCGGACCACCGACGTTGGTGGCATTGTAGGCATTGGTGGCTGCAACGGTGATGGGGCCCAAGGTCGCATTCTGGGCGTTCCCCAGCGCTTTTTCTTCAACCGCTGTCAGGGCTAAAACAGGCGTGCTGACGGCCAGCAGCAGGGCCAGACTCAAGGTACGGGCGATCATGAGACAAATTCCTGATTGGATAGAGGGCGATACCTGATGGGTATCGGATCGGATCGTAACCAATTCCATACTAAAAAACAACAATTGTGGTTTTTAGGCGGGCACCCGCAGCATACCTTGGCGGATGATGAAGGCAATAATCTCATCCAGACCCTGCTTTTCCTTCAAATTGGTGAATACGAAGGGGCGATCACCGCGCATCCTGCGGCTGTCGCTTTCCATCACAGCCAGGGAAGCGCCCACGTAAGGCGCCAGGTCAATTTTATTGATGACCAGCAGGTCGGAACGGGTAATCCCGGGGCCGCCCTTGCGAGGGATTTTTTCACCTTCCGCGACATCAATGACGTAAATCATCAAATCCGCCAGCTCCGGGCTGAACGTCGCCGAGAGATTATCCCCGCCGCTTTCGATGAAAATCAGATCCAGCGTGGGAAACCGTTGCTGCAAATCTTCCACGGCGGCCAGATTCATCGAGGCATCTTCCCGAATCGCGGTGTGCGGGCAGCCGCCTGTTTCCACCCCGATGATCCGCTCTACCGGCAGGGCCTCGCTGCGCATCAGGAACTGGGCGTCTTCCTGGGTATAAATGTCATTGGTGACTACGGCGATTTCGTAATTATCCCGCATGGCCTTGCACAGGGCATCCAGCAGGGCGGTTTTGCCGGAACCGACAGGGCCACCCACCCCGACACGTAAGGGATTGGACATCAGCACCTCTCAAGAACGAAACAGGCGGGTATATTGAACTTCATGGCAGCTGCTGGCAATGGCCAGCGCCGGGGTCGAAGCGCCAATGGCCATATCGGGCAACTCCAGGCCTTGGGTCACCGCGTCGGGCACGATGGGCAGCAACCGATACAGGGCATTTTGGCCTTGTGCCTGGCCCAGGGGGATGATTTTCACCGCCGCGATGACCAGATTCTCCAGCCAGCTCCAGGCATAACCCAAGGCCGCTTCGGGCAGGGGAATCTGCATCCGCAGGGCTGCGTAGGCAAAACCCGCCAGTTGACTTTGGCTGAGCCAGGGTTTCCAGATGCGGGCTTCAGGGATCTCCAGCGCAATGAGCCAGTCTGCCAGGGCACGCCCCCGCTGGGTTTCCTCCAGCAGCAGTTCCTCGGTTTCCCGGCTGGCCTTGAGGTACGTAATCCAAGTCTGGACGGCGTTAGCGTCGGCCTGGGCCAGGGCCTGATGCAGACGGTGCAGGAGCGGGATATCCACGGGCATCAGACTGCTGCGCAACTGGTTTTCCAGCCATGCCGTCAGATCTGTCGCAGTGCGAATCCAGCCCTGTTCCGCAGCCCATTCAATTCCCTGAGAATAGGTAAACGCCCCGGTCGGCACGGTGGGGCTGACCAGGTGCAGCAGGTGCAGCAGGCGTTGCGGCCCAACGTGCGGATGGCTCATGCAGGACAGGAGGTCCGGTGGGGCTGATCCGCCTCTGTCGTTGCCTGGATGGCATTCCACAAACGCTGGCGGGCCGCCAGGGCCCGCTGCGCGCTAACTTGAGCCTGTAACCAGCGTTGCGGGTCGTTACCACACAGGCGGGCGACCAGTCGGTGCGCTTGCGGGCCGTGTTCCTCGGCGTCGCAGTGAATATGCCGTTCCAGATAATAGGCGAAGCCCGACCACTGCTCGGGCCGCTGCGCCGCCAGTTGTTGCACGATGGCCAGAAACAGCGTCGGGATGATGGCTTCCCGGCCATAGGTGAATGCCGCAGCGATTTGATGCGTGGCGTTGCTGGCTATCAGGTCAAAGGTGGTACCGACAAAATCCGCCACGCCCGGCGGCAGGCTCGGGTCGGTCAGGGCTTGTGCCACGCTGTCCCCAGCCCGGAGGCGGGCCAGGAAATGCAAAATGGGTTGCCTGTCAGCCCCGGCTTGCTGCATGGCCTCCAGATAAAGCTCAAAGTGCGAGACCGCCCGTCCGTCCGGGCTGAGATCGCTTTCCTCATCCAGGACAATGGCGTTGATCAAACGCCGGGCTTCCGGATCTGCGGTAGGCAGCCAGGGCACGGTCACGCCGGTCAGACGGATCTGGAGCGCCTTGAGCAAAGATTGAAAATCCCATACCGCAAAGACGTGGCTGCGCATGAACAGACGCAGTTGCTGCGGGGTGGTCAGAGTGGCATACAGCGGGTGTTGTGCCAGTGCGCTGGTCAGGGTTGCGCAGTGGGTCTGGAGGGCAGATTCAGCAACGGTCGTCATGCAGGTCGCCTCGGCAAATCAGGCGCTACATTGTGCGTTGTGGCATGGACGCAGGCAAGCCAAAGTCAGGACAATACCCCCAGACATGGTGAGTGCTTGTCGTCGGGCCTGGGCAGGCGCAAGGTGTGTCCGACAGGCGATCACGCCGTGACCTGCGGTGCTGGTAACCCAGGCTGGTGCTATTACTCTGACTCTGGAGGCAACCCTTCTTCACGCTGTTGCAAATTCCACAGCTCGGCATACAGGCCATTTTGCGCCAGCAGCACCCCATGCGTGCCGCGCTCGACGATGCGTCCGTGCTGGAGTACCAGAATCTGATCGGCATCCACGATAGTGGAAAGACGGTGGGCAATGACCAGCGTGGTGTGTCCCATGGCGGCCGTTTGCAACGTGCTTTGAATCTGGCGCTCGGTATTGGAATCCAGCGAGGAGGTAGCTTCGTCGAAGACCAGAATTTTGGGGTTTTTGAGCATGACCCGAGCGATGGCGACGCGCTGCTTTTCGCCCCCGGACAGTTTCAGGCCACGTTCGCCCACCACCGTCTGGTAGCGCTGGGGCAGGCTCTGGATGAAGTCGTGGAGTTGCGCCCGTTGGGCTGCCGCCACCCACTCTGCTTCGGTCGCATCGGGTTTGGCATAGCGCAGATTATATTCCAGGCTCTCGTTGAACAGCACGGTGTCCTGCGGCACCACTCCGATGGCTGCCCGCAAGCTGGTCTGGCTCACCTGGCTGATGTCCTGGGCATCAATCAGGATTTGGCCCGCCTGCGGCGCATAGAAGCGCACCAGCAATCGGGCCAGTGTGGATTTGCCTGCACCGCTGGGGCCGACCACAGCCACCTTCTGCCCGGGTGCGATGCAAAAGCTGAGGTCATGCAGAATGGGCCGCTCCGGGTGGTAGGCAAAACTGACCTGGCGGAACTCCACCCGACCGCCATGCAGTGTCAGGGGTCGGGCCTGAGGCACATCCTGCAATTCGGCAGGCTGGCGCAGCAGGCGCACGACCAAATCCATATCTGCCAGCGCGTAGCGAATCTGGCGATAGACAATCCCCAGGAAATTGAGCGGGATGAAAAGCTGTAGCAAAAAGGCGTTCATCAACACCAGATCGCCCAGGGTCAACTGGCCTGTGGTCACGCCTTCGGCAGCCAGAAACATGATGAGCGTCACGCCCAGGGCAATGATCGCTCCCTGACCAAAATTCAATACCGACATGGAAGTCTGACTTAAGACAGCCAGGTCTTCCCAACGGCGCAGGGTATCATGATAACGGCGTAATTCCATATTTTCATTTGTAAAATACTTCACCGTCTCATAATTGACCAGGCTATCGAAGGCCTGCGTATTGGCCTGAGAATCCAGCTTGTTCATTTCCAGGCGGAAATTCATGCGCCAGTCGGTCACGGCAAAGGTGAAGACAAAATAGACCAGCACGGTGATGAAGGTGACCAACATGAAAATGGGCGGATACTGCCCCAGCAGTACAGCGGCCACCAGGAGAAATTCGGCCAGAATCGGCAACACGTTGAACACCAGATAATTCATCAGGGTACTCAGGCTGCGGGTGCCGCGTTCCAGATCACGGGAGATGGCACCGGTCTGGCGCTCCAGGTGAAAGCGCAGGGGTAATTGATGGAGGTGGGCCAGCACCTGCTCGGACAGCTCGCGCATCACCCCATAACGCACTCGCGCAAACAGCGCATCGCGCAGCTCATTGAAGAGCGAACCCGCCAGCCGCAACGCCCCGTAGCCCAACAGCAGCACGGTCGGCAAGACCAGGGGCAGATTGTCGCGCGGGGTCAGGTGATCCACCAGCGCCTTGAGCAACAAGGGCACACCGACTGTGGCCAGTTTCGCCAGCAGCAGACAGGCCAGCGCCAGACCCACCCGCCCACGCCAGCGCCACAACAACGGCAGCAAATCGCGCAGATTGGCCCAATCGTGTCGTTCTTTGTGCGGCTTTTCGGTATAGGCATTGAACTCAACCATGATTAAACTGCCCAAACTTGCTTGTAGCCCCGTGAGTATTGCCCATGTCTGCCACCCCTGCCTTACCTGTCGATGCTGAATTGAGTAGTTGTGCCAGTGCCGAACCGTTCGCCTTGCGGGTGATCGGCGACAGCATGGCGCCCGAGTTCCCGGAACACTGTATCATCATTATTGACCCGGCCCACTACTGCGAAAATGGGGCCTTCGTCATTGCCGAATACGAGGGAATACGCTGGTTTCGCCGCTATGTCGAGCATGAGGGCGTCCGTTTTCTGGTGCCTCTGAACCCGGCCTACCCCGAACTGGAACTGACTCAGCCCCTGGAAATCCTGGGGTTGGTGGTTCAGCGCAATATCCGCCGTCAGATCAAACATTATCCTAACGGCCAGTTCCCAGCCCACCCATGAAGTCTGCGCTGTGGGGCGTGTTGGCGCTGGGTCTGATCGCCTGCCAGCCTGGTCCGGTGTCCCCTTCGGCGCAACCACCCGCCGCCCGGCGCGGGGCATCGGCCACGCTGGTCCAGGTGGAAACCCTGGCTGCCACCACCACCCGCACCCAGCATGCCGCCCTGGGCCTCTGGCAGGCCCGGCGTCTGCTGCGGCTGCACAATCCGGAAGCAGGCCTGATTACCGAGGTTGCCGGGTTTGAGGGTAGTATGCTGGCGGCAGGCAGCGTGCTGGTGCGTCTGGATGCCCGGCGTGCCGAGCTGGCCCTGGTGCAGGCGCAGGCCAGTCTGGCTCAGGCCCAGGCGGAACTGGGTCGCCTGAAACAGATGGGCAGCCAGCTGGCGACTGCCCAGGCCCTGGATCAGGCCGTCAATACGCAGGCTCAGGCCCAGGCGGCCCTGAGCCTGGCCCAGATACGACTGGCTGACCATACTTTGAAAGCCCCTTTCCCTGGCGTGCTCAGCGAACGCAAGGTGGAGCCGGGCGATAGTGTAGCCAGCCATACCCATCTGCTGACGCTGTATGACCCGGATAGCCTGGTGCTGCGGGTGGAGTTGAGTGAGCAGCGCCTACAGCAGTGGGACGGCACAGCGCCTGCCCAGATCCAGTGCCCCAATCAGGCCCCTGTGGCCGCACACACCGAGCGCCGGCATCCGATTGTGGACGCCGGTAGCGCCTACGGCGTGGTCGAGTATCGGGCGCTGACACCCGTTGCGGATCAGTACCCCGGCGGGCGCTGCACGATCACCTGGACTGATCGTGCCACTACCTTGCTGACCCTGCCCCTGCGGGCCATCCAGCAGGATGAGCACGGGGAATTTGTCTGGGTGATCAATGCGGCGCAACAGGTGGAGCAGCGTCGGATCCGCAGCGGCGTGCTACAGGGTGACCGGGTTACGGTGGTGTCGGGGCTGACGGGCGGGGAGGCGGTCGTGACGCAGGGGATGGCCGACTTGCGGCCCCGGCAGGCCGTCAGGGTCGTGACGCCGGGAAAATAAAACTTGCGCTTTGAATCGTGAGACCCTAGAATCCGACCTTCTACTGCGGGGTGGAGCAGCTTGGCAGCTCGTCGGGCTCATAACCCGAAGGTCGCAGGTTCAAATCCTGCCCCCGCTACCATTCAGGGCCCCGTTTCGGGGCTTTTTATTGCCAGGTCATGAGGCTGGACCAGCCTCCAGACGCAGGAGGGCCATCAGGCCCTTTTTTTTTTGACGCATGAAACGCGAAGATTTGCAGGCACTGCTGGAACCCGCCGTCACTGGCCTGGGCTACGAACTTGTGGGAATTGAGTTATTACGTCAAGGACGCAGTCAGCTATTACGTCTGTACATTGACCAGCCGGACGGTATCAGTCTGGACGATTGCAGCCGTGTCAGTCACCAGGTCAGCGGGGTCCTGGATGTTGCTGACCCCCTCAGGGGTGCATATACCCTGGAAGTGTCCTCGCCAGGGCTGGAACGGCCGCTGTTCAAGGCTCAGGACTACCAGCGCTTTGCCGGCCAGCGGGCTGTGGTGCAGCTGAGCCTGGCGGTGGAGGGACGCCGGCGCTGGACGGGCACGCTGGGTGGTCTTGAGCAGGATGCTGTGGTGCTTGAATGCGGTGGCCAGGCCTACCGATTTCCCCTTTCCAACATCAGCAAGGCCCATCTGGCACCGGAGCATAAACAACGATGAGCAAAGAACTCCTGATCCTCATTGACAGCGTTGCAAATGAAAAAGGTTTGGAACGCAATGCCGTTTTTAAAGCGCTGGAAGCAGCCCTGGCCGCCGTGGCCCGCAAGCATCATGGCGCGGACTGGGATATCCGGGTCAACATTGACCGCAAGACCGGTCAACAGGAAACCTTTCGACGTTGGCTGGTCACCGAGGATGAAACAGTGGTCGCTGCCGCACCGGAACGGACCCTGCTGTTGGCCCAGGCCCGTGGACAACAGCCTGACATTCAGGTGGATGCCTACCTGGAGCAGCAATTGCCTTCCACCGGATTTGGGCGCATTGATGTCCAGGCTGCCAAACAGGTCATCTTCCAGAAGGTCCGGGAAGCCGAGCGTTCCCGGGTCGTCGAGGCTTACCGGCATCGGGTCGGTGAACTGCTGACCGGCACGGTAAAAAAATTCGAGCGCGGGGGGCTGATTCTGGAAATGCTGGATGGAGCCGAGATTCTGGTGCCGCGTGAGCAGATGATGTCCTCGGCTCGGGAGGCAATCCGTAACGGTGATACCGTGCGTGTTTACCTATATCAGGTCAATGAGGCTGATGCGCCGGGCCGTGGCCCGCACTTGCTGGCCAGCCGGATTGCCCCGGAACTGCTGGGCGAGTTGTTCAAGCTGGAAGTGCCGGAAATCGCGGATGGCAGCATTGAGGTGATGGGGATCGCCCGTGATGCTGGTTCCCGTGCCAAGATTGCCATCCGTCCCCGCACCAAGCGGCTGGATCCGATGGCCGCCATGGGAGCCTGCATCGGGATGCACCGCTCGCGGGTGGAAGCTGTCAGCCGCCAACTGGCCGGTGAGCGGATCGACGTGGTACTCTGGGACGAAGATTTGGCCCGCTACGTCATCAATGCCATGTCGCCTGCCAAGGTGATCTCGCTGGTGGTGGATGAAGAAACCCATAACATTGATGTCGGTGTTGACGCAGCCTTTCTGGCCTTGGCCATCGGGCGCGGCGGCCAGAATGTACGGTTGGCCAGCCAGTTGATTGGCTGGGAGATTACGGTGATGACTGCTCAGGAAGCCGAGCAGAAGAAACGTACCGAAACCCAGCGCATCCAGCATATGTTCGGGGAGCAGCTTGGCATTTCCGAGGAAATGTCCGGCCTGCTGGTGCGTGAAGGCTTCTCCAGTCTGGAAGAGCTGGCTTATGTCCCTACCCAGGAGCTGCTGGCCGTACCCGATTTTGACGAAGCCCTGGTGGAAGAACTGCGGGCACGGGCGCGTGACGCCTTGCTGGCGCAAGCCATCAGTGATGCGGATCCCGCCGCCAATGCCGACCTGGCTGCCCTGGCAGGCATGACCCCCGATACACTGGCGGCACTACGGGCCGCCGGTATTCAGACTGTGGCGGAACTGGCGCAACAGGCCGTACCCGACCTCATGGACGTAGAGGGCATCACACCGGAACAGGCCACCCAGCTCATTCTGGCAGCCCGGGAACAGGTTCCCGATTGGTTTGAAGCCGAGACCTCTGCGGGTACAACATCACTGGAACAACTTGACCTAATTGATATAACATTGGCTGAGCAATTGCAGGTCAAGGGCCTGGACACCCTGGAAGCGCTAGCCGAGCAATCGGTGGCGGATTTGCTGGAATTAGGTATCGCGGGCCTGGATCAGAATCGGGCCGGACAGATTATCATGGCCGCACGGGCCGCAGTCGGCTAGCGGGAGAACAGAGGCGATGAGTCAGACCACAGTCAAGCAATTGGCCACTCAAATCGGTATCTCGGTCGAGATGCTGTTGGTGCGCCTGCAACAGGCCGGTGTTACCGTCAGCGGTAAGGACGCCGAGTTGAGCGAGCAAGATCGCTGGCAGCTGCTGCGCTATCTGCGTAACCCCCAGCGCACTATTACTCCCAGCCCGGCAGAACCTGAAAAGGTGACCCTGAACCGCAAGACCGTCACGGAACTGAAGCAGCCGGTGCCCAATGCCCCACGCGGCCCAGCCCAGGCCCGAACGCAGTCCGTCAGTGTCGAAGTGCGCAAGCGTCGTACCTATGTCAAGCGTCCGAGCGATTTGCCGGAACGGTCAAGCGCCGAGGCCGAAGCCCAGCGCCTGGCCGCCGAGGCCGAAGCCCGGCGCCTGGCTGCCGAAGCCGAAGCCCAGCGTCTGGCTGCCGAAGCCGAAGCCCAGCGTCTGGCTGCCGAAGCCGAAGCCCAGCGTCTGGCTGCCGAAGCCGAAGCCCGGCGTCTGGCTGCCGAGGCCGAAGCTCAGCGTCTGGCTGCCGAGGCCGAAGCTCAGCGTCTGGCTGCCGAGGCGGCCCAGCCCGCGCCGGGGACCAAGCCGGCTGAAGCTGCCCAGCCGCCAGAATCTGCCGGAACCCGGCGTAAGAAGGCCATGCAGGACGAATTACCTGCTCAGGATGAAGTCGGCAGCACCCTGTTGCCCAAGCTTCGGAAGCCCCTGCCCGCCAAAGAGCCCATTGCCAGCAAGCCGCACCGTCCGGCCGCTGGCGCAAGTAACGACAAGGGGGCCACCCAATGGCGTCAGCGGGGGGGCGAAGCCGAGGCCCGGCCTCAGCCTGGCAGTCATAATAAATCCCGCTCCCAGCCCAAGAAAGGGGGTAAATTCCCGTCCAATCAGCCTGCCGGGCGCCGCCCTGATCCGCGCCAGACCCAGACGCACGGGTTTGAACGCCCGGTCAGTCCAGTGGTGCGAGAAGTCATCATCCCGGAAACCATCACGGTAGCCGAGTTGGCCGGGCGCATGTCGGTGAAGGTGCCAGAAGTCATCAAGATATTGATGAAATTGGGTATTATGGCTACCATCAACCAGGTGCTGGATCAGGATACCTCGGTCCTGGTGGTGGAAGAAATGGGGCACAAGGCGCAGTTGGCCTCTCCGGACGACCCGGAAGCCGAATGGCTGCAACAGCAACAGGCCCAGCATGAACACGATGAGGCGCTGCGTGCCCCGGTGGTCACCATCATGGGCCATGTGGATCATGGCAAGACTTCTCTGCTGGACTATATCCGCCGGACTCGGGTTGCGGCAGGTGAGGCAGGCGGAATTACCCAGCACATCGGGGCCTACCTGGTCAGTACTCCCAAGGGGAAGGTATGCTTTCTGGATACACCAGGTCATGCAGCTTTTACGGCCATGCGGGCACGCGGCGCCAAGGCCACGGACATTGTGGTCCTGGTGGTGGCAGCTGATGATGGCGTCATGCCGCAGACCATTGAAGCCATTCAGCATGCGCAGGCGGCCAAAGTGCCTGTGGTGGTTGCTGTCAACAAGATAGACAAACCTGGTGCCCAACCGGAACATGTGCGTCAGGAATTGCTGCAACATAATGTCATTGCCGAAGAATTTGGTGGTGATACCCTGTTTGTCAATGTTTCCGCCAAAACCGGTCAGGGTGTGGATGCCTTGCTGGAAGCGCTGGCACTGCAATCGGAAATCATGGAATTGCAGGCACCGACCGAGGGGATGGTCAAGGGCGTGGTCATTGAAGCCAGCCTGGATCGGGGCCGAGGGCCGGTGGCAACGGTGCTGGTCCAGCGCGGTACCCTGCGCAAGGGCGATATGGTATTGGCAGGACGGGAATATGGCCGGGTACGGGCCATGCTGGATGAACAAGGTCGCCCGCTGGAGGCCGCCGGGCCATCCACGCCGGTGGTCATTTTGGGGTTGTCTGGAGTGCCTGCGGCCGGGGACGACATGTTGACCACCTCGGATGAGCGTAAAGCCCGGGAAATTGCCTTGTTCCGGCAGGGCAAATTCCGGGATACCAAGATCGGTGGTCAGCCGGCGAAACTGGAGGACATGTTTGCCAAGGCTCAGCAGGAAGGTCAGACCAAGACGCTCAACCTGTTGGTCAAGGCTGATTTTCAAGGTAGTGTCGAAGCTTTGCGGCCTGCATTGGAGCAGTTGAGTACTGCTGAAGTGCAAATACGGGTTATCGGCTCCGGGGTCGGGGGCATTACGGAATCCGATGTCAATCTGGCCCACACTGCATCAGCTTCCATTTTGGGGTTCAATGTCCGGGCGGATGGCGCTGCCCGTGCCCTGATTGAGGAAAAGGGTGTGGAACTGCTGTATTACAGCATCATCTACAACTTGCTGGATGATGTGAAGTTGCGGATGACGGGGCTGCTGGAACCCAAATACAGCGAGAAAATCCTGGGCACTGCCGAAGTACGCGAGGTATTTCATTCCAAGAAACTGGGTGCCATCGCCGGGTGCCGGGTTGTCGAGGGTGTCTTGCGGCGCAACAACCCCATTCGGGTCCTGCGGGATAATATCGTGATTTTTGAGGGCGCACTGGAATCCCTGCGTCGGTTCAAGGAAGATGTGCTGGAGGTCAAGGCAGATATGGAGTGCGGGATAGGCGTCAAGAACTATAATGATGTCAAGCCGGGCGACCGCATCGAAGTCTTTGAGCGGGTTCGTGAACAGCGTACCTTATGAAGCAATATCCTCGCCAGCAGCGTGTGGCCGGTGAAATTCAGCGTGCCCTGGCCACGTTGATTCGACCTTGGTTGACGGCTGCTCAGGTAGCGCGGCTGACGATCAGCGCCGTCGAGGTCAGCCGGGATTACCGACATGCCAATGTGCTGCTGTCCTACTTGGGCGAAGCGGAAGAATTACCCCCGTTGCTGCGCAGCCTGAATCAGGTTGCACCGCGCCTGCGGCATGATCTGGGCCAGACCTTGCGCCTGCGCAGCCTGCCCGAGCTGCACTTCCGGGCAGATGCCCACCTGGCCCAGAGCCAGCGCATCAGTGCCTTGTTTGCCCAGCTTGCTGTACCCCACACCCCGGATGCAGACTGACGCAACGGCGGCAGTGCTGTTGCTGGACAAGCCCCTGCACCTGAGTTCCCAGGCAGCAGTCACCGCAGTCCGCAAGCATTACGGTGCCGACAAGGCTGGCCATACCGGCAGTCTGGACCCGCTGGCTACAGGTCTGTTACCCATCTGCCTGGGACAGGCGACCAAATTCGCCCAATTCTGGCTGGCCGAAGATAAACACTACGACGTGGGCGTTACCCTGGGCGTTACCACGACAACCGGGGATACTGAGGGCGCGGTCACGGCCATGCGCCCCTGGCAGCACATCACGCAGAGCGCCCTGACGGAGGCGCTCGATCGGCTGCGAGGTCCGATTGCGCAGATACCGCCCATGTATTCGGCCTTGAAGCATCAGGGGCGTCCACTCTATGCCCTGGCGCGGCGCGGGGAAACGATCGCCCGCCCGCCTCGCCCGGTGACCATTCACGCCCTGGATTGTCTGGATTGGCAGGGCGCCTGCCTACAGTTGCGGGTGCATTGCTCCAAGGGCACTTATATCCGGGTGCTGGCAGAGGATTTGGGCCAGCTGCTGGGCTGTGGTGCTCACGTCCATGCCTTGCGCCGTACTGGCGTCGGGACCTGGACCTTGGCGCAGGCGGTCAGTCTGACCGCCTTGCAGGCAAGTTCAGCAGCAGAAGCCCGGCATTATTTGCAGCCAGCGGATGTGTTGGTCGCGCACTGGCCCATATTAGCCGTAGATAGCCCGACGGCGTGGCGCCTGGCTCAAGGTCAGGCCTTGCCCCACGCCGGGCGGCCAGGGTGGTGGCGTGTGTATCAGGCGGAAATTTTTTGCGGATTGGCGGAAATAACAGCAACGGGTGTCTTGACGCCCCGACGCTGGATGACGCTGCCTACTGCTGTTGCGGCGGTGGAATGAGCGGGAGCGGGATGGGCTGCTGGGCTGCCGGGACGGCTGCTGCCGGAATCTGTGGCGCCGGAGTGGCCGGGCGGGTCTGCGTCTGGAGCAACCATAAGCGGGGTGCTTGGCCGGCACGTTGCAGAAGCAGGTAGTTAAAAGGCGCAATTCTCTTCAGTTCAGCCAGTAACTGCGGCAAGGCCAGAGGCCCGAGTTGGTAGTTGATGCTTTGCTGAGCCGCTTTCTCGTCCATGTCTCCCGCGACGGTCACGCCGGTACGGGCGCCGAGGGTCACAAGCAGTTGTTTGAGGGGAATATCCTGGGCATGGAGACTAATGAGCCCTGCCTGATGCTGAAGTTCCAGAATGGGCGCAGCCAAGATTGCACTCGGGGTGAGACTGACGAGCAAGGCAAGCGACCAAAACAGGCGCATGGGAAAATGCGCACGTCCCTGTGCGCAACAAGCTAGCCGCGAAGCTTACTTCTTGTCAGGGGCAGCAGCCGGAGCAGCGACGGCCGGATAGCCGTAGCCCGGTGCGCCCCAGGGGCCTGCGCCGTAAGGGCCATACGGATAGCCGTAGCCACCGTAGGGGTAGCCATAACCGCCGTAGTAGGGGTTGCCGTAGCCGTAGCCATTGCCACGACCCCAGCCAGAGCTACGCATGTTCATGTCGAAGTCACCCATGCCGGTGCCATCCCACATATTGCTCCAGGGGCCGCCGCCGCCCCAGGGGCCGCCGCCCCACCAGGCGTGGGCGGGCACGGTGCCAGCAACAGAAATCACAGCCGCGAGAGCAAGCTTATGGAATAAACGCATTATTGCCTCCAAAGAGTAATTAGGGACATTCCGGCCTGTCTGGCAGGCCACGCTCATTATAGGCGTTCATTGGAGATTATTCCAATGGTTCCTGCCGCCGCTCTGATGGGGGTGGCCCGCCACCCGCTGGCCCTTCAGGCGTGGCTGCCGGCTACCGGGGCTCGGCGGGTAAGCCCCGCTGTTTGCGCAGTGCGCGCACGAAACCGCCGCGTCTTAAGCCGTAGCGGAGCAGGTTGCTCAGAGCGCTGGGCTGCACGCCCGCGCTCAAACACAGGTGGCTGAGCAGGTTACGCCCAAATTGGCTTAACGGACGCAACAGCGCGAGGTCTTTTTCCCGTTCGCCGTAATATAGCGCCAGACGTCGTAGCTCATCGGCGCGCAAGGTCTCGGGCGCAGTTTGCAACTGGTGCAGGAACATGGCTTGTTCTTGGGCCGGGTGCTGGAGGTAACAGCCCGGACGATATTTCGAGGCAAAGGCGAGTACCGTGAGCTGGGGGACCAGTTCCAGCCGCCGGCCCTGTTTCCAGGCGCGTTGCAGCACTTCTTGCGAAGGGACAACGTAGCTGGCCTGGCGTGGCCGCCAGCCGCCCACGGCCTCAAGCAACTCCCGGCGCAGCAGCCAGCTTGAGGCAGGTGCGAAACCATAACCCTGATAACACCCACCGGGGAACGAGCCGATCAGGTGCCGCTGCCCGTTGGGCAGGATGAAATCGCTCAAGGTGAACACCCCATCGGCCTGACTCTGTTCTAGGGCTGCGAGTGCCAGCGCCAGATGATCGGGGAACCACAGATCGTCGTGATTGAGATAAGCGATATAACGGCCCTGGGCACGCCTGAAGCCTGCATTGTTCGGCTCAGCCTGGTCGCCGCTGTTGTGCGCCAGATTGTGGAACTGGATGCGCGCATCCGCACAGGATTCCACCACGGTGGCGGTATCATCGGTGCAGCCATCACCGATCACCCAGGCCTCCCAATCCTGATAGGTGGAGCATTTCAGGCTGGCCAAGGCATGCGCCAGCACATTGGCCCGGTTGTACGTGGCGATGATGACGCTGACTTGAGGACTCATGGCCGCTTGGGGAACGGAGAGGGGATGTGCGGCGTGTCGCTGGGCAGACGGTAGTGGTCGGGATCCTCGTAGTGATAGGCGCGGTCCACCAGATTCAAGAGCGCAGCATATTCACTGCCGACATTCGCCACGAGATGCCAGATGCGCGGCGGAATGCTCACCAGCATCGGGCGCAGCAGGCTGAGGCGGAATTGATTACTCTGTCCATAGGTCGGCGAATTTTGCCGGCTATCGTAGAGTGCGAGCAGAATCTGGCCCTGGGTGACAAAGATCCGGTCGGTAGTCAGCGCGTGGGCATGCCAGTCGGAGATAGCGCCCGGTTGCAACCCGACCTGGAACACCTGATCCAGCGGGCCGCTGTCCAGTGCCCAGTCGCTGCGGTAGATCTCCACCAGTGTGCCGTCGCGTTTGAGCACATTGCGGACCTCTTTCAGCCGCACGCCATCGATCAGCGTCGGGCGCAGCAGCAGCCAATCCGCAGTGATCCCCGGTTGATCTTTACCCATGCCGGGCAGTTCCCAGGCGTCGGTATCAGTCATATGGTTCCTGAAGTGGGTTTATAATCGCGAGGTATCGGGTCGTTAACGCAGCTCTTCGATGCTGTAGCGCTTGGCCATGATCTGGGGTGTGATCAGGGCATACCCCTGCTGCTGCCAGTAGACCAATTCCGGCAGGGCAGAGGGTGCAATTTCGACAAAATCCTGAAAATCGGTGGGCTGGTAGCCATAATCCTGGGCTGCCATGCCGCATACCCGAAACTTGACCCCCAGTTCAGCGTAATAACGCATTCGATCAACGGCTTCTGCATATTTTTCCGCATTCTTTTTGGCTAGGGTGACGATCTCGGTACCGTGAATCACCACGACCAGCTGCATGGCATCCGGACTCTGATTATAAGGGGCGTCACCCAGCGGGTTAATCAAGGCGCGTAGCCAATACAGGGCTGCATTGATATGGCTGGGATCGGAAAAATAAAAATCGAAAACCACCTTGGGTTCCGTATAAGGCGGCTGGACCAGTTTCGCCTGGGCACAGGCCCCCTGCGGTGTTAGTAAAAAGGCCATCAGGGCCAGCATGATCAAACGCATGACACCATCTCCCGATAATGAACCAGTCTGGATTCTACCCTGACTGGATACCCGACAACAGCACTGAATGTTACGGGATTCAGGTCGGCTTCAGTTGTCAGGGTGTAGGTTGCAAGCGTCACCTCCACGAGACACTCCCATGCGCACGTTTCTTGGTCTTGCTTTAGCCGGTCTGCTGGCCGCAGCGCCGCTTGCCCAGGCCGGAGGCTATGGCAGCGATACCTACGCCGTTGAGCGTTCGCCCTCCATCCAGCGACATGTCTACCGGCACTATGACCGTGACCGGGATTATTACCCGCGTCGCCACTACCGGCATCATCACCATCATCGCCCCAATTATTACGACTATGATGACCACTGGTCCATTCACTACCACCGCCCCGGCGGCTGGTCCATCCACTATTACGACTGATTCCCCCATGGTCCCGGATCTTACCGAAGCCCTGTGGCAGGCGGTACCGGCGGCCTCCCGGCGCTGGTTGAAGGCCGCCACGGTACATGCCAGCCTGGCTTCCACCAATAGCCATTTGCTGGGACTGCCCGACCCGCACGGTCAGGCCGTTATCGCCCTGATCCAAACTCAGGGCCGGGGCCGGGCAGGTCGGGCCTGGGCTTCGCAAGCCGGGAACCTGCACCTGTCGCTGGCCTGGCATTACCCCCAGTTACCTGCGAATTGGTCGGCCTTGAGCCTGGCCTGTGGGGTAGCGCTGGCCGAGCAGCTGCAAGGCTGGCAGGTACCCTGCCATCTCAAATGGCCCAATGATTTGTTGGTCCACGGGGCCAAGCTGGGTGGCCTGTTGCTGGAAAGCCGGGTGCAGGGCACTGCAGCCACGGTGGTGCTGGGTGTGGGTTTGAACCGCATCCCCGGTGCCTGGCCAGGGGCTACGGATCTGCAAAGCCTCGGGGTTCACATGCCCTTGCCCGTGCTGGCCGGACAGGTGCTGGGGGTCCTGCTGGAGGTCTGCCGCTCTTACCCTGAAACTGGATTTGCCCCGTATCGGCGCCGCTGGTGGGCGCTGGATGCGTACGCCGGGCGTCTGGTCACGCTGCACACGCCCCAGGGCGCCGTTCAGGGCCTGCATGTCGGGGTAGGGGGCAATGGTGCCCTGCGTCTGGAACAGCCGGAAGGTATCAGCGAGTTTCATCTGGGCGACTTGAGCCTGCGCCCGGCTGCCAATCATGGCCGACTGGCTGGTTGATTGCGGGAATACCCGCATCAAGCACGCTTTTTGGGACGGTCAGTACCTGACTGCTCCCGTAGCCATTCCCCACCACGGCACGCTACCGCCCAAGCTGCTGACCGACCGGGTTGTCTGTGCCGGGCAGGTGGCCCTGGCCAGCGTGGGGCCGGAGTCTCTGACCGCCCAGCTCATCACTCAATTGCAACAGCAGGGCCTGACCGTACGCCGCGTTTACGCCCAGGCCAGCGCCTGTGGGGTGCGCAATGCCTACCCTGAACCCACGCGGCTGGGCGTTGACCGCTGGCTGGCCCTGTTGGCCGCCCGCCAGCATTACCCGCGTGCATCGGTGCTGGTGATCGGCGCGGGCACCGCGCTGACTGCGGATCTGCTGGATGCCCAGGGGCAGCATCAGGGTGGCCTGTTGGCCCCTGGCCTGCGTCTACTGGCCGATAGCTTGCCGCAAGCGCTAAGCCATCTGCCGCCTGCGGCCCCGCTGGCCCCGCCACTGGCATTGGCTCAAACTACGGCAGCCGCGCTGGCTCAAGGCGCACTGGCCTGCGCTATCGGCCTGGTAGAGCGGCTGCATGTCCAGTATGGACCCGATCAGATCCTGCTGCACGGCGGGGACGCAGCCATGCTGCAAGCAGCCCTGAACCTGCCTTGCCAAGTGCGGCCTGAGCTGGTATTGCAGGGGCTGGCGTGCTGGCTGGAAGAAATGCGATGCGTGGTTTGACGATAGTTTTGGTGTTGCTCAACCTGATTTATGCCCTGAGTGGCTTCCATCTGCCCCTGCCTGCCCAGACCCCGGCATTACCACCGCTGGATTTGCCTGCACTTGAGTTGCTGCCGGTGGCTGCGGTCCACCCACAATCCACCGCCGGGGCCCTGGCTATGGAAGTGGTTCCGGCGGCCAGTCCCACGCCCTTGTGCTATCGCCTGGGGCCGTGGGCCCAGGTCCGGCTGCGCCAGCAGGTCCAGGCCCGGTGGCCAGGCCAGGGGCATGCCTGGGAAGAAGCCACATCAGTACCGACCCGTTACTGGGTTCTGGCCCAACCCGCTCCGGAACAGGCGCAGGCCCTGATCAGCCAGGCCCAGCGGCAAAACCTCAAAGCTTGGCGTGTCACTCAGGAGCCTTGGCTGGGCCAGGTCGCTTTCGGTTATTTCCGGGAATTGCCCAGCGCCGAACGCAAGCTCACGGCCGTTCAGGCCGCTGGCGTTGAAGCCCGCATTGTGCCGGAGCTGACCACTCAGCCGCGTTACTGGTTCGATTTGCCCCAGACGCTGACCCCGACACCACCCGATGCGGCCCTGTTGCCCTGTCATCAGCCAGCCGCCGGATAACCGGCTGGCAGTGAAAAACATTCCCTTGGAAAGGCTTGCGCTGTAACGCCGGGGGTGATATTACGCGCGGGTTTCCAGCGTGCTGTGCCACAGGGGTAACTGATGATTCGACCATTTGCCGGGCTGAGGCCCATGCCTGCCATGACTGCCCAAGTCATTGCACCGCCTTATGATGTGATCTCGACGGCGGAAGCCCGGCAATTGGCCACTGGGCGGCCCTACAGTTTTCTCCATGTCTCCCGGGCCGAAATTGACTTGCCGTTGGGCACGGGGCGTCATGATGCCGCGATTTATGCCCAGGCCGCCGCCAATTTTGCCGCCTTGCAACGGGCCGGCGTCCTGTGCCCTGACCCCACGCCCGCTTTTTACGTCTACCGGCTGACCCAAGGCACGCATCAGCAGACGGGTCTCATGGCGGCAGTTTCGGTTGCTGCTTATCTGAGTCAGCGGGTGCGCCGGCACGAATTCACCCGACCCGACAAGGAAGATGACCGGCTCCAGCACATGCAGGCCCTCAATGCCCAGACCGGCCCTGCTTTTCTGGCTTACCCGCCCGATGTGGCCCTGGCCCGGCTGCTGACCCGGCTGGCTGACCGTCACCCCGATGCCGAGGCCGAGCTTCAGGGCGTACAGCACCAGTTATGGGTGATCACGGACCCGGCCACCCTCGCCGAGCTACAGCAGCGGGTTGAACAGTTTCCCCTGTTGTACATTGCCGATGGCCATCATCGTACTGCTGCGGCAGCCCGTTTGGGACAGGCCCGGGCCCTGGCTGGGAATGCCGGTTATTTCCTGGCCGGACTATTCCCCAGCGATCAGCTCCAGATTCTGGCCTATCACCGTATCGTCCGGGATTTGGGTGCGCTAAGCCCGGCAGACCTGCTGGCCGCGCTGGCTGGCCGGGGCACCCTGACCCCGGCCACCGGACCGGTAGCCCCGACCGTGCCCGGTGAATTTGGCATTTACCTCGCTGGACAATGGCAGCGCTGGCAGGCTGCACACAAGCCGGATACCGACCGCGTGGCCCAGCTGGATGTCAGTATCCTCAGCGACCAGGTGCTGGCGCCACTGCTGGGCATTACCGACTTGCGCCGCGATCCGCGTATTGACTTCATCGGCGGGGGCCGGGGCTTGAGCGCCCTCGTGCAGGCTGTGGACAGCGGCCAGGCCGCAGTTGCCTTCAGCCTGCGCCCCACGGCGATGGCTGACCTGATGGCGATTGCCGATACGGCGGGCATCATGCCGCCCAAATCCACCTGGTTTGAACCAAAACTGGCGGATGGCCTGGTTTCGCACCTGCTTTAGTCCGGGCGCCTGATGGTCAGCATTCCCAGCAAACTCAGCCATACTCAGCCGCTGGACGCTGCTGCCCTTCAGCAATGGGGGCAGGCCGTTCTGGCCGATTACCCCCCTGCACAACAGCAGGGTTTCATCCAGTTGGCCCAGCAGGCCCTGACAGCGTGCCAGCCACAGGCCGATCTGCAGGAACCCTGGCGCAGTGGGTTGCTGAGTGTGGAAATTCTGGCCCAGTGGGGACTGGATGTGGATACCCTGGCAGCTGCGCTGCTTGCCCCGGTCGTCATCGCCCAACTCAATTGCCTGGCCCATCTGGGTGAACAGGTCGGGTCCAAAACCGCCCTGATGCTGGAAAAACTGCTGCGTCTACAACAGTTGCCTGCGGTGGAAGCCCTGGAAGCCACTCAGACCGACAAGCTGCGGCGGCTGCTCTTGGCCCTGGCCGAAGACTTGCGGGTATTGTTGATTCGCATGGCCCAGCAGCTCTGCGCCCTGCGTGCAGCCCGGCGGGCACCGATCGAGCAGCGCCAGCGTCTGGCACGGGAAACCCGGCAGATTTATGCCCCGCTGGCCAACCGGTTGGGCCTGGGCCAGATCAAGTGGGAAATGGAAGATTGGGTATTCCGTTACCTTGACTCTGAGACCTACGCCCAGATTGCCCGGCTGCTGGATGAACGCCGACTGGACCGGGAGCGCTATATCGCCGAAACCATCGCCCAGCTACATGCAGAATTCCAAAAACACCGGATTACGGCCGAAATCAGCGGGCGGCCCAAACATATCTACAGCATCTGGCGCAAGATGCAGCGCAAGCGGGTTGGATTTGATCAAATCCTTGATGTCAGAGCAATTCGGGTAACAGTTGCCGATGTTCCTCAGTGCTATCAGGTCCTGGGTCTGGTGCACAGCCTCTGGCGCCCCATTCCGGGCGAATTTGACGACTATATCGGTGTGCCCAAGAATAATGGCTATCGTTCCCTGCACACCGCTGTCATCGGTGCGGATGGCAAGCCCTTTGAAGTCCAGATTCGTACCCCGGAAATGCACCAGCACGCCGAGCAGGGCGTGGCCGCCCACTGGCGTTACAAGGAAGGTAGCCAGGTCCGGGAGGATGAGGCCCTGCTGGCCCGGTTGCGCCAGTGGCTGGAACAGGAACCCGATACCCGGACCCTGAACGAAGGACTGGCCGGTGACATGCTCACCGATCGGGTTTATGCCTTCACCCCCAAGGGCCGAATCATTGAGCTGCCCCGTGGCGCGACGGTGCTGGATTTTGCGTACCATGTCCACAGTGACATTGGCCATCGCTGCCGGGGCGCCAAGATCAATGGTCGCATCGCCCCGCTGACGACCGTACTGGACAATGGTCAGACGGTAGAAATTCTGACTGCCACGCACGCTGCTCCCAGTCGTGACTGGCTGGCCACCCACCTGGGCTTTCTACGGACCCCCAAGGCGCGTTCGCAAGTGCGCCAGTGGTTCCGCCAACAGCATCTGGAAACCAATATTGCTGCCGGAACGGCCATTTTCCAGCGCGAGATGCAGCGGCTGGGGTTGCATCAGGTGGATTGGGATTTGCTGCTGAAACGGTTCAACCTGTCCACGCAGGCCGAGTGTCAGGCCGCCCTGGGCCGGGGTGACATTTCTCTCACCCAGCTGGCCAATGCCCTGACCGGCCAGGTGCCCGTAACGCAGGAAGCCGAGCTCATCCCGGCGCCGGCCAAAACAACATCCAGCAACAGTGGACCGATCTCGGTTCTGGGCGTGGGCAATCTCCTGACTCAGATCGCCAGATGCTGTAAACCGGTACCGGGCGATCCCATCGGGGGTTATATCACCCTGGGCCATGGCGTGACCATCCACCGGGCCGACTGTCCGCGCCTGCTGGAGCTGGGGAGCACCCATCGAGAACGTCTGATTGAGGTGGAATGGGGAAAACTGGAGCAAGGCGTTCGTTATCATGTGGATATCCGGGTGTTGGCCCATGATCGTCACGGGCTGCTGCGGGATGTCGGCAGCCTGCTGGCCAGCGAACACATCAATGCCGTGGCCGTGCAAACCCGAAACAACGACCGTGATAGCACTGCCGACATGCGTCTGACCCTGGCACTGAGTGATCTGGCGCAACTGGCACGGGTGCTGGACCGCATCAATCAGTTGCCCAACGTCATCGAGGCCCGGCGCCTGGGATAGGCAAATCTGTTATCATCGCGCCCATGCTGACCTATCCTGAACTCAATCCCGTCGCCTTTGCCTGGGGACCCGTGCAAATACACTGGTACGGCCTGATGTACCTGGTCGGCTTTGCCGCTGGCTGGTGGCTGGGCCGGGTGCGTGCCCGGCAGCCGGGTTCCGGCTGGCGAGTGGCCGAAATGGATGATTTGGTATTCTACGTGGCGCTGGGTGCGGTATTGGGAGGCCGACTGGGCTACACTTTCTTCTACAATGCGCCGACATTTCTGGATAATCCGCTCATCTTGTTCAAAATCTGGCAAGGGGGCATGTCATTCCACGGCGGCCTGATCGGTGTCTTGGTGGCCATGGCCTGGTATGCCCGGCGCACCGGGCGTACGTTCTTTCAGGTCACGGACTTCATTGCACCGCTGGTGCCCCCTGGCCTGCTGGCTGGGCGGATTGGGAACTTCATCAATGGGGAACTCTGGGGTGGACCGACCCAACTGCCCTGGGGTTTCTGGGTGCCCCGTTACCAGCAAGTCCTGCACCCTTCCCAGTTGTATGAGGCCGCCCTGGAAGGCGTACTGCTGTTTCTGATTCTGTGGTTCTACAGCCGCACGCCCCGGCCTGTGCAGGCTGTTTCGGCGCAGTTCCTGATCTGGTACGGCCTGTTCCGGTTCCTGGTGGAATTCATCCGGACCCCGGATGCTCACATTGGCTACCTGGCCCTGGGCTGGCTGACCATGGGTCAAATGCTCTCGCTGCCCATGCTGCTGGCCGGCTTGTTCCTTTGGTATCGCGCCTCCCATGCAAAACTACCTTGACCTGATGCGTCGCATCCTGGATAACGGCGCAACCAGAACCGACCGCACCGGCACCGGCACCCTATCGCGGTTCGGAGAACACCTGAGCTTTGACCTGAGCGAGGGATTCCCCGCCGTCACGACCAAGCGCCTGTGGTTCAAGGGCGTGGTCACCGAGCTGCTCTGGTTCATCCGGGGCGATACCAACGTGCGCTGGCTTCAGGACCACGGCGTCCATATCTGGGACGAGTGGGCCGACCCCGACACCGGAGACCTTGGCCCTGTCTACGGCGCGCAGTGGCGTAGCTGGCCAGCGCCCGGCACCCCGCACCCCCACATCGACCAGCTGGCCCAGGTCATCGAGCAGATACGCACCACGCCAGACTCCCGGCGCCTCATCGTCAGTGCCTGGAACCCCGCAGTGCTGCCCGACATGGCCCTGCCGCCCTGTCACCTGCTGTATCAGTTCCACGTCCATGACGGCAGGCTGTCGTGCCAGTTATACCAGCGCAGCGCGGACGTATTCCTGGGGCTGCCGTTCAACATCGCCAGCTACGCACTCCTCACCCACATGGTGGCCCACGTCACCGGGCTAAAGCCGGGTGTCCTACATATTGCACTGGGTGACGCACACCTGTATCTGAACCATCAGGCCCAAGCCGCCGAGCAGCTGGCCCGTAGTCCACTGGCACCGCCGACCCTGTGGCTTAATCCAGGCGTCACCCGTATCGACGACTTCACGCTTCCAGATATCGAGCTGCATGGCTATGAACACCACGCTGCCATCGCCGCACCCATCGCCGTCTGACCCGCCCATCACTGTGCGGCTGTCCATCGGAGGCATGAGCTGCGCGGGTTGTGTTGCTGCGGTGGAAACCACGCTACGCACCCTGCCGGGGGTTCTCAGTGCCCAGGTCAATCTGGCAGAACGTACGGCGCAGATCACCAGCACGGTTCCAGCCGCCACCCTGGTGGCTGCGGTACGGCGGGCGGGTTATGACGCAGCGGAAATGCAGCCCTGGGACGATGGCCGTGCAGAACACCGCCGTGAGCGGCGTCAGTTCTGGCAGCTGCTGGCCCAAGGGGGGGCGGCTGGCCTTGCAGCCCTGGCCCTGATGGTTGGCGACCTGTTGCATCAACTGCCCCCAGTGCAGGGCCATCAACTTTTCTGGCTGGGCGTGGCAGGCTTTACCCTGTGGATCATGTGGGTTACAGGTGCGCGTTATTACCGGGGTGCCTGGCACCGCTTGCGGCGGCGCAGCGCCAATATGGATACGCTGGTGGCCCTGGGCACCCTGACCGCCTGGGCCTACTCCACCGCCGTCGTGCTCTGGCCAGACAGCGTACCCAGCCTGGCCCGTCATGCCTATTTTGAAAGTGCCCTGGCCATTCTGGCGTTTTTGGCCATCGGCAGTGCGCTGGAAGCCCGCGCGCGCCACTCTGCCAGTGCAGCCTTGCGGGCCTTGGTGCGTCTGCAACCCCAGCAGGTAAGCGTGATCCGCAACGGGCAGGAAAGCCAGGTAGCCCTGGAGTGCGTGGGCCTGGGGGAAACCGTACGGGTGCGCCCCGGTGAGCGCATTCCGCTGGATGGCCGTATTCTTGAAGGTCAGGCCCGGCTGGACGAATCCCTGCTCACGGGCGAATCGGCCCCGCGCCTGCGTCAGGCGGGCGATTGGGCAACCGGGGGCAGCCTGAACCTGGATGGTGCCCTGTTGCTTGAAGTGCAGCGGATCGGGCAGGAAAC
The DNA here is from genome assembly GCA_964398665.1 of uncultured Gammaproteobacteria bacterium. Classification (GTDB taxonomy): domain Bacteria; phylum Pseudomonadota; class Gammaproteobacteria; order CAYNNN01; family CAYNNN01; genus CAYNNN01. Next base: position 8,978 of record CAYNNN010000018.1, on the reverse strand, counting down.
CGTGTTGGCCCAACTGGTGGCACTGGTGCGCAATGCTCAGGCGACCAAGCCGCCCGTCGGGGTGCTGGCCGACCGCATCGCCGCCGTTTTCGTGCCGGTCGTCATTGGCATTGCAGCACTCAGCTTTGGCCTCTGGCTCAGCTTGGGACCGGCTCCAGCGCTCAGTCATGCCCTGGTTGTCGCAGTCAGTGTGCTGCTGATTGCCTGCCCCTGTGCCCTGGGGCTGGCCACGCCGCTGGCCGTCATCATCGGCGTGGGTGAAGCGGCCCGGCGCGGGTTGGTGATCCGTAACGGTGCCGCCTTGCAGCGTAGCCGTGACCTGACGCATGTCGTCTTTGACAAAACCGGCACCCTGACCGAAGGCGTGCCGGATCTGCTCCAGGTGGAAACTGCCCCCGGCTGGACGGAAGCAGCGCTGCTGGCGCTGGCTGCCGGTATTGAACAGCACGCGGAGCATCCCCTGGCGCGTGCCCTGGTGCGTGCCGCCCACCGCCGGAATCTGGTGCTGCCTGATACCGTGACCGAATTTCAGGCGCAGGGGGGTAGCGGGGTCAGTGCCAGCCTGGCGGGCCAGATGGTCTGGCTGGGCCAGGCGCGCTGGCTGATGGACCAGGGCGTTGCTGTCCCGCCTGCCGCTGCCGGGACCGGGAGTCTGATTGAATGTGCCGTGGCCGGGCAGTGGGCGGGACGCTTCTGGCTGGAAGACCGGCTGCGTCCCGAAGCCCCCGGTGTCGTCGCTGCCTTGCAGCAGGCGGGGTTGCAGGTGGTCCTGCTGAGTGGCGATACCCCGGCCAGTGTCCGGCGAGTGGCGGCTGCGACAGGGATTGTGACGACACAGGCGGAAATGTCCCCACAGGCTAAAATCGAGTATATCCGACAGTTACAGGCGCACGGTGCCGTAGTGGGCATGGTCGGCGACGGGATTAACGATGCGCCGGCCCTGGCTCAGGCGGATGTCGGACTGGCGCTGGCCAGCGGCACGGATGTGGCCGTCTTGGCCGGGGATGTCACCCTGCGGCGCAATGACTTGCGCGGACTGGTCGAGCTGCGCCTGATTTCACGGGCCACGCTGGCCAATATCCGGGAAAATCTGACGCTAGCCTTCATTTTCAATGGCCTGGGCATTCCGCTTGCTGCCGGGCTGTTTTATCCCTGGACAGGCGCCTTGCTCAACCCCATGTACGCCGGCCTGGCCATGGCGCTGTCTTCACTCACCGTAGCCCTGAATGCCAATGCCTTGCGCTGGCGAATCCGGCGCCACTTATCCCGAATCCAAACTATACTGGAGTAACTCATGTTGACTGCCGAATGGGACCCCATGTTGCTGAACTTCATCTACGTGGTGCTGGGTGGCCTGCTGACGCTGCTGTTCATGTGGAGTGGCTGCCGCATCCTGAGTCATCTGGCCGGGTTTGATCTGAGCGATGAGCTACGCAAGGGCAATATTGCCACTGGCCTGATGGTGATGGGCATGTTCATCGGCATCGGCATCGCAATGGGCCTGGTCATCGGATTAGGGCTGAACTGATGCACCGGATACCCCGCACCTGGATCGGCTGCTGGCTGGGGGTGGTGCTGGGTATGGTGCTGGGTGAGTCCGTCTGGGCAGCGCTGATCAAGACGCCCAACCTGCCTCTGGTGACCGATGGCTACTGGCCAGCCGAGTATGACCATCAGTTTCGCAAATATAGCAAGCGCTACTTTGGCCCTGGCTTTGACTGGCGCTGGTTCAAGGCGCAGGCCATTGTAGAATCCAAACTCAAGCCCAACGCCGGAGGGCGCCGTGGCCCACAAGGCCTGATGCAGATTCAGCCAGCAACGCTGCAAAGTCTGCACCGGCTGGAACCCGAATTGCGCCGCATCCGGGCCGGCCCTGAAGCCAATATTGCGGCTGGCGTCTATTACAACCGCTATCTGTATGATCAATGGGAAAAGATACCTGCATCGGATCGCCTGTATTTTGCCTTTGCCAGTTATAATGCCGGGCACGGCAAGATCTTGCGCGCTCACCAGCGGGTGCGCAGCGCTGCCTGGCAAAAGGTCAGCGCCCATGTCCCGGTGCATACCCGCAATTATATCAAACGTATCAGGAACCTGATGCCACCGGACAGCATCCCGCCGCTGCTGGCCCTGGAAGCAAGCCCATAGAGAATCCGTCATGCCCAAATTCTTTCTCGACTTTGAACAGCCATTGGCCGACCTGCTGAACAAGATTCAGGAGCTGCGCAAGAATGCTGTCAACAATCCTGGCCTGGCGCAGGAACTGGCAGAACTGGAAGCCCGGCTGCCGACCCTGACCCAGCGCATTTTTGCCAACCTGACCCCCTGGCAGATCAACCAGATGGCCCGCCATCCGGAACGGCCCTATTTTCTGGATTATGTCCAGCGCTGCTGCACGGATTTTGAAGAACTGCATGGCGACCGCCACTGCGGTGACGACAAGGCCCTCATCGGTGGCCTGGCGCGCTTCGAGGGTCAGCCCGTCGTGGTGGTCGGGCATCAGAAGGGCCGGGATACCAAGGAAAACATGGCGCGCAACTGGGCAATGCCGCGCCCGGAAGGCTATCGCAAGGCCTTGCGCCTGTTTGAACTGGCCGAGCGGTTCAAGTTACCCATTCTGACCTTCATTGACACCCCAGGCGCCTATCCCGGCGTGGACGCCGAGGAACGTAACCAAAGCGAAGCTATTGCCCGCAATCTGCTGGTCATGTCGCGGCTGCAAACCCCCATCATCGCCACGGTCATCGGTGAAGGTGGTTCCGGCGGTGCCCTGGCCATCGGGGTCAGCGACCGACTGCTGATGCTGGAATTCAGCACTTATTCGGTCATCTCGCCGGAAGGTTGCTCCTCCATCCTGTGGAAGACCCGCGACCAAGCCCCCCTGGCTGCGCAGGCCCTGGGCATCACCGCCCCCCGCCTGCACACGCTGGGCCTGGTGGATACCATTGTCGCCGAACCGTTGGGCGGCGCTCACCGCGACCCTGACGCGGCGGCCCACCTGCTGGGTGACGCCCTGCGCGCAGCATTGGCAGACCTGAATCAGCAAGGCCCTGACACCTTGCGCCAGCGCCGCTATGAGCGTCTGATGGGCTATGGCCGGGTGACAACGCTGGAACCTGACCCGGAACCGGCAGCAGGCTGATTCAGAACTGGTTCACCCGACGCTGTTAGGCTGTTTCCCATCTCTCACTCACAGGAGTCGTCCCATGAAAGCCTGGTCAGCCTGGCTCACCTTGTGCCTGATGTGCTGGCTTGCCCAAACGCAGGCCAACGAACCGGTGCGCTGGAACCGCAATGAAGTGACCCTGGAAGTGGTCACCGATGAGGGGCGGACCTTGCCGCTCTATCATCACGCAGCCCGTGAGGCCGTGTACAAGGCGTATCTGGAAGCCCAGCCCGAAGCGCGTTACCGCCTGCGGGTTCGCAACAACACCCGTGGCCGGGTGGGGCTGGTCATCGCCGTGGACGGGCGCAACATCATTTCCGGCGAACGTTCCCAGCTACGCCATACCGAGCGGATGTACCTGCTGGACCCTGGCGAGACTCAGGACTACGAAGGCTGGCGCACCGGGAAAGACAAGGTCAACCGCTTCTACTTCACGGATGCCGGGGACTCCTATGCAGAAAGTTTTGGCGACACCAGCGCCCTGGGCGTCATTGCCGTGGCGGTTTACCAGGAAAAGGCCCCGCCCCCTCAGGCCCTGAGCCGGGATGAGGCTGCCCCGGCCAGCCGTGCCCGCGCCAAGGCGGGCGCTCCTTCTGCCGCAGCGGAACCGGCCACCGGTTTTGGGGAAACCGTACACTCGCCTTCCGTGCGGGTGGAATTTGATCCCGAAAGCCGCCCGACCGAGCGTTATTTTCTGCGTTATCACTGGCGGGAAACCCTGTGTACCCGCGGGATTGCCGAACATGGCTGCCCCCGGCGCGAACCTCCGGCCAGCCAGCGGAATGACTACCGCCCGGTGGTGCGCTGGACCGAACCAGTCAGTGTTGAAGTCACCACTGACGGCGGGCGCGCCCTGCCACTGTATGCCCACTCCGGGAGCAACCAGGTTTACAAAGCCTATCTGGAAGCCTTGAAGGGCAAGCAGTATGGGGTGCGGGTCCGCAATAATACCCGAGGCCGGGTGGGGCTGGTCATCGCCGTGGATGGGCGTAACATTGTGTCCGGGGATCAATCCGAACTGGCGCCTGACGAACGGATGTATGTGCTGGAACCGGGTGAGACCCAAACCTATGAAGGCTGGCGCACCGGGAAAAACAAGGTCAACCGCTTCTACTTCACCGATCCTGGACGCTCTTACAGCGTGGAAGCCTTTGGTGATGCCAGCGCCTTGGGCGTGATCGCAGTGGCTGTCTACGCCGAACAGCCGCAAGTGGTCAGCGCTCCGGCTGCCCGTGAAGAAGGCCGCGCCGAAACCGGGCGGGCCGACGCAGCAGCCCCCGCAACGCAGGCGCCGGCCAGTACCCCGTTTGGCGGTTTGCTGAACAGCAAACCTTCGACACGGGCCAAGGCTGCCCCGGCTGAGGAAGCCACAGAGACGGCGGCCACCGGGTTTGGTCGCACCGAGCATTCACCGTCCGTCACCGTCACCTTCCGGCCCCAGGAGCGCCCGCTGGCACGTTACTATGCCAAGTATGAATGGCGTGATACGCTTTGTGAACAGGGTATTATCGAATGTCGCCGTGAGCAGCGCCGCCCGCCGCGCAACCGGATGTGGGAAGAGGACGAAGACGCCGGTTATGCCCCACCCCCCCGGCGTTAGGCTTCCGGGTCGGACGGCGGGTGGCGGATCACCCTGCCGCTGCTGCCGTCCAGCTCCACGATATCCCCGGTACGCAGCCAGGCCAGCAGGCCCGGGACTGCGACTACAGCCGGAATGCCCAGCTCCCGGGCTACAATGGCGGAGTGTGACAGCAAACTGCCCCGCTCCACCAGAATCCCGGCCGCCTGACTGAAGTGCGCGATCCAGCCGGGGTCGGTGTGGCTGGCCACCAGAATTTCGCCGGCCCGGAGCGATTCTGTGCGTGGGTCGTGAATGACCCGTACCGGTGCGCGTACCCGACCTTGCGCACAGCCTGTCCCCTGTCGCTGATGGTGGTCCTGCACCGTACCCGTGGGCAATGGTTGCGCGACTACCACCCTGGGGCTGCGGCATACGGCGCCATAAGTCCAGAAGCGGGTCGGTGGAGCGGGGCGCGTCAAGGCTGCCTGCATGGCCGCACGGCGCAGGGCAATCTGCGCTGCCGGATCTTGCAGGGTACTGGTTCCCTCCACCAGGCCCAGTAACTCCGTCAGCTCCAGATAGAACACATCGCGGGGCTGGGCCAGAATGCCCGCCTGCGCCAGTTGGGTGCCCATGGCCAGAAAAATCCGGCGTACCCGGCCAAACAGGCGGGTGCGCTGGAATCGCAAGTTCTCCCGATCCCGCACCCGTGCCTGCGCATAACGCAGCCACCCACGCACATGACGATACCGCAAGGGTCGTCCAGCCAGTGCCTGACGCAGCCGGATTTCAGGATCAGCCATCGGCAAGGCAGGGGGTGCCTCCCCCTGAGCCGCGTATGCGATGGCGTGCAGCAACGGCACCGGGTCCAGATCCAGCGGCAGGCTTTCCAGCTTCAATTCGGCGCTGCATCGGTCGCCAAATCGGGCCAGATACGCGGCCAGAGCCTCGGCCAGGGCCGGATGGGTCTGGGCCGCCGCCCAATCTCCGGCTTGCAGGGCAGCCTGCAAGGCAGGCGCGGCGCGGATGAGATCGGCCATCTGGCGAATCCGCTGTGCCGGCTCAGCCGAGATGATCCCGCCCTGCTGGAGCAGAAAATCGTTATGCAGCGCCGCCCCCTCCGGCCCTATATGGCGTAGTAGCAGGGACTTGGAGATGCCAAACGCAATCATGCACAGAAAATCATTGAGCAAGGGCGCATCCCAGCGGGTCAGCAGTGCCTGTTCCAGCGCACGATAATCTGCCGCCAGTTGCCCCAGGGTCCGCGCCGCCCATGGCGGTTGAGGTTCCTGCAAGGCTTGTTCCAGCCTATGTAAAAAGGCTTGACGGCGGGTGTTCAGGCCCCACGCCTGTCTCAACAGACTCAGGCCACTGCGTACCAGATAGCCCCAACGTCCGGTGCTGCCCATCTGGGCGACCAGTGGTTGGGTCAGCGCTTCGGGCAAGGCTTCAGCCACCCCGAGCATTTGTTCCATATAACGGCGATTGATGGCAAAGCCTGGCAGCATGGCCAGGATCCGATACCAATTCAGCAGATTATAATAAACATGCCCATCCACATAACCCAACAGGCGTGCAAACACTCCGCCATGTGCCTGAATCCGTTCTTCCGACACGCCGAGGATACGACAGAATTGCTGATAAACATGCGTATAGACATAGCAGGCAAAGCTGAAGGTCAGCGGTGCCGTCACGCCGCCATAGCTTTCAACGATATTGCTGTTATCCCATAACACCGGTTCGCCCTGGGGCACCGTCGTGATCGGGCGGGCCTGAAGCAGATACAGGGTTTCCCCGGCGTAGGCCCACTCGATATCCTGCGGAGTGCCAAAATACTGCTCCACCCGCAAAGCCAGCGCAACCACAGCCTGCTGCCGGGCTGGATCGAGTACCGGGCGGGTTCCGGCCAACCGGGTCATCAGGCATTGACCCTCCCGGCTCCAGGTGTAGCTGTCCCCGTCCTGTTCCCCACTGACCAGACGCTCCGCAGTCCCGGCAACCGCGTTGATGACCACAGGTGGCCGGGGCAAAGCGGGATTGGCCAGCGGGTCCACGCTGAAAGCCACGCCGGCCACCGTGGCGGGTACCATCGCTTGCAGCAATACGGCCGGTATTGGTACCGGCCCGCTGAGCTGCTGCTGTTGCCGATAAGCCGCCACGGCAGGCGTCAGTGCCGAGTCGCGCACCGCCAGAATCCGGTCAGCCACCGCTGGCGCCGGCACATTCAGAAAACTCTGCAACTGCCCGGCAAACGAATGTTGAGCCTGATCTTCTTCCACCGCAGAAGATCGCACTGCATACGGCCCTGGCCCCAGGGCGGCCAGCACGGCAGGCAGCGCCTCGGCCAGTTGCGTCGCAGGATAATCCGGCGGCACCACGCGCCAGGGTGGGATGGGAAACGCGGCCCCCAGTCGGGCCAGCGCATAGGCCTTGCCGCCCAGCTGTGCCAATACCGGTGGCGTGTCGGGTGCGATCACGGATACTGCAGATAGGGGTTGGCACACAGGGCAGCGCCCTCGTCACGCCAGCCTTCGGCCTGCAATTGCTCAATCAGGGCGTATTCGGTGAACAGGACCAGGCGATGAATCCCGCGCACCGGGTGATAAAAGCGTTTTACTACATTGAATTGCAGCACGGGTGTTCCGTAAGGGTCCGTCGGCGTGCCGATCTCCAGGGTATAGCAACCATACCGCCCCAGCCCGTGGCTATAAAAAGCCACGCCTTCAGACACCCAGTCCGGGCTGGCTTCCAGCGCCGCGATCTCGTCCGGGTGCGCCGTCCATAAGTGGGTAAATAGTCCGGCATGGAAAAACCGTCGTACCGGGACCGGGGTTTGTGTCTGGGTAAACGGGCTGACCAGCAACACTTGACCGGTGGGCTTCCAGGCCCCGCTGCTGGCCAAGGCTGCAACTTCCGCAGCATCCACACTGAGAAAATAACGGTCGGCCCCCGCGTGATACAACTCCACCGCATTGACCGAAGGATAAGCAGGATCAGCCTGTACAGGCCCAAGCGTCAGACCCAGCAGCAACCCGGCCACACCCAGACAAACACGACAGCGCTTCATGATGCACCTCACAACGCCATAACAAGCGCACTCACTATAGCATCAAGCGGGCGTCTGCTCCCATCCGCCAGCGGGCCACTTCCCGCACCACGAGTATTTCCCCACCCAGGGAGGCCAGCATGACAGAAACCCGTGTCCACAAAGGCGATTGTAACCTCGCTTTTTACCCTGCTACACTGTGGGCATCTCAACCCCCGGAGTCTGGCCATGTTCACCGTCACCCGCGTTCTCACCGTCCACGTTTCCGTATTGGCCCTCTGGGGCGCGTTAGCCACTGTGCCGCAGATGGCGTGGGGCTATGGTGCCGTACCTGCGGTGCGGGGTAAGGCGCGGCTGGACGCGGTGGTGGCGAATCATGGCCAAGTTGAACGACGCTGCTTGAACGACGGCTCCGGCGGCTTCACCCCCTGCGCCAGTTTCAATGCCACGGACAACAGCTTCGGCATTGCCTTGGGCGATGTGGATGGGGATGGGGACCTGGACGCAGTGATGGCGAACACTTACGCAGCCGAACAACGCTGTTTGAACGACGGTTCGGGCGGCTTCACCCCCTGCGCCAGTTTCAATGCCACGGACAACAGCGTCGGCATTGCCTTGGGCGATGTGGATGGGGATGGGGACCTGGACGCAGTGATGGC
>CAYNNN010000018.1:0-446 GCA_964398665.1 uncultured Gammaproteobacteria bacterium | reverse complement strand
GAACACTTACGTAGCCGAACAACGCTGCTTGAACGACGGCTCCGGCGGCTTCACCACCTGCGCCAGCTTCAATGTCGCAGACGACAGCTTCGGCATTGCGCTGGGCGATGTGGATGGCGATGGGGATCTGGACGCGCTGGTGGCGAATATTGGCAATGAACAGTGCTGTTTGAACGACGGCTCGGGCGGATTTAGCGCTTGCGCCAGTTTCAATGCCACGGACAGCAGCACCGGCATTGCGCTCGGAGATGTGGATGGGGATGGGGACCTGGACGCGCTGGTGGCGAATGATGGCGCAGTTGAGCAGCGCTGTTTGAACGACGGCTCGGGCGGATTTAGCGCTTGCGCCAGTTTCAATGCCACGGACAGCAGCACCGGCATTGCGCTCGGAGATGTGGATGGGGATGGGGACCTGGACGCAGTGATGGCGAACACTTACGTAGCCG
>CAYNNN010000017.1:0-43157 GCA_964398665.1 uncultured Gammaproteobacteria bacterium | reverse complement strand
GGAGTTTTTACCCGCTGACCCGGAAATGGGCAAATATATCGAACAGGTGCGTAAGCCCTACTTGGGCCAGCTTAACGAAGAATTGGCCGTCGCCGACGGGCTGTTGTACCGGCGGGGCAATTTCAATGGCACCTTCGATCAGGTGATCTGCGACGCCTTGCGTCAAGTCAACGATGCCCAGATTTCCCTCTCACCGGGCTTCCGCTGGGGCACCAGCGTCCTGCCCGGCCAGACGATTACGATGGAACATGTGCTGGATCAGACCTGCATCACCTATCCCGAAACCTATCGGCGCGAGATGAGCGGGGAAGATATCAAGGTCATTCTGGAAGATGTCTGCGACAACCTGTTCAACCAGGACCCTTATTATCAGCAGGGCGGGGACATGGTGCGGGTCGGCGGGCTGGATTATGTGCTGGACCCGACAGCGGCGGCGGGCAAGCGGGTCAGCGAAATGCGTCTGGACGACGGCACCTTGGTGGAAGCCGGAAAGAAATATGTGGTGGCCGGTTGGGCCACGGTCGGTTCCCAAGCCCCCGGCGCGCCGGTCTGGGATCAGGTCGCTGACTACTTGCGTTCGGTCAAGACTGCGAAGGTCAAAAAACTCAACACGCCCAAACTCAAGGGCATGACCCAGAATCCGGGTCTGGAAGACTACAGCGCCTGATGTTTGCGCCCCCGCCGGATGGCCCGCCTGCGACTAGGCGGCGTCAGTGCGGGGGTGCGATGCGGGAATGGCTCCTGCTGGCCGTTTACGCAGGCGTTCTGCTCGCGCTGCTCTGGGGTTGGCTCACCTGAGCGCATATTCTATGCACAACCTCCCACCGAGTTAGGCGCTTGTCAGCCTGGTTTGCGTGGGGCACAGGTGTTAAAGCCGTTTGAGCAGGGTGCGGGCTTGGGCACATTGTTCCGGCGTGCCCCGGCGTAAGACCTGACTCAGGCGTGCCATCGCTTCCGCCGGGTCACCGTGATCCAGCGCCTGTTCGGCGGCGCGCAAATCGACCGCTGCTTGTTCGGCCTGCGCATCGGCTTCAATTTTATCCAGCTCGGCTTCCATTTCGGCTTCGCTGCGGCCTTGATAGGGTTCGGCATAAATCGGTGTTCCACCCTGCAGGGGCTGGGCTGCGGATGGCGTTGCGGTCGGTGGTGGCGGGTCTGGTTCCCAGTGTGGCTGGTAGGTGCGCGCGACGACAACCCCAATCTCAAATAACAGCCACATGGGAATGGCCAGGGCAACCTGGGAAAAAACGTCCGGGGGCGTGATGACTGCGGCTACTATAAAGGCCCCAACGATGATGTAGGGCCGCTGGGCTACCAGGGTTTCCGGCGTGGCCACGCCCGTCCAGACCAGCAAAACCGTGGCCACGGGCACTTCAAAGGCAATCCCGAAAGCAAAAAACATCGTCAGGACAAAATCCAGATAGCGACTGATGTCGGTTGCCATTTCCACGCCCTGGGGCGTTGTGGCTGCCAAAAACTGAAACAGCACCGGCAATACCAGATAGTAGGCAAATAGCGCGCCCAGATAAAACAGCAGGGTGCTGGAAACCAGCAGTGGGATGACCAGGCGTTTTTCATGGCGATACAGGCCAGGGGCCACAAACGCCCAGATTTGATACAGCACCCAGGGTACGGCGAGAAACAGCGACAGGATCAGGGTGAACTTGAGCGGGGTCAGAAAGGGCGAGATCACGTCAATAGCGATCATCTGGCTGCCCTGGGGGAGGTATTTCAGCAGAGGGTAGGCTAGCCAAGCGTAAAGCTCATTGGCAAAGGATACCAGCGCAATAAAAAGACCTGCAACCCCGGCCAGGGCGTACAGCAAGCGCTGCCGCAGCTCGATCAGGTGCGTCAGCAGCGATTGCTCGGCGTCAGTTTCCAGGGGTGGGGTTGCGTTCATCGGACAAGGACGCCGAGGCAGACGGCGGTGGCACGCTGCCTGCAGGTTTAGGGGGTTCCAGTAACTCTTCCAGGGCTGGGGTGCGCACCTGATCCCGCAGAATACGTTCCAGTTCCTGGGTGCGCAGCTCGCGGTCTATGTCGTGCTTGACCGAGCTGACGTAGCCCCGCAGCCGTCCCAGCCACAGCCCCGCCGTACGTGCCACACCCGGCAGCCGTTCCGGGCCGATCACCAGCAATGCTACGATGCCGATCAGCACTAGCTCCGAGAAGCCCACTTCAAACATGGGGTGCCGATCAGCTCAGGCGGCTTTGATCGGGCTTGGCACTCTCGCCGCTAACAGCAGACGGCGTGGTGGGCTTGTCTTGCGCACCGATCTGTTTGGCGGTGGCATCGGGTGGGGTGCTTTCCCCCTCGCTCATGGCGCTCCGAAAGCTCTTGATGGCGGAGCCCAGGTCAGAACCCAGCCCCCGCAGGCGCTTGGTTCCAAAAACCAGCAGCACGATGACCAAGACAATGAGCCAATGCCAGATGCTAGAAACACCCATCGTGACCTCTATTCATGCGTTGTGGAATGGCGTTGGGCTTTTTCGACCAGACCTGACAGGCCAAACCGGCGTTCCAGCTCGGCCAGCACGTCCTGGCTACTCAACCCTAAGGCAGAGAGTAACACCAAACTATGAAACCAGACGTCGGCGGTTTCATGGATCAGATCCTGTGCGTTACCGCTTTTGGCGGCGATGATCAGTTCTGCGGTTTCCTCGCCCAGTTTTTTCAAAATGCTGTCCACGCCCTTATGGTGCAGTTTCGCTACGTAGGACTGGCCAGGGTCAGCCTGTTTGCGTGCCTGCAATACGGCGTCCAGACGGCTTAACAACTCGCTCACGATCAGAGGCTCAGCGGTGATAAATGGTGGCGGGATCTTTTAGCACCGGTTCCACCGTTTGCCAAGCCCCGGACTGAAGTTCGTGGAAAAAACAGCTCTTGCGCCCGGTATGGCAGGCAATGCCCCCCAATTGTTCGACTTTGAGCAGCAGGACATCCTGATCGCAATCCAGACGCAGGGCATGCAGTTTTTGCACATGCCCGGATTCTTCGCCCTTACGCCAGAGCCTGTTCCGGGAACGCGACCAGTAGATGGCTCGGCCTTCGGCAACCGAAAGGGCCAGCGCCTCGCGATTCATCCAGGCCAGCATCAGCACCTCGCCCGTCTGATGATCTACGGCTATCGCCGGCACCAGACCCTGAGCATCCCATCTGATTACGTCCAGCCAGTCGGTCATGTGGTTCAAGACACCGTGCGGGGTTTACGTAATACCACAATCCGGTTGGTGTTGGTGCCTTGCTGATTATTGGCAATACCCCAGATGTTGGCGGTTTTGGTGAAGCGCTGGCGGTTGATCAGGGTGGCCAGATGTTGAAAACCGGCGGCCCGGCCCAGTGGGGCAATGACCTCATCCAGTTTGACCCGTCCCCGGCGGACCTCACCGACTTCAAAGGCGACATGTCCCCCCCGGCGCGTGATTCGGTACAACTCGGCCAGAACCTGGCTCATGACGCCACGCCAGCCAGCCAGGGTACGGGCGGCCGCCAGCGCGGCGCTCACAGGCTGAATATCCACCTGGTTAAACCAGCAACGCAGCCAGTTATCATCTGCATATTGCACGACATCCAGGAATGGTGGGGAAGTTACTGTCAGACTGACCGTCCGATCGGCCAGTTCAGGTGTGTACTGAGCCGGGCGGGTCAGGAATGTCGCAGCGGCAGCGCAGGCTTGCAACCGGTGACGCTGTTCCGGCGTCAGGTTCTTTTGCAGCTGGCGGCTTTTACGTAAGATCAGCGCGTTGACTGCCCGATAATCCGGGCATTGCTGTCGGCGTGCATTGAGCTGACGCTGGCGCTCCGGACTGATGGCCTGGTTGGGAGGCAGGGAATAAACCGAGAAAAAGCCCGAAGAGTGCCCGGTCAGCCGATTGGTTGCCACCATACGCAACCAGCGATCCGGAGCGTCTTCACTCCCCGCCTGCTGGCGCATCTGCAGGTAATGCCGCAGGGCACGCAGTTCCAGCTCGGTGCGTGGATGATAGAACATGCTCAAATCCAGCGTGTCCGGTTCGGCACCGATCTGGGTCAGATCCAGCGTTGCCAGCCGGTCGGCGATGGCATCCAGGCTGGGGACTTCCAGTCGGGGCCGGGCCAGAATGGTTGCAAGCGGGTTCAGGTCATTGGCCGCCGTCTGCCGGCCCAGCAGGGCAGCCTCCACCAGGGTCGTACCCCGACCTGCAAACGGGTCATATACCAGCTCGCCCGGCCGGGTCAGCCGTTCGATGAAGTAACGGGCCAACTGGGGCTTGAAACAGGCCCGGTAGGAAATTTCATGCAGGGCGTGCGCCTGACGCTGGCGTGCCGTCCAGAACTCTCCCTCAACCTGCACGGGCGGGTTGCGGGTACGCAGCCAGTCCTGCACAGGTGCCAGCCCTGCGTGTGCCTGCCTGGACATCGGCGGATGGGGTGCCAGATTCAGCACAAACGTACCTCGATACCCTGCTCGGCCAGATAACGCTTGGCCTGTGCAACGGTGTACGTGCCAAAGTGAAAAATGCTGGCAGCCAGCACGGCATCGGCCTTGCCCAAGGTCACCCCCTGAGCCAGATGTTCCAGCGTGCCAACCCCGCCGGAGGCAATCACCGGGATATTGACGGCTTCGCTGATGGCGCGGGTGAGCGCCAGATCAAAGCCTGACTGGGTACCATCGCGATCCATGCTGGTGAGCAGGATTTCACCGGCACCATAGGCTTCCATGCGCCGGGCCCAGGCCAGTGCATCCAGCCCCGTCCCCTTGCGGCCCCCGTGGGTAAAAATTTCCCAGCGCAGGGGCTCAGCGTCGGTGCTGACCCGTTTGGCATCAATCGAGACGACAATACACTGGGAACCAAAGCGGTCGGCCGCTTCCTGCACGAACTCGGGGCGAAACACGGCTGCCGTGTTGATCCCCACCTTGTCGGCCCCGGCATTCAGCATCCGGCGGATATCGTCCACGGTGCGTATCCCGCCCCCAACCGTGAGCGGGATGAAAACCTGCCCGGCCACCGCTTCGACCACGTGGACAATGGTGTCCCGATTATCAGAACTGGCAGTGATATCCAGAAAGGTCAGTTCGTCAGCGCCAGCCTGATCGTAACGACGGGCAATTTCTACCGGATCTCCGGCATCGCGGATGTCCACGAACCTGACCCCCTTGACGACACGGCCATTATTCACGTCCAGGCAGGGGATGATGCGCTTGGCCAGGCCCATCAGGCGACTCCTGCATCGGCCAGGGCCTGGGCAGCCGTGAAGTCCAGCGTCCCTTCATACAGCGCACGGCCACTGATGGCCCCGGCTATGCCGCCTGCTGCAACCAGCGCCTGGATGTCAGTCAGGGTACTGATGCCACCGGAGGCAATGACGGGTAAGCGCACCTGCTGCGCCAGAGCTGCCGTTGCGGTGACATTGACCCCGCTGAGCATGCCATCACGCAAGATATCGGTGTAAACCAGGGCAGCCACCCCGGCCTGCTCCAGACGCGCAGCCAGTTCGGCCACCGGAGTCTGGGTTTGTTCAGCCCAGCCCTGAATGGCGGCCTTGCCTTCACGGGCATCCACCCCGGCGATGATTTGCTGAGGGAATTTCTGACAGGCTTCTGCCACAAAATCAGGATCCTGCACAGCTTTGGTGCCCAGAATCACGTAATGCGCGCCGGCATCCAGATACGCCTGAATGGTCTCCAGGGTACGAATCCCGCCCCCGATTTGCACCGGCCAGCCCGGATAGGCCCGCACGATGGCTTCCACCCACCCGTGGTTGACGGGCTTACCGGCAAAAGCGCCATCCAGGTCCACCACATGCAACCGCCGGGCACCGAGTTTGAACCAGCGCCCGGCCACTGCCACAGGGTCGTCACCAAACACGGTGCTCTCTTCCATCCGGCCCTGCTTGAGCCGGACGGCAACACCATTTTTCAGGTCTATGGCGGGAATAATCAACATGGCAGTGTCAACCTTCAGGGTTGCCAGTGAATGAAATTGCGGAGCAGTTGCAACCCGGCATGCTGGCTTTTTTCCGGATGGAACTGGGTTGCAAAAATGTTCTGCTGAGCCACCGCCGCCGCAAAGGGCAGACCGTAGGTGGTCTGGCCCGCACAGGCCGGCGTCACCGGCGCATAATAGCTATGCACGAAATAAAACCGACTCATGTCAGGGATATTGTCCCACAGCGGATGGGACCGGGTTTGTGCGACCTCATTCCAGCCCATGTGCGGCACCTTGAGGACACTGGCCGGAAAGCGCTGCACGGTTCCTGGCAACAGGGCCAAACCCGCCACCCCGCCGTTTTCGTCGCTGTGGGTGAACAGCGCCTGCATCCCCAGACAGATACCCAGAAAAGGCTTTTGTGCCGCTACGTTGCGTAGTACCGCCATCAGACCCCGTTCGTCCAGATGCCGCATGCAATCCCCGATGGCACCCACTCCCGGCAAGACCACACGCCCGGCGGCTGCGATGATGGCAGGGTCTGCCGTCACCTGGAGCAAGGCTTCCGGGGCCACCTGTTGCAGGGCTTTGGCAATGGAATGCAGATTCCCCATGCCATAATCCACAATCGCCACTGTATTCACAGGCAACCCTTGGTGGACGGCACGTGCGCATTGCGCGGGTCGGGTTCCACCGCCATGCGCAAGGCCCGGCCGAAGGCCTTGAACATCGTTTCAACGATGTGATGGGTGTTGCGGCCCCGCAGGCTGTCGATATGCACGGTGATCTGGGCGTGGTTGACCAGACCCTGAAAAAATTCCCGCACCAGTTCAACGTCAAACTGCCCAATGCGCAATTGGGGAAACTCAGCCTGAAATTCCAGACCGGGCCGTCCGGACAGATCAATGACCACGCGGCACAGGGCTTCGTCCAGGGGTACGTAGGCATGACCATAACGCCGCACCCCGGCTTTATCCCCCCATGCCTGCTTGAGCGCCTGCCCCACGGTGATCCCGATATCTTCGACCGTGTGGTGGTCGTCAATATGCCGATCGCCCTGGGCTTCGATGTCCAGATCAATCAGCCCATGGCGGGCAATCTGATCCAGCATGTGCTCCAGGAAGGGCACACCGGTCTGGAACCGCGCGGTCCCGGTGCCGTCAAGGTCAAGCGCGACACGGATTTGCGTCTCGCGGGTGATGCGTTCAATCTGCGCCTTGCGCGCCATGGCAATGGTAATGGCAAAAGGTCACTATAGCGCGAAACCGCCCGGCGGGCTACCCACCCAACGCGCCACTGGAATTGCGCCGCATTGCCCTGCAACCCACCTCGGCGTTACCATCAGGCATTCCCCTGTTTGTTGAGCATCCTGCATGAACGCGCCGCTAGATCTGACCCAATTACCTGACAATAGAGGCCATTTTGGCCCTTATGGCGGCCAGTTCGTCGCCGAAACCCTGATGGCCCCCTTGCAGGCGCTGACGGAAAACTATCTGCGCTACCGGGCCGACCCGGAATTTTTGGCTGAGCTGGATGCTGATTTTCAGCACTACGTCGGGCGGCCCTCACCGATTTATCACGCCAAACGCCTGACAGCCCAGGCGGGCGGAGCGCAGATTTACCTGAAGCGCGAAGATCTGAACCACACGGGTGCCCACAAGATCAACAACACCATTGGCCAGGCCCTGCTGGCCCGCCGCATGGGCAAGACCCGGATCATTGCCGAAACCGGCGCCGGCCAGCACGGCGTGGCCAGTGCCACCGTTGCCGCCCGGCTGGGGCTGGAATGTGTAGTGTACATGGGCGCGGTGGACATTCAGCGCCAGGCCGCCAATGTTTTTCGCATGAAATTGTTGGGCGCAGAAGTGCGCGCCGTCGAGTCCGGCTCGAAAACACTCAAGGATGCGCTGAATGAAGCCATGCGGGATTGGGTGACCCACGTGGACAACACCTTCTACATCATTGGCACGGTTGCCGGACCACATCCCTATCCGATGCTGGTACGCGACTTTCAGGCCATCATCGGGCGTGAAGCGCGCCAGCAGATGCAGGCCCAGACCGGGCGGCTGCCGGATGCCTGTGTGGCCTGCGTGGGCGGTGGTTCCAACGCGATGGGCTTATTTTATCCCTTCCTGGGTGATCAGGACGTGGCCCTGTATGGCGTGGAAGCGGGCGGGGACGGTCTGGCCAGCGGCCATCATGCCGCGCCGCTTTCGGCGGGTAAGCCGGGGGTGCTGCACGGCAACCGTACCTACCTCATGAGTGATGCGGATGGCCAGATTGTAGAAACCCATTCTATCTCCGCCGGGCTGGACTATCCGGGAGTCGGGCCGGAACATGCCTGGCTCAAGGACAGCGGCCGGGCCCAGTATGTGGCGGCCACTGATGCCGAAGCACTGCAAGCCTTTCACGCCCTGACCCGGCTTGAGGGCATCATCCCGGCCCTGGAATCCAGCCATGCGGTCGCCTACGCCCTACAACTGGCGGCCCGGATGCGGCCTGACCAAACCGTCCTGGTCAATCTCTCCGGACGTGGTGACAAGGATATTCATACCGTGGCGGCCCGCGAAGGCCTCCGCCTGTAGCGTCCGATGCGCTGGGCCAGGATGCACCGGCCACCAAGACTCAGATCAGTTTGATCCGGCATGGTTTTATTGCACCAACACACTTTTCGGGCAATGGGCACGCCATGCAGCCTGTGGCTGGATGCCACGCCGGAACAGGCGCAAGCCGCCATCACCGCCGTTCTCGCGGAAGTTACCCGGCTGGAACAACGCTATTCCCGCTATCGCCCTGATAGCCTGCTCAGCCAAATCAATCAGGTAGCCGATCAAGGCGGCCAGATGGTCGTGGATGCCGAAACCGCCGCCCTGCTGGATTATGCCCAGACCTGTTACCGGCAAAGTGACGGCTTGTTTGATATTACCGCCGGGCGGCTACGGCAGTTGTGGCGTTTCGGTGACCCGCAGGCGCGTCTGCCCACCAAGGCACAGCTGCACGCGCAGCTGGCCCATATCGGCTGGGACAAGCTGCGCTGGACAGCACCGGTGCTCACCTTTCCCGTACCAGGTCTGGCGCTGGACCTGGGCGGCATTGTCAAGGAATATGCTGTGGACCGGGCTGCCGGTCTGGCGCAGGAACAGGGCATTACCAGCGGCGTCATCAATCTGGGGGGCGACATCCGGGTTCTGGGGCCACGTCCGGATGGCAGCCCCTGGCGAGTCCACATTCAACATCCACGTCAGGCAGGCGAACTGGCTGCACTGACGTTGCGCTGCGGGGCGGTGGCCAGCAGTGGTGACTATGCCCGCTGTCTGGTGGTGGATGGGGTGCGTTACGGACATATCCTCAACCCGCGCACCGGCTGGCCCACGCGACACCTGGCCGCCGTCACGGTCAGGGCTGACTTGTGCGTGCTGGCCGGCAGTGCAGCCACCATCGCCATGCTCAAGGAACAGGACGGCCCCGCCTGGCTGGCCAGCCTGGGCCTGCCGCATCTGTGGGTGGATACCGGTGGCCAGATGGGTGGGCAACAGTGAAGCCCTGCGTGGTTACAGGGTAGAGCGCCATGCCCGTGCATGCCCTACCCCCCGAATTCCCCGCGCTAGCCCAGGCCATCACTGGCCACTGGCCCGCACCCGCTGCCTGGCCCGCGCTGCTGGCCCAGGCCCGGAGCGCACAACTGGAAGCTTTGCTGGCCTTGCGCTGTCCCGCCGCGCTGCGGGGCGAACTCCTGCCGGCTTACCGACAGGCAGCAGCCCGCCACCTGTATCGTTTGCACGCGTGGCAAACCCTACGGGACTGGTTCGGGCACCAGGGTCTGGAACCGCTGGTACTCAAAGGCGCAGCACTGGCTTGCACACATTATCCTGACCCCGCTGCCCGCCCACACAGCGACATGGATCTGCTGCTACCCGCCACAAGCCGCCCTCAGGTGGAAGCAGGCTTACGCAAGCTAGGTTATCAATATCACCTGAGTCTGGGTGATACGCCCATCAGCACGCAATGCACCTACCTGCAAGCGGGACAGGCTTACGATCTCCACTGGAGCATCAGTAACAGCCCCTATGTCAGCGCTCAGGTGGGCAGCTATGCCGCTCTGCGTCAGCGGGCCGTCTGGGTGCCGCAATTAGGCGCTCATGCCCTGGCGGCCCCGGACGCCCTCACCCATGCCTGCCTCCATTGGGCACAACACCAACGTTATGGGGAACAACGGCTGATCTGGCTGTATGATCTGATTTTATTGCTTAATCAGCTCTCGGAGGCAGAAACGGCACTCTGGCGCGAGCGCCTGCACCGCCAGCGCCTGAGCACCCTCATCAAGGCTGCACTCCGGCAAGCGGTTAGCCTGTTTCCAACCTCACTTTCTGCCGGTTGGCCGACTTGGCTGGAGGCACCCTGTCCACCCGAACCCAGTCTGGCGTTGCTGGAAGGCAGCCGCTGGCAGCAGCTTTATCTGGATTGGCAGGCCCTGTCCGGCCTGAAAGCCCGGATTACCTGGCTCAAGGCTTATCTGATACCGTCATGGCGCTACATGCAGACCCGCCATCCTGATATTCCACCCCGCTGGCTATGGCTCCAGTATCTGCGCCGCCTCCTGCCGCACTGAGGCGCTACAAATGCAGGCGCCGCAATTCACCATCCGGCTGAGCCTGTTCCCAATGCTGCAGGTGCAGGCGGGCCAGGGCCTGGGCCCGCATCGGGTCGTGGTAATCCCCGCTGGCTTCATAACGGCTGGCCAGCGCACGGTGCAGATAACCGCAGGCATCCACAACCAGAAAAGTTTGTGGGTCAAAGGGGTAATCGGGCGAAGTCTTGCGCAGCTCCAGCCGGCTGGACAGGCGCCGACCGAGTTCAATCAGCCGATGACCATTCTTGATAATTCCGCTGGAATCCTGCAATAAAACCCGACCCTGCGCCCTGGGATGCTGGAGCAGGAAATGGGTCATGGCCTCCAGAAATAGGGTGTTATCATAAATTCTGGGATCAAGGTCATAGGTATGAAGCAGCACCTCCCGCCGGGCCTGGCGCACCAGGTCACTGGCCAGGGCTGTACAGGCCGCAGCATCCTGCAAACTCAACAGTTGATGACTAACTCCTAACTGCGCTGCAGATTGAGTCACGGAAAAACTCCCGGCAGGACGACACCGCTGTCAAGATGAGCAACAGCCAGCGGTGCGCCACTGAGCAAAACCATTCCAGGTGCATGGCAGATCCAGGCACCCGGCATCATACCTGACCCGCTCAGGCGACAGTGGGCCTGGCATCCTTGTTGAGGTAAACCACAAAAGTGGTGCGATTACGATCGCCGACCCGTTCGTAGATGAATTTATCCACGTTACGCACGGCCAGATACACGCCCAACCCCCCTACCGGACGGTTGCCCAGCGGCTGATCCAGTTGATCCGTGGCGCTGCTTTGCGCCTTGAGCGGGTCGTAAGCCGCACCAATGTCCTCCAGCACCACTTCCAGCATGGCCTCGGTCCAGGATGCGCAGACCTTGATGTCGCCCTCGACACCTGCCTCCTGGTAGCCGTGAACAATGACGTTGGTCGCGATCTCGTCAATGGCCAGCCGCAGCCCGAAGGTTGGTTTTTTGGCCAGCCCTGCGGCCTTGGCCACCCGCAGCACAAACTCGGCAATCGGCTCCAGGGAATCAATATGGCCTGGGGTAATCAAGGTCTCCATTACGGCGTTCTCCCCGCGAACCACTCAGGCGACCAGCTGCCGGGCCTCGGCCAGCGTCGCAGCAAAAGAAAAGAAGTCCATGAACCCGGTCATCTCCATGACCTCATGGATTTCTTCACTGACGCCGGCCAACACCACCTTGCCACCATGCGCACTGGCCTGGCGGTAAATCAGCAGTAGTACCCGCAGCCCGGCACTGGACATGAAACCCACTGCACTGAGATCCATGACAACATGGTGTTCCCCCTCCTGGAGGGGCAGGACTTTGTCCTGAAGCTCGGGCGCAGTCTTACCGTCCAGACTGCCGGTCAGGACGATCTGCTTGACATTACCCTCGGTCTGCTGCGTGATTTGCATAAAAACTCCTCATTGGGGGATAAAACAAAATGACGTTGTAATGGTGCTGGACTTGTAGTCTTGAGGTCAAGAGGCTATCTTTAGTCTACCTCTGATTTGCAGGAGTACATGTCTTGATGGAATCAAAACTGACTGATGAGCGCTTTTCCAGCCATGTCCACCGGGCTACCAACATCGTCTGGCACGGAAACCAGGTTGCCCGTGCAGAGCGCCAGCAACGTCTGGGTCAGCAAGGTGCAACGTTATGGTTTACCGGCCTGAGTGGCTCGGGCAAAAGCACCATCGCGGCTGCCGTGGAACGGCTGCTGTTTGACCGGGGTCGGGTTTCTTATGTCCTGGATGGCGATAATCTGCGCTACGGCCTGAACAAGAACCTGGGCTTCAGCCTGGATAACCGGGCCGAGAATGTCCGGCGCACCGGCGAAGTGGCCAAACTGTTCGCGGATAGCGGCATCATTGTGCTGAGCAGCCTGATTTCACCCTACATCATAGACCGCGCCATGGTGCGGGAACTGCATCGGCAGGCGCAACTGCCCTTCATCGAAGTCTTCGTGGATACCCCGCTGGAAATCTGTGAATCCCGTGACCCCAAAGGCTTGTACAAACGGGCCCGGGCCGGAGAAATTCCCATTTTTACCGGGATTAGCGATCCCTACGAAGCCCCACTGAACCCTGAAGTCCACTTGCGGGGTGATTGTGGTGACCCCAGCGAGTGCGCCGAGGCCGTCTGGGCCTATCTGATACAACAAGCCATTTTTAGTTAACTGCCCGCAACCGCAAGAGGATGAACCCATGCCCGCATTCATGATCGGCACCCAACGTTCCGGTTCCAATTTGCTGCGCCTGATGCTGAATCAGATTCCCACGCTGGTCTCCCCCCACCCTCCCCATATCATGGAGCGGCTGATGCCTCTGCTGGACCGCTATGGCGACCTGCACGAGGCCGAAAATTTTGCCCAGCTGGTGGAGGATGTCTGCCGCCTGGTGGAAACCAACCCGGTACCCTGGGAAGGCGTGACCCTGAACCGGGCCGATGTCACCCGGCGGTGCCGGCAGAATTCGCTCGCAGCCGCACATGGCGCGGTGTACGACATTCTGGCCGAGACCAGCGGCAAGCGGGACTGGCTGTGCAAAAGTCTGGCCAATGTGCATTATCTCGATGAACTTGAATCATATTTTGAAAATCCCAAATACCTGTATCTGTACCGTGATGGCCGGGACGTGGCGCTGTCCTTCAGCAAGGCCATCGTAGGTGAAAAGCATTTTTACCACATCGCCCAGCAGTGGCATAAGGAACAGCAGCTGGCGCTGAAACTGCAGGACCGGATGCCGGCAGAACGCTTTTTTGCCGCCAGCTATGAACAGCTCACTTCGGAGCCCGAGCCGGTATTACGGCAGATGTGCGATTTTCTGGGTGTCGCGTTTTATCCCGAAATGATGGAATTTCATACCTCCAAGGAAGCCTCGCGTACCGCCCAGAGCGGTGCCATGTGGGCCAACGTGAAAAACCCCGTCATGAGCGGCAATAGCCGCAAATATCTCAAGGAAGTCTCCGAGGCCGAAATTCGCGCCTTTGAAACGGTGGCAGGTGACAGCCTGGACAGGCTGGGCTACGAACGGGTTTTCGTGGCCAAGGGCACTGAACAGCCGTACAGCCCCGAGGCCATCGCGGCCATGGACGCCGATAACCAGCGCCGCAAGCAGGAAATACGCACCAAGGTGGACCCCGAGGATTTGCGCCTGCGCGAGGCCCAGGACCGATTGATGGCCGAGATTCGCGCCCGGCCCCGCAAGCACTGAGCGCCTGGGTCAGTTTCATCATGTCGGGGGCTTGCAAGCAGAAGATGGGGATCGGGAGGCATTGGCTCTGGGTCGTGCTGTTGTGGCCACTCTGGGTCATGGCCGAGGTAGCGCCACCGCCAGCGCAGGCCACGCCGCCCCTGGCCCGCACCCTGAGCGCCGGGATGCAGGGCGAAGCCGTCACGACCGTGCAGCAGCGCTTGCAGGCGCATGGCAGTACGGCAGGTTTCACCCCTGGCGTTTATGACAGACACACGACGCAGGCGGTCCGGGCCTTTCAGAAGGCGCAAGGCCTCAAGGCCGACGGCAAGGTGGGGCCACGCACGTGGCAACTGCTCCAGATGCCCCCACCCGACCCGGCTGCGACAAGCCCGGCGCCAACGGCGCACACCACGCCCGTTGATCCCCCCTCCGAGACGGTGCCCGCTGCACACATCCCGCAGGCTCAGCCCGCTCAACCTGACCCGGCGACCACGCCGACGGTTGCGGCCACAGCGATTGACGTCCCTCCCGTCACACACGCGACCCTGCCCACCCCTGACCCTGATCCTGCTGCGGCGTCCACGCCCAACCAACCGCCACCCGCAGCGGCTGCCAGCACCACCTCGCCTCGGATCACATCTGTTCAGACACCCTCCAGACAACCTGGCGCAATGGCCTGGCTCACACTACTGGTGGTCGGAACGCTGGCCTTGCTGGGCGCGCTGGCGGCCGCCTATGTAACCGCCCGCCTCCTGAAACGCCCTCCTTCCCTGCCGATAGCCAGCGCTACAGGGCTGGCTGATGCGCATACCCTGACGGAAATCCGTTCAACCGTCAGCCTGTGGCGCTTGTTCTGGACCTTCCTGCGCATCGGTGCCACGGCCTTTGGCGGCTTCATGGCCCTGATCGCTGTGGTACAGACAACCGTGGTGCAACAACGCAGGTGGCTCAGTCAGGAGGAAATGCTGGACGGCATTTCCCTGGCCCAGATTCTGCCCGGACCGATGGCGGTCAATGTGGTCAGCTACATTGGCTATCGGCTGCGCGGCGGGCCGGGGGCGCTTGTCAGTGCGGCTGCCGTCATCCTGCCCGCCTTTGCGCTCATGCTGCTGCTCAGCTGGTTATACCTGCGCTTTGGGGAAATCCCGGCAGTTAAAAGCGCATTTGCCGGGTTCATCCCCGCTGTGACGGCCATCATCTTCAGCACCGCCTGGGGCATGCAGGCCAAGGCACTGCCGGAGTGGCGCACCTGGCTGATTGCCCTGGCTGCGGCAGGCCTGCTGCTGGGCATAGGCGGTTTCTATCTGACCCTGGCGATCATCCTGGGCAGCGGCCTGGCAGGATTTGCGCTGTTCTACCGGGAAACCCCCAGTTTGCCCGCGACCCCGCTGGCACCGCTGCGCTGGCCTTTCTGGCTTGGGGTGCTCTTGCTGGTGGGTATCTTCCTGAACTTCGCCCTCTGGCCCCCCAGCGCCGGTCAGGATGGACTGGGACATATCGCCCGGGTCTTTGGCGGCATGAGCGTCATGCTGTTCGGGGGTGGTTTCGTCTTTATCCCCTTGATTCAGGAAGTTGTGGTGGAAACGCTGGGCTGGGTCAGGCTGGACGCCTTCACTACCGCCATCGCCCTGGGCCAGATTACCCCAGGCCCCATCCTGATCAGTGCCACCTTCATCGGCTATACTGTCGCCGGCGTCCTGGGTGCACTGGTCGCCACCCTGGCCATTTTCGCCCCGCCAGCCCTGCTCATGGTATTGTCCTCGCGACTGCTGGCCCGCCTGAAACGCTGGCGCTGGATGCAGGCAGCCCTGCGCGGCATTCGGGCGGCTGTGGTGGGCATGATCGTGGCTGCCGGGGTCATCATTGGCCAGACAGCCGACCTGATGCACGGGCTCACCTGGCTGGTTTTCGCCGCCGCCTTGCTGGCGCTGCTACGTTTCAAGGTGGACGTGGCCTGGATCATTCCGCTGGCAGGTGTTGCCGGCCTGCTCCTTTATCGTTGATTCTTGCTGACTGCTTACCGAGGTGCGTGTGGTTGAGGTGTATAAGCGATTGTCAGGCATCCGGCAGCCCCTGCTTTGGATAGTGCTGCTGCTGTTGCCGCTCTGGGTGGCCGCCGAAACCAGCATTCCGCCCCTGACGCGCACACTGGCGCCGGGCATGCGGGGCGAGGCCGTCACCCACCTGCAACAACGCTTGCAAGTGCATGGCAGCACCGTCACCTTTACCCCTGGCCTCTATGACAAACTCACTGCCCAGGCGGTGCGCGAATTCCAAAAGGCCCAAGGCATCAAGGCAGATGGCAGGGTTGGCCCCCAGACCTGGCAACTACTGCATGGCAATCCCGCCGAGGTCACGCCGCCCGAAACCGTGCCCGACGCGGCCACCCCCCTTACGGCCTCGTCACAAACCGTGTCGGCCCCGGATACGCGGCCAGACACGCCTGTACTGACGCCCGAACCCCAGTCGGTCAGTGCACAGCCCGAGACCGTGGCGCAACCCGAGACCGTGGCGCAACCCGAGACCGTGGCGCAACCCGAGACCGTGTCCAAGGTTGTGGAAACCGCGCCTGCCCCCCGACGGAAGGTCAGGATTGGTGCCATGGGTATTCGGGGCAAGGACGAGGCCGTGCGCAAATGGGGCGCCACTGCCGATTACCTCACAGCGCATGTACCTGGCTTTGAATTTGAACTGGTGCCCTTCAATTTCGTCGAGATCCGCCCCGCAGTTGCCAACGGTGAGGTTGACTTCATCATCACCAATCCTGGCATGTATGTAGAAATGGAAGCCAAATACGGGGTCCGACACCTGGCCACCCTGAAAAATCTGCGTCTGGGCAAGCCTTATACCGTCTTTGGCGGAGTCATTTTCTGTCGTTCGGATTCCAGCATCGGCACCCTGCGCCAGATGCGTGGCAAACGCTTTGCCGCTGTGGACGCTGAGGCGTTTGGTGGCTGGCAGATGAGCTGGATCGAATTTGTCCGCCAGAAGGTGGCGCCCGAGGATTTTGCTTCCCTGGAATTCCTGGGTACCCACGATAATGTGGTCTATGCCGTACGCGATAAGAAGGTGGACTGTGGCACCGTCCGTACCGACACCCTGGAACGCATGGAGCGGGAAGGTAAAATAAAATCTTCCGATTTCAGCGCGATAAACCAGAATGCTGCTGAGGAAGGCCGATTCCCGTTCAAACTCAGTACCCAGCTTTACCCGGAATGGCCCTTTGCCATGTTGCAAAAAACCGACCCGGCCCTGGCCGAACAGGTCGTAGTCGCCTTGCTGGGTATCCCGCAAGATAGCGCAGCGGCCAAGGCCGCCAGCTATGCCGGCTGGACCGTACCGCTGAACTATGCCCCCATCCACGACACCTTGCGCACCTTGCGTGCCCCCCCCTATGAAGATTATGGCAAGGTCACCCTGGTGCAGGTCATTCGGGAATACTGGCCAGCCATATTGGCCGTGATTGTCCTGACCTTGGTATCTTCTTTTGCGGCGGCTTATTTCCAGCGCTTGAACCTGCGCCTGACCCATACCCAGGGCCGGCTTCAGGAAGAACTGTATGAAAAAATGCGCGCCCAACGTGACCTGCAGGACACTTGGGAACAATTGCGGGACAAACATACGGAACTGGAACACAATCTGGAAAAAATCCAGGCCATGCAGAAACAGATCATTACCCAGGAAAAACTGGCATCCCTGGGCAGCCTGACCGCCGGCATCGCACACGAGATCAAGAATCCGCTCAATTTTGTCAATAATTTCGCTGAACTATCCAAAGAATTGGTCGAAGAGCTGGAAGAAGAACTGGAAAAGCAGGCTGATAAACTTGATCAGGACATCCAGGATTATGTCGCTGACACCTTGGGTGATCTGCGCCAGAATCTGACCAAGATCAACGAGCACGGCAAGCGTGCCGACAGCATCGTGCGCAACATGCTGGCCCACTCACGGGGCAAGCAGGGCGAAAAACAACTGACCGATATCAATGCGATCCTCGATGAATATGTCAACCTGGCGTATCATGGCATGCGTGCCAAGGACAGTAGCTTCAATGTGAGCTTTGACCGGCAATATGATCCGGCCGTGGGCAAGCTCAATGTGATTCCGCAAGATTTGAGCCGGGTATTCCTGAATATTCTGAACAATGGCTTTTATGCGGTGAATGAACGCCTGAAGCGCAAGTCCGACCCCGGCTATGCGCCCAAAATCAGCATCCAGACCCGTAAGCTGCCCGGCGGCAAGGTTGAAATTCGCCTGCGGGATAATGGGATCGGCATTTCCCAGGAAAACATCGACAAGCTGTTCACCCCGTTCTTCACCACCAAACCCACGGGAGAAGGCACAGGCCTGGGCTTGTCCATGAGCCACGAGATTGTGACCCAGGGCCATGGCGGTGAGTTGCTGGTGGAATCCGTTGTGGGCGAGTTTGCGGAGTTCGTGATTCGGTTACCAGGATAGAGAGGTTATATGAAGATATTGGTGGTGGACGATGAACGCGATATCCCCTTGTTGTTCCAACAGCGCTATCGCAAGGAAATTCAGGAAGGTCATTTTGAGTTCGTGTTTGTTTATTCGGCAGAGGAGGCGCTGGCCTACCTGGCACAGCTCGGTTGCGCGCATGTGGTGCTGATTTTGTCCGACATCAACATGCCGGGCATGAGCGGGATTGACCTGCTCACCCGGATCAAGCAGCGCTGGCCGCAGATGCCAGTCCTCATGATCACGGCCTATGGCGATGAAGATACGTACGCCAAGGCCATGGAACTGGGTGCCGACGGCTATCTTGACAAGCCGCTTAACTTTAAACTACTAAAAGAAGAAATGTTGGGTAAATACCTGGGGCGGGACTGTGGGCGTGACTGAGAAGCGCTATAAAATTCTGGTCGTGGACGACGAGCCCGATCTGGAGTCGCTGATACTACAAAAATTTCGGCGCAAAATCCGGAGCAACGAGCTGGCATTCGTCTTTGCCCATAATGGCCATGAAGCCCTGGCTCAAATCAACCTGCATCCTGACGTAGATCTGGTCCTGACCGACATCAACATGCCGGAGATGGACGGGCTGACCCTGCTCTCGCATCTGGCCGAGTTGAAGTTGGTGCTGAAATCGGTTGTAGTGTCGGCGTACGGGGATCTGGACAACATCCGCACCGCAATGAATCGGGGTGCATTTGATTTTGTCACCAAACCCATCAATTTTCAGGATCTGGAAATCACCATCGCCAAGACGCTGGACCAGGTCCATGCGCTGAAACAGGCCCTGATCGCCCGCGAACAGCTTTCCGCCATGCAGCGTGAAATGCAGGTTGCGGGTGAATTGCAAAAATCCATCCTGCCGACCAAATTTCCCGAAATTCCCTGCCTGTCCCTCTACGCCCAGATGTTGCCCGCCAAGGAAGTAGGGGGCGATTTTTACGATTTCTTCAAGCTGGATCAGGACCGAATCGGTCTGGTGATGGCCGACGTTTCCGGCAAGGGTGCGCCTGCTGCCATTTTCATGGCCGTCAGCCGCACCTTGCTACGCCTGCATGCCTTGCAGGGTCTGGACCCTGGCGAGTGCCTGCGCTCGGTCAATGAGCTGCTCAGTCTGGAAAATCCGGCGGCCATGTTTGTCACCACCTTTTACGGCGTGTTCAACTACCGCACCGGGGAACTGCGTTATGCCAATGCCGGCCATAACCCACCCTATTGCCTGAGTCCTCGTGGTCAGGCCAAGGCATTGGCACGCACCGGTGGCGTGGCACTGGGCGTCATGGATGGTCTGAAGTACGGCAGCCGCACCATCACGCTGGAAGCTGGGTCACACCTGTTGCTGTACACCGACGGGATCACCGAGGCCATGGATCCGGGCGAGGCCCTGTATGGTGAGGAACGTCTGGAAGTCTTCCTGGAACAGCATGCCCAGACCGATAACCCGGCCACGCTGATCAATACCCTGGTCCAGGCCGTACAGCGCTTTGCCGACGGGGCGCCGCAAGCGGACGACATGACCCTGCTGGCACTCCACTACCATCCGCAAAACTGCTGATTATTTGCTCTGCATGGTCCAGACCCCATCCCAGTCCGGCGCAGGTGGGGTGGCAAGCAATTGCTCGCAACGCTTGAGGTAAATGGCACTGGGATCGTCACGGGGGTTCAGCCGGAGTGCAGCCGAGAAGGATCGCATCCCGGCCTGCCAGTCCCGATTCCGGTAATGATTCATCCCGTCCTGATAAAACTCCAATAAATCATCTCGATGCGGGAAGGTCTCCGGATCATGGTAATCCAGCACCTCGTAAACGGCCACCGGCAGGTGCTTGCCCTTGACCCGCAGGGAATCAATCAGCCGGGTATGGTAACGATGCTGGAGCTGGGCCTTGGTGAACTCGCTAATCAGCAGGCGAGTGCCATAATACTTGGTAACGCCTTCCAGACGACTGGCCGTATTGACGCCATCCCCGATTACCGTGTAGTCCATCCGCTTGAGGGAACCAATATTCCCGGCCACTACTTCCCCCGTGTTGATCCCCAGCCCGATTTCAACCGGCGCCTTGCCCAGGGTCACGCGCATGGCATTGAATTCACGCAGGGCGCGCAGCATGTCCACGGCCGTTTGCAAGGCATTATCGGCATCACGCCCCGTTGCAAACGGCGTCCCGAACACCGCCATGATGGCATCGCCGATATACTTATCTACAATACCTTGATTTTTAAGAATTATATCGGCCATGACGCTGAAATAGTCGTTCAGCATCGAAACCGTTTCCTTGGGGCCCCACTGCTCGGACAAGGTGGTAAAGGCACGAATATCCGAGAACAGCACCGATACTTCCTGTAACTGGCCACCCAGTACCGCCTCACCTTCCTGCAACAAGCGTTCTGCCAGTTCGGGTGACATGTAGCGCGCCATAGTACTTTTCAGGCGCTTTTCTCGGGTAATGTCTTCAAGCACCACCATCGTGCCCATAGGGGTACGTTGAGTGCTCAACAAGGGCACGATGGTCGAGTTGACCGAGGCAGTCTGGGCGTTGATGAGTTTAAGGCTGACATCCATATGTACGGCGGCAATGCCACTCTGATGCACAGTCCGGATACTTTCCATCATCCAGGCGTTTTCGTGTTTCAGGTAATTTTCAATTTCACAGTCATCCAATCGGGTATCAATGCCCAAAATACGCTGAGCTGCACTATTGCATTTCACGACCCGCTCCGCAGCATCCAGGGTAACCACCCCGTTGCTCAGACTTTCGAGTATGCTTTCATTGTAATTTTTCAGGTTCAGCACGTCATCGAAGAGTTGCGCATTTTCCAGCGCGATGGAAACTTGCGCCGAGAAAGCGTGCAGGCGATTTTCATCGACGGCACTGAAGCTACCCCCCCGTTTGTTCAACAACTGGATCACCCCGAGGGCCTGCCCATTTTTATTGACAATCGGTGCGCACAGAATGGATTGGGTCTTGAACCCGGTCTGGCGATCGATGGCCACGTTGAAGCGGGCATCCTGATAGGCGTCTGGAATATTGATCGTGGTTTTGTGGATGAAACACTGTCCAGCGATTCCGCGCTCCGCCGAAAAGCGAATTTCGGGAATCCCGCTGCGCTCATCCAGATGAGCAAACAACTCGTGCGTCTTGGCATCATATAAAAACAACGTGCTGCGCTCGGCCCCCAACAGCACCTGAGCGGTATTCATGATTTTGAATAACAGGGATTTCAGATCCAGCTCCGTGGAACAGGCTGCCGTCATGGTCAGCAATTGCTTTTCCTCTTCCTGAGCCTTGCGCATCTTTTCCAGCAATTGTTTCAGGCGCAGCTCACGGGCCTCGACCCGCACCAGCATCATGCCAAAAGACTCGGCCAGTTCGGAGACCAGCGGCGGATAATCTCCATCGCGGGTCAATTCAAAGATGCCCTCCGTCGCTTCATAATTGCCCTGGGCGATGAAACCACACATCTCCACCAATTTGGCGAGTAACTCACTGGTTCGTTGTTCCATGCCCAGACCTACACAAATGATTAGAGTGGTGACACACTGGCAGGCATGGTGACAGGCGCTGCCGGTGTGCTGTCCAGTATAGCAGCGCTGCCAGGTTCCATGGCGGCAGGCTGTACTGCAGCGGGGGTCACGCTGGCACTGGCTGGCTCTACCGGGGCTGGACCTTCCAGCAGCGCGCTGACCGTTGATGCCTCGGGCGCCGATACCTGGACGGACACAGGCTCCGGCAGGACCGCTGGTGTCGGCAGCAATGGCATCGTTTCGGGCGATACCGTTGGTTGGAGTATTGCCCGATCCACACCTGGCGCCTGCTCCAGCTCCACAGGCCGGACATCGTTGGCAGGCAATGTCATATCCACAGCAGGCAGCGGAGCGGCTGTCGTCGTATCCACCCCAACCGCCGGGATGGCTTCAGAAACCGCTACCGACGCGGGCGAGACCATCTCCAATGCAGGCGTTACCGGTTGTTCAGGTGGCACACTGGCCAGGTCGGCCAGGGATTTGAAGATCGCTGCATGGGTCATGGCAGGCATCTGATACACCCATTGCCCCCAGCGTGCATTCACTTCGGCTACGGTCTGCTGGACTTCCTCAGCTTTCAGGAAAGGCCGCTGAGGCTCACCCGTCAACATCGGCGCCACTGCCGCCGCTTTGAGCCGTAGCAGCCAATTTTCTCCCGCCGCTGCCCATTCAGCCACGACTTGCAAGCCATCAAAAGTCGTCAACTCATACCGCCCATCCACCTTGAACTCGGCGGGAGGAGCCAAAATATCATCCAGGGTCAGATTAGCCGCCTGAAACACCAGAACACTGAGTGCGGAAGCGGTTTTCAGCGCCCCACCCGGCGGCAAATCTGCCAAGTGATATTCCTGCGTTTCTGGGCTGGCACGCTGAATCCGCACTACGGCCCCATCCGCCGGCGTCAGGGTCAGCTCGCGCACCCGCCGGGTATCCAGGGCCAGGAGGCTGCGTGTTACCCAGGCCAGTGGATCAGTGGCCACATTCAGCGCGCCGACCACGCGCCAGGTTTGAGCCACGTCGGCCTGACGCACATAAACTGCCTGCAAGTGCGGATCAGATTTATCCGGCTGTGACTTGCCCAACAGCAGGCTGGCCAGGACCTGACCTTGAGCCGTTTCCAGACTCAGCTTAAGTGCCTTACCGCCTTGGGCCGGGTCTTGCAAATCCAGTTGGGCATGACGCTGTGGATCCGCAGTTTTGGCCTCACCGGTTTGCAATTCAGCCAAGGTGGTCAGCAGGGCCACGATTTTTTCCCGCTCCACCGGATAGGCGGCCTTTTCCAATAAGTGCCAGATCTGGCCCTGTTTTTGCAGTTGAAACTGGGTTTGCACCGTCTGGATGCGGATACGCTCCACCTGATCCAGCTTTTGGGCCAGCTGCGGTAACAGCAGCCCCGCTTGGGGCTGAATCGACTGGGGCTGCTGGGGCAACTGGGTCAGGGCATAAAAAACCAGTGCGGTCAGCCCCAACAACAATAGTAAACGACCCATGGTCAAGCTCCGACTTCAGAATGAAAAGCATCGACCGCCCGACGTCGGGGCCGACGCCGGAACAGATGCAGGACCAGACCCACACCGATGACTAGGATCGGCATCAGTGCAACATTCAGGAATTTCAAGCTATTTTCCAATTCGGTGATATTTTTTTGCAACTCATGCTGCACCGTGCGCAGCTCCTTGCGAATCTTGACCTTCTCCTCACGGAACAAGATGACTTCCTGTTGTTGCTCAGGACTGAGCACCAAGGACTGGGCATTGGTCTTGCGTGCCTGCAACTCCAGTAGTTTTTGCTCAGTTTCCTTGAGACGGGTCTGCAACTCCTGTTCCTTGGCACGGAACTGGCGCTCAGCTTCCTGTTGCAGGGCCTGAATGCGCGTAAAAGGGCGGCTGGCACTGGCTCGGCTGCGCACGCTGATCAAGTCGCTACTCCCCGAAAGAGTATCCACCGCATTCACCAGCAGGCTGCCATTGGCTGCATCGGGCACTGCCACCCGCTGGCCTAGAAAATCCTGCACCTGGACCCAGAACCGGTCTTGCAACCAATCCGTGTCTGCAATCAGCACTAGATTGATATCGGTAGTCGCAGCTTGGATATGAGCAGCCGCTACTGCTGGGGGTGTGCCTTCCGGCGCTGCGGGCGCAGCCTTGAACGCTGACTGTGGCTTGCCCGTCAATCGGGCCGCCAAGGTATAACGTTCTCCATCCGGGCGGTACGCTTGCAGCAACTGGACCGCAGCGGTGTTGGTATCCGTCAGAATCGCCGTGTCCACCAGCATGGCATTAGTCGTACTCTGGAGCAGCGGGGTCAGTTGGGTCGTTGCCCCCGCCGTGGCACGCAAGGCCCCCGGCGTCGCCAAGACCACTTCCGTCAGGTTAGCCACGATCAGGTCTTGACGGGCAAACTGGTCCGGCGTCAGGTTCATCCACACCGGATAGGAAGCCACGGCACTACGCCCCTCCTGATTAATCCGGACTTTTAAGGAACGGCTTAAGTCAGCCACCGCCTTGCCGGGCACCAGTTCCACACCCCAGGCAGTGAGCAATTGTTTGAACCCTTGATAATCACTGGTTTCGCCCAGCGCTTGCAGGTCCGACTCTGCGTGCGGGTCCAGCAGGGCTAGCACCCGCCCCCCACGGAGCACAAATTGATCAATGGCATACAACAGACCTTCTTCCAGACCCTTGGGATGCACCAACAGCAACAGTTCTAGGTCATCCGGAATAGCCCGCGTGGTCAGTGCCAAGGGTCGTAACTCAAAACTTTGCTGTAATTGCTCGTAAATCACCCAGGGCTGATTGCTGCCCAGAGGACCAAAGCCGCCCTGCCAGGGTAAGGTGCTGATGACACCGATGGCCTTGGGCTTGGCTTGGGTCAATTGGTAAACGAGCTTGGTCAAGTCATATTCCAGAAAAGCTTCGCGGTCAGGCTGGAAAAAAGCAATCACTGCCTCGCCATCCGTGCTGTTACTCCCGGCCAAACCAAAATAAAAAGTTGCTGCGCCATTTTCTAGTGGCACCCCTTGCAGACCCAGACTCACAGCGCGGTCTTCATCCGCAGAAAAACTTTCCGGGTCTATGATTTCCAAGTTTATTTTACCCTGAGCTAGGCGGTGGTATTCTTCAAGCAATTCCCGCACCTGCTGGGCATAAATGGCAATACCGGGATAATCAGCAGCGAGGCGCTGCGAGAAATAAAACCGCAGTTGCAGCGGTTCCTGCAAATTAGCCAAGACATTACGGGTACCCTGCGTCAAGGTGTACAGGCGATTTTCCGTCAAGTCTAGGCGCCAGGATTTCAGGCTCAGGTTACTGAGCATATTCACCCCAAACAGCAGAACGATGGCCAGCATCAGACTGCTACCAACCAAAAAGCGTTGCAGGAATGCGGTCATGACTAATCTGCCTTTTTCAATTCAATGACCAGTGTGGTCGCAAACAGCCAGAAAATCACTAGGGAACCAAAGTAAATTCCGTCGCGTACATCCATAACACCCTTGCTCACTGCATTGAAATGGGTCAGGAAACTGAAACTACTCAGGGTATCCAGCAACAGTTGGGGCGCCCATTCCCGGAACAGGTCCAACACCAGTGGAAACCCGCTGAGAATGAAGGCCAGGCACACCGCCACACTCAGGACAAAGGCAATCACCTGACTTTTGGTCAGGGCCGAAATGCAGGCACCAATGGCGATATACGCCGCTGCCAGCACCAGGCTGCCCAGATACGCCGCCAGAATCACGCCATTATCCGGACTACCCAGGTAATTGACCGTCAGCCAGACTGGAAAGGTCAACGCCAGCGCAAGGCTGGTAAACGCCCATGCTGCCAGAAATTTGGCCACGACCACTTCAGCAACGGTCAGTGGCAGAGTCAGGAGTAGTTCGATGCTGCCGCTCTTGCGCTCTTCGGCCCACAGCCGCATGGTGAGGGCGGGAATCAGGAACAGGTACAACCAGGGATGGAAACTGAAGAAGGTACTGAGATCGGCTTGGCCACGCTCCAGGAAATCACCCAGATAAAAGGTAAAAATCCCACTCAGCAACAGGAAGATGACGATGAACACGTACGCCAGCGGCGTGGCAAAATAGGCGTTGAACTCGCGCCGGAAGAGTGCAGTTACGTGCGACATCAGTGCAATTCCTCGGTGTGCGGCTGCGTCGTCAGACTGCGAAATACCGTGTCCAGCTCGCCGCGTTCCACATGCAGTTCCTCCAGACCCCACTGTTGCTCACGGGCAACCTGAGCCACCTCGGCCAGCAGCAGCCGCCCCGGTGCCGGGTAAATGCAGTAACGTTCCAGTTTCTTGTTCAGCTCAATCAATTCCACATGGCGCACTCCTGGCAGCCGGCTCAGGGTTTCCCGGGCATTCTTGGCCGTCTGGGTGCGTATCGCCAAAGTCACTGCCTGATGACGCTCGGAGCGACCCGCCAGTTCCGCCGGGGTGCTATCCACCCGGAGCTGGCCCTGGGCAATGATCAGGACTCGGCTGCACACTGCATTGACCTCTTCCAGGATATGTGTGGACAAGATGATCAGCTTTTCCTGGGCCATGTGCCGAATCAGTTCCCGCACCTCATGTTTCTGATTGGGATCAAGGCCATCTGTGGGTTCATCCAGCACCAGAATCGGTGGATCATGCAGGATGGCCTGCGCGAGTCCGACCCGACGTTTGAATCCTTTGGACAGGGTATCAATGGGTTGATCCAGTACACTGTCCAGATGTACCTGATCGATGACTTCCTTCAGACGCTGCTGACGTCTTGATCCCCGCAACCCCCGAATGTCAGCAATAAACGCCAGAAAATCCCGAGGGGTCATGTCGCTGTAGGCAGGGGCACCTTCCGGAAGGTAGCCCAGTTGCTGCTTGACCGCAACCGGGCGTCTGGCCAAATCCAGCCCGTTGACAACGACCCGACCAGAAGTGGGGGTCAAAAAGCCGGTGAGCATTTTCATCGTGGTGGACTTGCCGGCACCATTAGGCCCCAAAAACCCGACCACCTCTCCCCTGCCGGCCGTGAACGAAACGTGATCCACCGCAACGAACGCACCGAAGCGTTTGTGTAACTGTTCAAGCTGCACCGAAAGATTCATCAAAATTCACCTGGGTAAAAACCATTGGCGGCCCTGGGCCGTGATCATAATCACAGTATCAGTGCTACTCAAGCGGCGGTAGTTCCCGCACCTCGGCGCTGCGCCAGCGCCGCTGCAACCACATCACCCCGAACAGATCGACCAGCCCGACCCACAACCGGTTGTGTAAGCCGTATTTGGAACGCCCCTGGGCACGCGGGCGGTGACGTACCGGGAAAGAAACCACATGATAGCCCTGACGTAAAAACAGCGCGGGGAGAAAGCGGTGCATGTGATCAAAATGCGGCACCTGCAAAAAGACATTGCGCTGAAACAACTTGATCCCACACCCCGTATCCGGGGTGTTATCGCGCAACAGCCAGCCGCGCACGGCATTAGCCACGCGGGAGGATAGCTGTTTCAGCCGACTATCCTGACGCCGCTGACGCCAGCCATTAACCAGCACCGGATGATCGGGTGCAGCGGCCCGGCGGATCAGGTCGGGCAAATCGGCAGGGTCGTTTTGACCATCCCCATCCAGCGTGGCGACCCACACCCCGCGTGCCGCACGTACCCCGCTCAGTACGGCAGCACTTTGGCCGCAGCTATGCGCATGGCGCAAGACCCGCAACTGCGGGTAATGGCCCTGGGCGGTACGCAACTGCGTTACGGTAGCATCCTGGCTGCCATCATCCACATAGATGATTTCATAGGATTCCAGGCCCATCAGTGCGGTCTGGATTTCTGCCAGGAGCGGGAGGATGTTTCCCGCCTCGTTATGAACGGGAATCACGAGACTTAACTGCATGGACAAGCACGGCACCGATAAAGCTGGCCAAGGCTAATGGCCCCCATCTGCAAGGTCAAGCGTCAAAAATCTGCTGCGCCATTTTATCCTGACCCTCGCACGGACGAACAACGCGGGCTGAAGTTCCCCTCAATCCATATATAAGGAGCTGACGGATTCTTCCCCGCTGATGCGGCGCATGCTTTCAGCCAGCATTTCGGCAATGCTGATCTGGCGGATCCGGCTGCACTGACTGGCCTGTGGCCCCAGCGGAATGGAGTCAGTCACCACCAGTTCATCCAGCAGGGAATTTTCCACATTCCGCACCGCCGGGCCGGACAACACGGCATGGGTACAATAGGCCACCACCCGCTCGGCCCCATGCTCCTTCAAGGCCCGCGCCGCGCCGCACAAGGTACCCGCTGTGTCCACAATGTCATCCACCAGCACGCAGGAACGGCCCTTGACATTGCCGATGATGTTCATCACCTGGGTTTCATTGGGCCGAGGCCGACGCTTGTCAATGATGGCCAGTTCGGCATCATCCAGCTGCTTGGCCAAGGCACGCGCCCGCACCACACCACCGACATCGGGGGAAACCACCATCAGCCCAGGATATTTCTGGCGCCACAAATCACTGAGAAACAGGGGCGATGAATAGGCATTATCCACCGGAACATCAAAAAAGCCCTGGATTTGCTCGGCATGAAGGTCCACGGTCAACACCCGGTTCGCCCCCGCCGTCGTGACCATCTTGGCCATGAGCTTGGCACTGATGGGCACCCGCGCCGAACGCAGGCGCCGGTCCTGGCGCGAATAGCCAAAATAGGGAATGACCGTGGTAATCCGGTAGGCCGAGGCCCGGAACATGGCATCCACCATGATCAGCAGTTCAATGATGTTGTCATTGGTCGGCTGGCAGGTCGGCTGAATCAGGAATACATCGCGGCCGCGCACGGTCTCCCCGATTTCCACCTGAATCTCCCCATCGGAAAACTTGTTCACGGTGAGGTTGCCCAGACGCAGGTTCAAGTGGCTGGCTACGGCAGCGGCCAGTTGCGGGTGGGCATTCCCGCTGAAAACCATCATTGTGTGTTCGGTCATGTCAGTTACGGCGGGTTGACCGGATTAAGAGAGGGAAGCTGCGCTGGGGTGCTAGGATTCGAACCTAGGAATGCTGGAATCAAAATCCAGTGCCTTACCACTTGGCGACACCCCAAAATCTTAGGCCCCATACCCAAGCTGGGCATGCAGGCAGGAACGGGAAACCCCTTGCACGACCCTATGCTGCCACGCGCTGGGCAACTGCCGCTGCACGGCCTGCGCCTCAACCAGGCTGGCAAAAGTCGCAAACACGCTGGCCCCGGTACCCGTCAATCGGGCCGGGGCATATTGGCCCAGGACATCCAGCACCTGCGCCACCGCCGGAGCCTGCCTGCGCACCACGGGAGTACACACATTGGTGTGGTCCCCAGCGTAAAACGCGGCAATTGTGCGTCGTGGCGCGTTGCGTGTCAATTCCGGCGCACGAAAAATTGCAGCCGTTGCTACCGTACACGGGGGGGTGACCAGCAGGTACCAGCATTCTGGCAAATCCAGCGGGGTCAAAATCTCGCCCACCCCTTCGGCCCAGGCCGAATGGCCGCTGATGAATACCGGCACATCAGCCCCCAGCTGCAAGCCCAGGCGGGCCAGGGTTGCCAGGTCATAGTCCAGCCCCCACAAGCGATTCAGCACCAGCAGCACGGTTGCAGCGTCAGAGCTACCGCCCCCCAGTCCGCCGCCCAGCGGGATGCGTTTGTGCAGCCAGATATCCGCCCCCCAATGCGCCTGCCGGGCTGCCGTACGCAGCAGGTCGGCGGCCCGCACACATAAGTCGGCTGGCTCAGGCACCCCCTGCAAGGGTCGTCGGGCACGAATGATGCCGTCATGGCGCGGGCGCAGATACAACCAGTCACCCCAGGCCAATAGTTGAAATACGGTCTGGAGTTCGTGATAACCGTCCAAACGCCGCCCGACGATGTTCAACATCAGATTCAGCTTGGCCGGCGCGGCCCACGGCCCGCAATAACCCTGCGGGCAGGTGCGGGCGGACCTTACGGTAATTGCCATTGATCCAGCAGCAGTTTGACTTGAATATCGGCCTGACTTAACTCCAGGCGCCTGGGCAAAACGTACCCGCCGACGGTCTGATAGCTCTGATATTCAATCCGCCAGCCCCCCTGAGTCAAGGTTGTCAACTGGCCATCCGCATTGAACAACTGCGTGTCGGGCGCCACGACGGCACTCGGTATGCCCAGCACCCAGGCTTGCAGATAGGCCACCGGCAAGCTGACCCCCAACTCGCGTTGCAGCAAGGTTTCCGCATCGGGCGCCGTCAGTTGTGCGCCATTGGCCAATTTGGCCCGGACCCCGTCCGGGCCACCGACCAGCACCGCACCTTGCTGATTGAGTGGGCCTTGTAAATCAAGCTGATACCCTGCACCAGACTGTTGCCAGGCAAACTGGCCACTCCAGCCGTGGTCGTCATCCCGTGCCGCAACCCGGCCCTGCAATTGCCAATGGGTCAATGCCTGAAGTCGGGCACGCTGCGCCGTCCAGGCAGGCGGCACGGCCTCTGGGGCCGGCAGGGTGCTACAGGCACTCAGACCCAACACGGTCAGGGCAACAAGACCCAACCTCATGCCCAGGTTTCCGGCAAACAATATTCCAGGCCCAGCAAGTCAGCCCAGGTTTCACGCCGGCGCGCCAGATGTACCTGTTGCCGGGCCACCAACACCTCCGCAGCACGCAGACGGGTGTTGTAGTTGGAACTCATGACAAAACCGTAAGCCCCCGCCGAGCGTACCGCCAGCAAATCTCCGGCTTCCAGACATAATGATCGGTCCTTGGCAAGAAAATCACCACTCTCACAGATGGGGCCAACCACATCATAAGGCACGGCGGGCCCCAGGCGCCGCTGCACCGGGGTCAATTCGTGCCAGGCCTGATACAGGGCCGGACGCAGTAAATCGTTCATCGCCGCGTCCACGATGGCAAATTGTTTGGCCGGTGTAGCCTTCAAGGCCAGCACCCGGGTAAGCAAAATCCCGGCATTGCCTACCAGGGCACGCCCCGGCTCCAGCCAGAGTGGCCACGGCAGCTCACGGCGCGCGGGCGCCAGGGCGGCGGCATAGGCGGCGGGGGTGGGGGGCGTTTCGCTGTCCCGATATTGAATCCCCAACCCACCCCCCAAATCGAGATGGCTCAGGCTCATCCCGCTGGCCGTCAGGTGCCGGGCCAACTCCAGCAGGCGGGCAAAGGCAGCCACCAACGGACTCAGATCCAGCAACTGCGAACCAATATGGGCCGCCACGCCCACGATGCGCAAGCCCGGCAGTTGCGCTACCCGCTGATACGCGGCAGGCGCTTCCCCAATATCAATGCCAAATTTGTTTTGTTTCAGGCCAGTGGAAATATAAGGGTGTGTGTGCGGGTCCACATCCGGATTGACCCGTAACGCCACCGGTGCCTGTTTACCTTGCGCAACGGCGCGGGCAGCCAGCAATTCCAGTTCGGCCCAAGACTCCACATTGAAACAGCCAATACCGGTCTGCAAGGCAAAATCCAGCTCTTCGGCCTGCTTGCCCATACCGGAAAACACCACCCGGCGCGGATCACCGCCTGCAGCCAGCACCCGGCGCAACTCCCCTTCGGATACGATGTCAAACCCAGCGCCCAGGCGGGCAAAATGCTGGAGAATCGCCAGGTTGGAATTAGCCTTGACCGCATAGCACAGCTGATTTTGCGGCGTTGGAAAGGCTGTGGCGTAAGCCTGCCAGGCTTCAGTCAGCGCCGTCTGGGCGTAAACATACAGCGGCGTGCCATAGCGCTCCGCCAGCTCCGCCAGAGGTAAGTCTTCCACATACAGGGTATCACCCTGGTAGCCAAAGCTCATCGGCTGGCCCCCGGTGCCGGGGGTGGATTGGCGGAGGGCAGATACAAATCACCCTTCTGCCCGCACGCAGCCAAACACAACACCATCAACAACAAACCAATAGGTACGCAGACCCGCCCGGAATTCATCGCCCTGCCCTCGCCATCTGAACCGGTGCGCATGATACCAGAACCCGGCGCGTCCATACGTTCCTGCCCCTCATGGGGTAGGCAACAGGCAAGCACGCAACGTAGGCTGGTTCTGTTATGTTGGCAGCATGCGTTACGACCTCACCCTCAAACAGCTCTTTCAGGATCAGCCCAGCCAACTGCTCTGGCTCCTCACCGGCCAGCAGGCCGTGGCCAACCTCAATGCCGAGTTTGCCAGCATCCGCCGTCGCGTTCCGGATGTGGTGTTACGCCTCGCTGACGAGCGCATCTATCATCTGGAACTGCAAAGCACCACCACCCGCAAGATGTCTTGGCGGATGCTGGAGTATTACGCCCTGCTCCAGCAGTGCTATCCCAAGGCTCAAATCTTCCAACAGGTGCTCTATGTGGGCCACCGGCCCCTAGGCCGCATGAGCCGCAGTCTGGAACTGCCTAACCTGCACTATCGCTATGACTTGGTGGACATACGCACCCTGGACTGTCGGCAATTGCTGGCCGGGCCGAGCGTGAGCGATGCCCTGCTGGCCCTGCTGTGCAATCTGCATGACGGGGCAGCGGTGGTGCAGGAAGTGCTAGGCCGCATTGCGCAACTGGAGACCAAGGCGCGTGGCGATGCGCTGGAATGCCTATTGAACTTGTTGGGCCTACGCCCTAACCTAGAGCCATTGGTTAAGCAGGAGATCGATGCCATGCCCGTTACATTGAACTTA
Organism: uncultured Gammaproteobacteria bacterium; assembly: GCA_964398665.1. Classification (GTDB taxonomy): domain Bacteria; phylum Pseudomonadota; class Gammaproteobacteria; order CAYNNN01; family CAYNNN01; genus CAYNNN01. Next base: position 10,772 of record CAYNNN010000017.1, on the reverse strand, counting down.
CGTGATAACCCCTTCTACCGTGAGGCTTTCCAGGAAGGTGAAACTCGGGGCCGGGCCGAGGGTGAGGCCCGAGGTGAAGCCCGAGGTGAAGCCCGAGGCAAGGCTGAGGGCAAGGCTGAGGGCGAAGCCCTGCTGCTGCGCAAGATGCTGCGGCTCAAATTCGGGGTCTTGCCCGCATGGGCAGAGTCCCGGCTGCAAGGCGCGGACACTGCCCAACTGGAAACCTGGGCGGAACGCATCCTGACCGCCAACACCCTGGAAGCAGTGCTGGGGTAGGCCAACCACCGTTCCCGTTGCATCCAGTTCAGTGACGGGGCGCGGTGGAGTGAATCTGTGCTATTTCTTGGGCGTGTTTATAATCTCAGGGGGCTTGGCACACTCAACTTCACACCTCATTGCAAAAATTTCACACAGAATTTCACCACCTTCAAGGTAAATCTTGAAAATCGGAAAGTTGCAAGATTTTTCATCCGCTGATGTAAGGTAGGGGTTTTTACCAAATGGTGCGCTATACTCGAAGCTTTCTATTTGCTCAATAGTCACAATACCCAGATACAACCCGGCGGAAAAATCACCGTCACCATTGAGAAATAATGTCGTTGAAAGATTAAAGTAGATTACGTTATAGAATTTTATAACTGCAAATTCCGAACCTCTATACATCTCATACAGTATCAACGAGCTTTCAGAGCCATAATCAAGCGTCAGTGAACGTAATCCAACGTCTTCCCAAATGTGCATGTTCACTTGAAAGGCTCCACAAAATGGCCGGTAGAATGACTTTGATCAGGTAGCCTATTAAAGTCATAGTCTGTCCTTTCGTTATACCGTTTACCTTCTTGCGATATTCTCGGGCTTGTCGGAATAACCTCTCCAGTAGGCTTAATCGTCACAATTCTACCGTCTGGATGCTTGTAGGTAGTATATCCACCCTCTTTTTTGAGGATAAATCCTTTATTTTTGAGATCGGCATCTAAATCATTCCGTGTTGTAGGTCGTGATTTTGTAAAAACCCCCCGTAACAGTTTAGCAGCATCACGAAATGCCCCGAGCCTCTCTGCGGCAACCACAAGCCTTGGGACATCAAGCCGAGGCACAAAGTCCGGCACATCGCCGAGTATATCGACGGGATAGATAGGCTCAACATCATTCGGCCCCGAATCCCCGCCACCGCCGCACAGTCCCCAAATATCAATCCCATTAACCGGATCCCCCAGCACATAGCCGTATAGGTTGGTATCGCCCCCGGCAAACAGGATGGGATCCTTGATGGTCCAACGTGCAGTATCAGGATCATAATCCCGTGCCCCAAAGCGCACCAGGCCGGTATCCCGGTCATACAAGCCGCCCGCGAAACCAAAGGGCTGGAAGCCGGGGTTGGTGTCCAGCGTTACCGCACCAAAGACATCATACGCCAGTTGCTGCACAATGGCACCGGTTGCGGTATCCACCACCCCGCGCACACTGCCTAGATAATCGGTGATGAGGCGATAGGCCTACGTAGGTTGGGCTTCTTTCGTCAGTCCGATCTACGTAAGCTAACGTGATTCTACTTTATGAATAAGCTCGGTTACTTCCGTTTTTAGCTTATAAGCATCAAGCTCGTATTCCTTTCGACTAGACTTTGGATTATACAAGTCAGCCAAACAAAATATACTAGATAGGCACTCGCTTATCCTTACATCGTCATTATCCAGTATATTGTTATCTCTTTCTATTTTCCAAAGTTCCATATAGGCATTAGCGAAATCATCCGCAGAAAGTCTGCCATTAACAAAAGACTTTGAAAATTCAAAAAGTGTAATGCTCATCGCAACAACCCATTTGTCATGTAATTTTGGAATTGCGGAGTACCAGGAACGAGCTTAAACCCTGTGACAAAATTATTCGAACCATCAAGAATTACCACATTGTTAGTATTAGGATTAAAAAACACTTTCGAGCCTTTTATAAAGCCATACGTCCCTTTTTCAATAGTGGCAGCATCTTCCAAGTGTCCCTGTATGGCAGTCTCAAACTGTTTCAACGTAGAAGAATTTTTCTTTGTTGTGTCAATACCAAAATCAGATGCGTGTTTAAATTTCTTATCAAGTTGATCCCGAGAAAATCTTGCTGCGTTCCGTGTAAAAAACCCCCGTAACAGTTTAGCAGCATCACGAAATGCCCCGAGCCTCCCTGCGGCAACCACAATCCGTTGAACATCATCAAGCCGAGGCACAAAATCCGGCACATAGCCGAGTATATCGACGGGATAGATAGGCTCGACATCATTCGGCCCCGAATCCCCGCCACCGCATTCCAACCCCGCCACATCCAAGCCATTGACCGGATCCCCCAGCACATAGCCGTATAAATTGCTATCTCCACCCGCAAACCCAATCGGATCCTTGATGGTCCAGCGCGCAGTGTCGGGGTCGTAATCCCGTGCCCCAAAGCGCACCAGGCCGGTGTCGCGGTCGTAGAGTCCGCCCGCAAAGCCAAAGGGCTGAAAGCCGGGGTTGGTGTCCAGCGTTACCGCACCAAAAACATCATACGCCAGTTGCTGCACAATGGCACCGGTCGTGGTATCCACCACCAGCCGCACACTGCCCAGATAATCGGTGATGATTCGGTAGGTCACACCCGCTTTCACCAGATAATCTGGGACGTTGGCTTGGGTGGCATAGACGAAGCGGCTGACCACTGCGCCGCTCGCATCCAGCTCTGCTGCGGGGCGCAATTGGCCCTGATACAGGAACCCTTGCACCAGCCCCCCATTGACCCGCTTGCCGATGCGCCGGTTGCTGGCATCAATGACATAATCCAAGGTGCGGCCATCGGGCAAGGCTACCTGGCGCAGGTTCCCCAGCACATCATAGCGATAGCTTGTCGTCTGGCTGCCCAGCGTCTTACTGGCCAGTTCCCCATTGGCGGTGTAGCTGTAGCTTGCTGCGCCATAGCTTTGCAGCCGGTCTTGGGCATCATAGACCCCTTGGGTGATCACGCCGCCCTGCTCCCGGCTCAGGCGATTGCCGTTGCTGTCGTAGGTATAGCGTGAACTGAGCACCCCATCCCGCTGCACCTCGGTCAAGCGTCCGGCGAGGTCGTAGCTGTAGGTATAGGTATGCGTCACCCCCGCTTGCGTTTCGCGCTTTTGGGTGATGCGGCCCAGCTCGTCATAGCTGAACTCGTTGCGGAACAAGGCGGTGCTATCTAGGCGGGCTTCGTGGTCGGTCAACTCACTGAAGCGGTTGTAACTGTAGTGATCGTTGCTCTTGCCCAGGGTAGCCTGGGTGAGTAGGCCGTTAGTCGGATTGCGAGTGAGGGCTAGGTCTCCGGCTTGAATCAGCAAACTATCGGGGTCGTAGGCATAACCGACCGGATTTGCCCCATTGACCGAGACGCTGACCACCCGAAAGTCATTATCATAGCCGTAGGCAACGTTGCCACTGACCGCACCGCTCCAAGCCACCTGCGCCAGCAGGGCACCGGTGTAGCCGTAGCTCAGGGTGCCGCCATCCGGGTCGGTGATCTGAATGAGTTTGCCCGTGGCGGGGTCATAACTGTAACCCAAGGTGCCGTGGGGCATAGCCAGTTGGGTGAGCCGCCCCGCCGGGTCGCGGTTGAAGGTGAGCAACTCCCCGCCGGGTCGGGTAATCTGGGTTAACTGCTTGTCGAGGTTGTAGCGATACAAGGTGCGCGGGTCACCGCTGACCGTCGGCGGGGCATAGGTTTCGGGCAAATCGACGGCGGTATAGTCGAATTGATGCGCCGGGCGTCCGGGCGGGGTTAGCGCGGTGAGATTGCCACTGGGGTCATAGGCATAGCCGATGCTGCGCCCATCGGGCAGGGTGCTGCGGGTCACACGGCCAGCGGCATCGTAGTCGAAGCGATAATTCCGGCTCAGCGGGTCAGTCAAGGTGGCCAGATAGCCCTGGGCGTTGTAACTCAGGGCGTAACGGCGGGTTTCAGCCCCTGTGCCTTGGGTCAGGCTGGCGATACGGCCTCGCGCATCGTAGCTTAGGCTGACCGGGGCCAAGTCGCTGTCCTGGGCCTGAATCAGGCGTCCTAGGGCATCGAGCTGGCCCAGACTCACCCGCCCGGCAGGGCTGGTGGCAGTCTCGGTGCGGGTGGCGGCCTCATAGACGCTGGTGGCGGTGCGGCCATTCAACACCGCCGTATCGGTCAACCGCACCAGACTCAGCGGGTTATTGGGGTCGGCCAGCACCGCCGTGCGCTCATGGCTACCAGTCGTCGTGAGGCCGCCGGTGAGGATGCTCAACGTATTGGAAATCGGGGCCTGCATCCCAAAGCGCGGGTCGGGGCCTTCGGTGCGTGTTACTTGCGTGCCGTCGGGCAGGTGGGTCTGGAAACGGCCATCGCTGTGTTCAAGTCGGGTGGTTTGGGTGCCGTCGTAGCCGGTGTTGACGAAGCGCCGGGTCTTGGTCGTCAGGTCTTCCACCTGGTAGCGGGCCGTGCGCCCCATCCCCGTACTGCGGCTGCTCACATAGCCCTGGGGCAAGCCTATGCCCAGCGGTAAATCCGTCCGGCTCAGGGTTTGACTCCCGCCTGCGGCATTTTGGTCGGTCAGCAGCCGCCCTAGATCGTCATAGCTGAAGGTGGAAGCATTGCCACGCGGGTCGGTGAATTGGGTCAGCAGCCCGTCTGCCGTATAACTCATCTGGTAGCGTTCACCGGCGGGGTTAGTCACTGAGGTGAAGCGTTTGCTGTTGATGTCTTGGGTGAATGTCGTATGCTGGCCGTAGGGACTGATGATCGCGCCCAGCGTCATGAATTCCAGATCGCGATCAAACCGGGTGACATTACCCGAAAGGTCTGTCACCTGCGCAATAAAACCCTCAGGGTCATACGCAAACTGCTGCGTGACCGCTTGGGTGCGGGCATCCAGGGTGCGCAGGTGCTTACCTCTGCGGTCAAACTGGTAGACCTCCTCGCCGTCTTCGGAAGCCACCTGAAAAGCCGTGCGTCCCAAACCGGGTAGATTGGGCGCTATCCGGCGAATCCGGTGATTATTTGAATCCGCAATATAGAGGCTGCCGTCGGGGCCGAATGCAACGCCATACGGTTCATCCAACCGGGCGCGGGCGGCCGGACTGGCCACCCCGCTGAAACCCGGCACCCCATCGCCCGCTACCGTGGTGATGATGCCATCTGGCCCTATCCGCCGCACCCGGTGATTATGATAATCCGCGACATACAAACTGCCGTCGGATCCAAGCGTCAATCCATGTGGGTTATCAAGTTGCGCATTGATGGCCAAGCCCCCATCGCCATCAAATCCCTGTCTGCCGTTCCCCACCACCGTCGTGATAATGCCACTGGGCGCGACTCGGCGGACGCGGTGGTTTTGCGTACCGGCGATGTAAAGGCTGCCGTCGGGGCCAAGTGCAAGACCGCCGAGGTGGCCGAGTTCAGCCAGCGTGGCTGAACCGCCATCACCGCTGAAACCCCCAACCCCCGTGCCTGCCACGGTGTAGATGTAACCGTCCGGCATTATGCGCCGCACCCGGCTACTGGTGGCGATGTAAAGACTACCGTCGGGGCCAAGCGCAAGGTAGCTGGGGCTGCTGATCTCAGCCTGCGTGGCTGGACCGCCATCACCGCTGTAGCCATGAATCCCAGTGCCTGCAACCGTGCTGATCCTACCGTCAGGTGCTACCCGGCGAATGCGCTGATTATTGGTATCGGCGATGTAAAGACTGCCGTCGGGGGCCAGGGCAATGCCGGTAGGCAGGGCAAGCTGTGCCTGGGTGGCCGAGCCACCGTCACCGCTGAAACCCGCAACCCCGGTGCCGACCACGGTGCTGATCCTACCGTCAGGCGCTACCCGGCGAATCCGGTGATTACCAGTATCGGCAATATAGTAACTGCCATCTGAGGCAGGGACTACGTGGGTAGGCGTGTGAAGCAGCGCATTGAGCGCTTGATTACCATCACCATCAAAACCAGCAACGCCCACACCCGCCACCGTAGCAATCACAGCGCCTGCGGGCCGTTGCGTACTGCTGCGCGTGCCATCCCCTCGGTAGAGTATCCTACCAAAGAGATCATAGTGATGCTGCACATTGAGACTCCAAGCCCCCAGGACTGTGGCAGGTGTGGTCAAGCCGCCAATACCCAGAAGATGAGTCTTTCTTTTAGCTCGGGCATAGGTTCGGGTGTATACCAGCCCATCCCGCACCAGACCTGCCAGTGCAAAGGATCGTGCGGCACGCGCATCAAAACGTGAGATGGGAACCGCATAGTAAGTGGGAGCATCATAAACAATGCTAATCGTTAGCAATTGTTTACCCTGGACTGGCCGTCCGTAAGCATCCTTGCCATCCCAGCGGAAGGTGTAGCTCTGATTGGGTGTCGCTGGGAAGATTTGCGTGAACCAACGGCCTGCAATAGCTATATTCAAATAAACCGCCCTTAGACCAGTGGCAATCCTATCCCCAGTCAGTGGGATAAAAACGGTGTTATTCCCCTGCCGCACATACCCCTCAGCACGCCCGCTGCTGTAGTGCAGGCTGTAGGGCGTGCCGGTGAGGGGCAAGGCTTCGCCCAGAATCTGGGTCTGGCACTCAATAATCGAGCCATTTTCACAGTCGGGTTTATCGGGTTTAGGTTCGTCGGGTGGCACCGGCGGGGGTTCATCGGGGGGCGGCTCGTCCGGTGGCGGCACCGCAGGAAAATTAAGGTCACAAGTTGATAAATGTTCCAAGGGCACGCGCCACAGGGTTTTCCCGACCGGATAGAGTCCGGCCAGTTGGGCGCGTTCGGCATCGCTGATCCCCAATGCCGCCAGTTGGGCGGCGGTGTCCGCCGCACCATCGCCATCGCTGTCCACACCGGCCAGCCCGCCGACGCCGGTCAGCACCTGAATGACCACCCCATCCGGTTCCGGCACCCAGGCGCTGGCCTCGGCATTCCAATAGCCGGTCGGCACCGGGATTCCCACCGGAAAGCCCAGGAAGTTGTCGAGGTAGAAAGGCACGGGCTGGTTGAAGATCACGTCTTTACCGGCGATCTTGATGGCCGCTTCTGCGGCTTTGATTTCTACCGCATAGGTGTAAGCGCTGGTGGGGGGCAGCGGCCCCGGCATGGTTTGCGGGCCGTTGTCGCCCACGGTGTATTCGGTGAGGCGCAAGGTCAACTGAGACACCGGGGTCAGCGTGCCATCAGGGTTGTAAACCTGGGCCTGGGTGCCTTGGGGAATCAGCAGGGTAGCCTGGCGGCTGCCGTCTGCATCGCTCACCGGACGCCCACGGGCCACCTGCATCGGGGTGTTGGGGTCTTCCAGCGAGATTTCCGTGACTTGGGCATCCTGGGGAATCAGCACCACATCGTCAAACACCAGATAATCTTGCCAGGGGACATCCGCCTGACGTTGGGCGGGGAGGTAATCGGCCTTGGCATAGTCGAGGCTCAGGTAGCCCCCGCCATTGACTACGAGGTCGTAGTAACCATCGGCACGGCTTAGGGTTTGCCCAAATTCGGGATGGTTGCGCACGGTGACGGTCACGCCCGGCAGGGGGTTGTTTTGTTTGTCCAACACTCTGCCCCGCAATACGGCGGCCCGCACGATGTCGATGGTGCCGGGGGCTACCCCGGTTTGGATCCGGTCGTCTTCGTAGATAAATACCGTGCCATCGTAAATCGTGGTGCTCACGGTAGGGTCTACCGGCGGGGCAATACTCGCCGGGTCGGGGGGCAGGCTGTCGCTCGCACCCAAAGAAACGGTGAGGGCCACGGCACTGCCCGCAGCCACCGCTGTTCCTGGGGCCGGGGTTTGCGCCAAGATGGTGCCTTCAGGTGCAGTGGCATCTTGCAAGCGGGTCTCGGTGCCCGGCACTAAGCCACTGGCCTGCAAGGCTTGCAGGGCTGCCGGTTTGCTCAGGCCCAGCAGTTCGGGCACGGCTACGGTGGCGTCTAGGGTGATGGCGTAGCTTTGGGTGGCCAGCCCACCTCGGCCATCGCTGACTTGCAGCGTCACCGTCACAGGGTCGGCACGGGTCGGCAGCCACTGGATCAAGCCCAAGGCCGGGTTGATGGTCATGCCGTCGGGTTGGCTCAGAAGCTGATAGCTCAGGGGATCGTCATCGGGGTCGTGCGCCTCAACAGGATAGCGGTATTCGATGCCCACGGCAGCAATCGTGGGGGGGCTGGAGCTGATGACCGGGTTGGCATTGCGGCTGCCGTAGGCGTGGGCGACGATGTACAGGTCATGCACATCCACCCCGCCATCGCGGTTCACGTCAGCAACGGCGTTGTAGCGCGGGTCTCCGCTGCGGGCCGCAAAGCTGGCTTCGACCAGCGCCACGTCTGCTGCATCCACGACGCCATCGCCGTTGAGGTCTTGGCCGTAGGCGGGCAGGATGACCAGACCCAGCAGCAGGCCCAGCAGGTAGCGCTGCGGACTACGCAAGCTAAGCAGCACCAGACCCAGGGCCAGCAGCAACAGGCCCCAGCCTGGCAGCAGTGGGATTGCCGCCGCTTGCACTTGCACGCTGCGACTGGGCGCTGGGACCGGAATCACGGCCCCGGTGCTGTCGAGCAGCCTCAGATTGGGCAGGGTGAGGGTCGCGGTGCCGGGGGTGGTGGCGGTAAGGTTTATTTGCACTAACACCCCGTCACCACTGAGGCCGGGCGTCGGCCCCAGCCGGGTCTGGGCTATCCCGGTCAGGGTGTTGGCATTGAGCGTTCCGGGGATGAAGTGCTGATTGCCAGTGAGGAAGTTGCCCACCGTTAGGGGTGGATTGGGCGTGAGGGCGGCATCGGCTTGCAGGTCAAACTGCCACGCATACAAGTCGGTGACTTGGCTGATGCGCACTTCCAGTGGCAGCGTGCCGCCTACCGTCACCGTTTCAGGGGCGGATAGCTGCACCTCCGCCGCTTGCACTACACTAGAACTTACCCCCCCCCCCCCCCGCGAGGAGCAGGCAGCCCATCAGCCAGTTAGCCCGTGTCATAACCGTTCACCCCGAATGAATCCTGCGTTCAGGGTAGCGGGATTTAGGCAAAAGGCAAGTGGCAAAGGTGTGACCCAAGTGGGCCTCATGTAGCCAGACCGCAGCGTGGCATTGGCCCGGTCAGCGTCACCCACCCTGTTCCGGCTTGGGCGCACCCATTCGAGGCTCCTCGCCGCGCAGCAAGCGCCGGATATTGTCGCGGTGCCGCACGATGGACAGCAGCGCCACCCCCAATACCAGCAAGCTGGGCAACAAATCCTGTGTCCATACCCAGGCCCAGGCGGGGGCCAACAGCCAAGCCGAAATCGCCGCCGCAGACGAGCGCCGAAAAACTGCAAACACAATGAGCCAACTTAGCAGGGTACTGATACCCGTGGCTAGGGATAAGCCCAACAGTCCCCCAAGTCCAGTCGCTACGCCCTTGCCCCCGCGTAGCCCAAAAAACACCGGATACAAGTGCCCCAGAAAAGCCGCGAGCATTACCAAAGCCACAGTAGTCAAATCCAGCCCTAACTGGTGGGCCAACAGGGTTGGCAGCAGGCCCTTGAGCATGTCCCCCAGCAAGGTCAGCCCACCCGCCAGCCGTCCACCGATACGCAGCACATTGGTCGCACCGGGGTTGCCTGAGCCTTGCTGGCGCGGGTCGGGCAAGCCCAGCAACCGACAAACCAGCACCGCCGTAGCGATGGAACCGAGCAGATAACTGGCCAGCAACAAGCCGCCCAACGTGGTATAAGTCGTCATCAGGAAGCCTCAATATTTTTAAGGGTAGCGATTGTGCATGGCTGAATTAGGATCGGGCAAGCTCTACCCAAGGTCTCGCATGGACATTATCTTTATTCGTGAACTCAAGGTCGAAACGGTGATCGGGGTCTTTCCCTGGGAACGCGAGATTCGCCAGCCGCTCAGTATCGACCTAGAACTGGGCACCGACATCCGGCGTGCCGCTCTGAGCGACCAACTGGCGGATACCCTGGACTACAAAGCCATCAGCAAACGCGCAACGGCTTTTATCAGTGCCAGTGAATTTCAGTTAGTGGAAACGCTGGCCGAGCGTCTAGCCGCCCTGATTCTGGCCGAATTCCCCGTGTCTTGGCTACGCCTGACGCTCAACAAGACGGGTGCCGTACGGGGTGCCCGCGATGTCGGCGTGCAGATCGAACGCACCCGGCCCGGCTCCGGATGCTGACACGCAGTTACCTCAGTCTGGGCAGCAATATCGAACCTGAGCGGCATTTATATGCCGCCTTGCAGGCGCTGCAAAATCTGAGCCAGACACCCCTGGGTGTTTCGCCCTGGTACCGCAGTGCGGCGGTCGGTTTTGTGGGCGCTGACTTTTACAACGGCGTCGTGTGTCTGGATAGCACACTCAGCGCCCCGGCGCTGGTGGCTGCCTGTCGGGGCCTCGAAGCGGCCCTGGGCCGCCAGCGCGGCGCTGAAAAATTCGCACCCCGCACCCTGGATATTGACTTGCTGTTGCACGGTGACCGGGTAGATCCGGCGGCCAGATTGCCGCATCCGGACATTCTGCGCTATGCCTTCGTCCTCAAACCGCTGGCCGAGTTGAACCCCGATGGCCGACATCCGGTATCGGGTCTGCGCTATGCAACGCTCTGGCAGCAATGGCCCCAAGCGGGCGACTTGATTTTATTGCCGGATTTCCTGAAAGACCCTCGGTGATGCCGCAGTTGTATCTTGCCCCACTTTGGGGTAGGATTGCCGCTTCGACTATGGCGGACCGTATCGGCCCCCTCGCGATAATGCCCCGCAAACCCCGCCAGGTCCGGAAGGAAGCAACGGTAGCGGTCAGCTTAGGTG
>CAYNNN010000016.1:0-43528 GCA_964398665.1 uncultured Gammaproteobacteria bacterium | reverse complement strand
AAAATCCGCCTGCTGGATGCACTCAAAAATCAGTATGCGGGAACAATTTTTCATATCGGCCACGCCACCAGCAGTACGGCGCACTACATGGCCTGGTTGAAGGAAGCAGAACTCACGGCCCGCAAAATTGAATTTGAACCTGCGCCCCCGGCAGCCACGAATTCCCAGATCATCCGCACCCTGATCAACCGCATTGATGAGCGCGCGCTGGCGCTGAGTTTTCAGCCTCTGCTCAAGTTGCGCGGCGGTCTGGCAAACCGGGATACGCGCCCGGCAGCACAAGCGCACCTGTATCGGGCCATTGTCAGCCTGACTGGCAAGGAATACGCCCGGCTGGGTACCCGTGGCTTGAAGCAGCTGGCGCAGACGGCCCGTCTGGAACACGTTGTGGATCAGTGGAGCCTGGAACAAAGCCTGCGCGCGCTTGCCCAGCAGCGCAAACAGGCCGAACAGGCTGCACTCTTCGTGCCGCTTTCTGCTGCAATGCTGGCCAATACCGGACTACCGGTCTGGCTCCTGACGCAACTCAATCAGGCAGGCTTGCCCAGCCGGCGCCTGATCGCGCAATTCTCTGTCGAGGATGTCATGACTTACATCAAGCCTGCGCAAGCATTCTTCAAGGCCCTGCAAGGCATGGAAATACCCATTGCCCTGACAAATTTCGGCAAGTCTACCAACCCATTCCTGCTATTCAAACATCTGGATGCGCAGTACCTGTGGTTTGATGAACAGCTGACGCAAAAAATACACCAGGATGACGACAGTGCCAGAACGCTCGAATTGCTGGTGGATACCGCACAGAGCATGGGGAAGCAAACTGTGGTCCAGCTTGAGGGTACGGAGGCGCTGACCGTCTTGTGGCACATGCGGGTAGATTATGTCACCGGGGATTTCATCGGCCCGCCGGCCCCGCAGATGAATTATGATTTTCCCAAGTATGAAGAATGGGGTTGAATACCCATCAGCCCGGAAGCTACGCTAGAATCCGGGCTGTCCTGTCACCCTGGAAAATGCGCATGTTGGAACTGACCCGTCTGTTGCCCCCCGCCGCCCTGTCGGCACAGCACACGTTGACCCTGCCGTACGAACGGCGCAACATCAGCCGGCAACGGGTGACCCTGGACGATGGCCGCGAGGCGGGCCTGCTGTTACCCCGAGGGTCCATCCTGCAGAACGGCAGCTTGCTACAGGCCGATGACGGTACCACCGTCCGGGTGCAGGCCGCATCTGAAACAGTGTCAGTCCTGCACTGCACCGATGCCTGGCTGCTGGCGCGGGCCTGTTACCACCTGGGCAACCGGCACGTACCGCTGGCCATCAGCCCGCAGCGCCTCTGCTACCTGCACGACCCGGTTCTGGACGAGATGCTGCATGGTCTGGGGCTGCACGTAACGGTTACCCAGGCCCCCTTTGAACCGGAGGCAGGGGCTTACGGCGGGGGCGGACATCCGCACGCCCACGCCCCAAGCCACTGAGCTACGTCAGCCGGCACCCGGTCAGTTACACAAGGGGCCGACGCCCAGGGAAGCCAGTGCAGTGAGTAGCTTGCGCCGGGCTTCCGTATCCTGGCTGGCCCAGGTGCACAGGCGTTCGCGTTGTTCGCCCTGGCGCAGGTGCAATTCCACCTCGTTGCCTTCGGCATTTTCCTTGAAACGCAAATCGGCATAGGCGGCCAGCCGCCGCTGGGTTTGCGCACCGACCTCGCTAAAGCTGCATTCAGGATTTTTGCCCTGATTCTGCATGAACCCCAGGGCGATTTCCGGGGGCAGCAGATCGCCCAGGTTGGCCGTGGCGCCGGCACAGCCGCTTTTGGCGCCTAGCGACGCCAGTGCCGTCAACAACTTTTCCGAACGTTTGTTGTCCAGGCGCGCCCAGGAACAGAGCAGTTGTGGGGGTTGCTCCGGCAGGGCCGGATTCTCATAAAACAGCCACAGCAGATATTCGTTGGTGGCCCGCACATAATTTTCCACCGCCCGCAATTCCGGGTAATTACGGGTATTGCCTTGCCGGTTGCGGACATTGGTTTCGGTAAAGGCGCAGCCATCATCGCTTTGCTGGGACAGAAATCCCATGGCGATTTCCGGGGGCAGCAGATTGCTGACCACCCGATTGGTTTCGGTTACATCGGATTTGACGGTATTGACGCTGGTCACACCGGGGCAGCCAGCCAGCGCGGCACTCAACGCAATCATCAGGGAAGATTTGACAATAATGTTATACATGACGATAAGATGGATTAATTGCTCCAGATTTCCATACCGGCGGCGATATCCGCCAGCCCCCCTTCGGGCAGGGCAGAGACCGTGCGGTCCGAGACCCGCTTGACGGTCAGGGCCTTGTTACCCGGTTTCAATTGCAGGCGCTCACCGACCTTGACGGCAGCGCTGGCATCAAGCTGAACAACGACAAAGCCCCATTCGGCATCCACCCGGCTGACGGTACCGACCCGCTGCGGCCCTTTGACGGGCGCAGCCGCCGCAGCCTTGCGGAGTTCTTCCTCACGTTTGGCCAGCAACTCCTGTTGCTTGCGAAATGCTTCATCACGGGCCTGCTGGGCCTTGAGCGCCTTGGCCTCACGTTCCTGGGTAGCCTTTTCCTGCGCCAGCCGGGCCGCCTCGGCCACCTGTTGCTGGCGCGCCAGTTCGTCCTGGCGCCGCTTTTCCAGGGCAGCCTGGATAGTCGCATCAAGCTGCTTCAGTCCAGGGTGTTCCGGCGCAAAGATCAGGCCCTGGGTGAGCAGTTCCAGCGCATCGTCCAGCTTGCCCTTGCCTTGAGCAGTCTTGGCCAGGAGCAGTTGCTTGTCTGCCAGCATCCGGATTCCGGCTCTGGCAGCTGCGTTGCCGGGATCAAGCGCCAGAACCGTCTGGTAGCTTTCATAAGCATTGTCGCCGGGTGGCTTGCCCAACCGACCCTGAGCCACTTGCGCCTTGGCCTTTTCGAGCCAGGCATCAAGCCGGGCCTGCATCTGGCCTTGTTCGCGTTGCTGGGTCAGGGCCTGTTGCAGGGTCAGCAGGCTGGCATCGCCCGGACGCAGGGTCAAGGCCTGGGTCAGTTTTTGCTGGGCGGTATCCAGCTGACCACTGGCCTGGGCGGCCTTGGCAGCGGCCAACAGGGTGTCAGCATGGCTATTGAGTGCCGTGAGCGCCGCAGCATTGTTGGGGTCCAGCTCCAGCACGCTGCGATAGCGCGCCACCGCGCCCGTGTCCGCAGGCTCAAACCATTCCCCGGCCCGGGCCGCTGCTGCCGCCTTGCTCAGCCGGGCAAGAATTTCAGCCTCGCGCTTCTGGCTGATGATGCGTTCGTTCAAGGTGCGCTGAACACTGAGCAAGCCGGGGTGATCAGCCTGAATTTCCAGCCCCTGACGCACGATGGTCTGGGCCGTATCCAGCTTGCCGCGCTGCTGTTCGGCCAGGGCGCGCAAGGCCAGTTGTTCAACCACCTTGGCAACCCCGGCGCTGGCTTCGGCATTTTTAGGCTCCAGCGCCAAGGCCTTGCGGTAGGTGGCATACGCATTGTCTCCCGCAGGTTCAAGCAGATGCCCGGCACTGAGTTGCTGGCTGGCGGTTTGCAGCAGACGTTGCACCGGAGTCAGGGGGGGCGGTTGCAGCATGAACAGGACACCTGCCGCTATGACCAACGACAGGCTGACCGCCGCAGCAACCGGTTTGAGCCAGCGCCAACGTTTGGGCACATAGACCGCCGCCTGGGTTTTCAGCAGCGGTGCCGGGGCGGATTTGAGGATCAGTTCGCGGGTATTCTCCGGGGCCTTGGCCAAGCCGGCATTTAGGGCTTCCAGGAACTCATCGCCGCTACCGAAACGCGCCTGCGGATTCTTGGCCAGAATCCCGTCAATTACCGGCTGGAAGAAGGCCAGATGCTCCGGCAGGCGCGGGATGGGTTCGGTCACATGCATCAGGGCAGTGGCGATCGGCGAGTCAGCCTGATAAGGCGTCTGACCAACCAGCATCTCATAGAACATGACCCCCAGGCTGTAGAGGTCGGCCCGGCCATCCACCTTCTGCCCCATGGCCTGTTCGGGGCTCATGTAGGCGGGGGTACCCATCGCGGTACCGGTTTTGGTTTTCAAGGAGGCGTCGGCCAGCTCCTTGGCAATCCCGAAGTCGGTCAATACCGGTGTGCCATCACTCCGGAACAGAATGTTGGCCGGTTTGATGTCGCGGTGAATATAGCCTTTTTCCAGCGCAAAACCCAGTACATCAGCCACCTGGCTGATGATGCTGACAGCCTCGTCAATATTCAGCCCCTTGACCAGACGCTCCTGTAGGCTGCCACCGGGAACCAGCTCCATGATGATGTACTGAAAGTCATCAACCGCCGCAATTTCGTGAATCTTGACGATACCGGGATGCTCAAGCTTGGCCACAATCTGGCCTTCCTTGAGGAAGCGTTCCCGAAAGCTTGCATCCTCACTGAGACTGACCGACATGACCTTGATGGCGACCTGACGCTTGAGCAGCACATGCTCAGCCAGGTAAACCGTGGCCATGCCGCCACGACCCAGCTCCCTGATAATGTTATAGCCTTTTATCTCTATCATCGCATTGACCCTGTGGATTGCGCCAGATAAGTGCCAACCTGATTCAGTGCAAAGTGGGTTTCCAGACGCGCCCGGCCCTGGCTGCCCTGTTGCCGTTGTCGCGCCGGCGGCCAGGTGGCCAGCTGAAGCATTGCCTGAGCAAAGGCCGGGATGCTGTGTTCATCCAGCATCAGGGCCGTGTCTCCCAGCACTTCGGGCACCCCCCCGGAGGCATGGGCAATGATCGGCAGGCGGGTACACATGGCTTCGAGCAATACCAGGCCAAAAGGTTCGTCCAGAGAAGATAACACGAAGGCATCAAATGCGGGCATCAACCGGGCTGCGTCCGGGATGGCACCACACAAATGTATTCTAGCCTGTAATGAGCCGGGCAACTGAGCCCACTGGGCCTGCAAGGCATCCTGATCAGGCCCGGTCCCGATGATGACCAGATGTCCCAGCGGCAGCCTGGCAGCGATACTGATAAAGGCACGCAGCAGCAAGCCCTGGTGCTTGAACGGTACCAAACGGCCGATATTCCCGAATACGTAAGCGTCCGGAGGGAGTCGCAACATGCGCCGGGCCTCGGCCCGTGGGCACAATCGCTGTTCCAGCGCCAGAATATCCAATGAATTATGGACGGTCCTGATTTTTGAAGGGTCCATGGGATAGCTGGCCAGAAAATCCTGACGCAGGGCTTCGGAAACCGCGATGAATTCAAAATGCGGCTGGATCAGCCAGCGCATCAGTCCCCGCCGTACCAGGCCCGGAAAACGACTCAGCGGCTGGGCGCCATGGACAACATAGATTAACCGGGGCCGCAACGCCCAGCGCCGGGCCAGCCAGGCCACCAGATAAGCCGCTTTGTGGCGATGGCAGATAATCGTGTCGTAATGGCCTTCAAGGCAAAGCTTGCGCAGACCGGCCAGCGCCTGACGGCGCAACCCACCCCGTTCCCGGCGGGGAAAATCACAAAACACTACCTGGGCAGCCGGATTACGGTCCAGGATGGCTGGGTCTCTGGCGCTGAACAGGTAGGCAATCGTCACCTGAAATTGGCTACTGTCCAGCGCACGGGTATATTCGTCGGCCATGGTGGCAACCGAATCACCCGGTTCGTGGAGCAATTGCAGGATACGACGGCGGCTCATGCGGCAGGCGGCGCAGCTTCGGCGGATACTACGGGGGCGTCTGGTGCAGCCGGCGGGGAACGCCGGGCCTGGAGGAAGCTGCTCATGCCTTCAAACGGCAGGGCAGCCCCAAGGTAATAACCCTGAATGTCGTCACACAGGTGCGTTTGCAGAAATTCCAGTTGTGCCTCGGTCTCCACGCCCTCGGCCAGCACCTTGGTGTTCAGGCTGTGGGAGAGCTGAATCATGGCTGTCGCCAGCGTCTGACTGACGCTGCTTTGGGGAATTTCGCGCATGAAGGATCGGTCAATCTTGACCGTATCCAGTGGAAAACGACGCTTGAGGTAACTGAGCGCCGAGTACCCGGCCCCAAAATCATCCAGGGCCAGCTTGACTCCCAGATTCTTCAAGGCGCGTAACCGGGCCAGGACTTGTGCTTCGTCGTGCAGCGTGATGCGCTCGCTCAAATCCAGTTCCAGGGCTTCCGGCGGCAAGCCGGTCTGGCGCAGGGTACTTTCCAGGCAGGTGGTCAGATGGGTGTCCAGAAATTGCCGGGGGGACAGATTGATGGTCAGCTGTAATTCTGGCCAGCCCTGCTCGCGCCAGACTTGCGCGTGTTGGCAGGCCGTGCGGCAGATCCACTCACCCAGGCGCATCAGCAAACCGCTATCTTCAGCCACGGTGATGAAATGTTCCGGCAACAACAAACCACGCTGGGGATGCATCCAGCGCAGCAGGGCCTCGACACCACTGACCTTGCGGCTGGGCAAACTCATGCGCGGCTGATAATGCAGGACGAATTCCCCATGTTCCAGGCCATGCTGCAATTCTTCTTCCAGTACCAGGCGCCGGTAGGCTTCGGCGTGCATCATTTCGTTGTAGAACTGATAGCTGTTTTCCTGAGAACCCGCCCGATGCAGGGCCAGTTCGGCCCGACTCAGCAGATCGGTCACCTGATAACCATCATCCGGGTAAAGGCTCATGCCGATCTGGGCACTCAGGTTGGTACGGTGCTCACTGACGAGGAAACCTTTTTGAAATTGCTGGAGCAGACGCTGGGCAATCCGGGCCGCTTCTTCGGCGCTGGAAAGTCCGGCACAGGCGATCAGAAAGTCGTCACCCCCTAGCCGCGCCATCCGGTCGCGCTCGGTGATCGCACTGGTCAGCCGTTGGGCAACCTGGCGCAGCAGCAAGTCCCCGGCAATACGCCCCAGGCTATCATTGATGAGCGTGAATCTTTGCAAATCAATGTGTATTATCACAACCTTGCGGTGGGTCTGGCGCGCATGGTTCAGCAAGGTTTGCAGCTCCTCCCGAAAATGCGCGGCATTGGGTAATTGTGTGACGCTATCGTAATGTGCCAGTTGCTCCAGGCGGAGTTGGGCGTTACGGGTCTCGCTCAGATCCCGCACCAGGATCTGGATGATGGGACCGGTGCTCAAATCAATGTGGGTCAGTTCGATATGTGCTGGAAACACCTGCTGGTTGGTGCGGCGCATCTGCACTTCCACACTCTTGAAGCCATGATTGCGCGCCTGTTCCGTGAGCCATTGCACCAGAACCGGTGCCTCCTGAGCCTCTGCCTGGGTATCGGGAAACAATTGCTCAAATTTGAATTTCATCAGATGGTTGGCATTAGCCAGGCCAAACATTTGCAACGCAGCCTTATTGGCGCCGATAAATTTTCCGTAGCCCCAGATCAGCATGGCATCCATGCTGGCATCAAACAGGGCGTGGTAACGGTGCCGCTGCGCTTCAACTTCCAGTGCCTGGGCATGGACCCGGCGGGTGATCAGTACCGCCAGCACCACTGCCAGGATGACTGCGGCCCCATCCAGCGCGGTCAGGGCATACAACCCTCGGTCATAGGTCAACTCGGCCTGGGCAATGGCCTGCTGACTGGACTGATTTTGGAGATGTAAAATTTCCTCCATCTTATCAATTGCCTTTTGCTGGGCCGGCTGGGCAGCCTGAGCCAGCCAGTTCAGGGCATCCACCTGATTGCCGAGGCGCTTGAGTTCCACCACCTCAAACTGGTAGCGCTGGCCTGTAGTGGTTAACTGATCAAGTTCCAGTAGCAGGCTGCGCTCCTGATCATTGAGCTTGAGCGCATGAAATTCCTTGCGGGCATTCAGATAATCCGAAGCGGCCAGGGTAAAGCGTTCCCATTCCAGTTCAGATTCTACCGGGTCAGTCTGCATGACCAGGGCATGCAGGCTATAGCGCCGCTCCTGCACCGCATCCAGCATCCGGTTGGCCAGCAAGACCTTGCGGTTATGGTTGTTGACCACATGATGCAGGGTCTGATCCACCACGATCAGGCGGTCATAGCTCAGCCATGATACCAGGAGCAGGATGCTGATCAGGATGAAAAAACCCAGCGCAACCAGCCGATTGATCTGCTGGGTCGGGGCATTGCCGATGCTGGGCACCTGCGGCTTGCGGGCAGCGCCGACCAGGCGGGCGCGTAAAATCGAGGGTAGCAGCTTCAAGATGGCATTCCTCAATGGCCGGTGGCCGCTGTAATGGCACCTGCCGTCACGGTAGCCAGGTGGGTAATCTCTTCCAGTTGCAGGGTGTAGGGCGGCATCCAGTAGAGAACCTCGCCCAGGGGCCTGAGCAGCACCCCCTGTTCCAGCGCATACTGATAAGCACGCCGGCCCCGGCGCTCCTGCCAGGGATAGCGACGTTCCCGGTTGCCCTCGGGGGCCAATTCAAACGCTAGGATAAGTCCTTGCTGACGCACGTGCGCCACATGCGGCAGGGCCGCCAGGGGTGCCGCCGCCGTCGCCAGTTGGGCTGCCAGCAGGCGGTTGCGGCCCAGCACATCCTCGCTGGCAAAAATGTCCAGAGTGGCCAGAGCCGCCGCACAGGCCAAGGGATTGCCCGCGTAGGAATGGGAATGCAGAAAGGCCCGCTGCTGGACATAATCGGCATAAAAGGCCTGATATAGCGTCTCGCCGGTCAACACGGCTGCCAGGGGCAGATAACCACCGGTCAGCCCTTTGCCGGTGCATAGCAGGTCGGGGGTGATCCGGGCCGCTTCACAGGCCCAGAACGTACCGGTACGGCCAAAACCCACGGCGACCTCGTCGGCAATCAGATGGATGCGGTAACGGTCACACAGGGCACGCACTGCCCGCAAATAAGTCGCCGGGTACATGCGCATGCCTCCCGCACACTGGACCAGCGGCTCTACAATCAGTGCGCAAATCTGTGGGGCCTGCTCGGCCAGCAGGGCCTCCAGTGCCACGACGCACTGATCGACCTGTTCTGTCTCTGATTGTTCCGGTGCGCGCAGGTAACTATCCGGCACTGGTACGCTCATGGCCTGGAGCAACAGAGGCGCGTAGGTATCCCGATACAGGCCCACATCGCCGACGGCCAAAGCACCCAGGGTTTCACCATGATAACTGTTGCGCAGGGTCAGAAACCGGGTGCGCGTTTCCCCGGCATTCAACCAGTAATGAAAGCTCAGCTTGAGGGCCACTTCAACGGCAGCAGAGCCATTATCCACGTAAAAACAGCGGGTCAGGCCGGGTGGCGCCCAAGCAGTCAACCGTTCAGCCAGGCAGATGGCGCCCTCATGAGTAAACCCGGCCAACAGGACATGTTCCAGGCGTTCCAGTTGTGCAGCAATTGCAGCATTGATGCGGGGGTGTGCGTGGCCAAACAGATTCACCCACCAGGAGCTGATCGCATCCAGATAGCGCTGGCCCGCAAAATCCTCCAGCCAGACGCCCTGGGCCCGGGCAATCGGGAGCGGTGGCCAGGTCTCATGGTCCTTCATCTGGGTGCAGGGGTGCCACACGTGTGCCAGATCGCGGCTGATCCAATCCTGCTGCAACTGTTTCATGACCATGTCATATCGACCGCTAGCCCCAGAAATATGGTCAGACCTACCCAGCGATTGTGCAAAAAGGCTTCAAAACAGCCCGTCCGCCCGCCGGTATGCGCCAGGTTGAGCTGATAAATGAATAGCCCGGCGCTGATCACCAGGGCCGCACCATAACCATAGCCCAGCCCGAAGGCCCAGCCGGCGCCCCCCAACTGGACCAACGTCAGGCCTTGAAACAGGGCTACACCGGCCAGGGCATGTCTGCCCAGCCAGCGCGCGCTGGAATGAATGCCCAGTTTTATGTCGTCCTCACGATCAACTAGCGCATACAGCGTATCGTAAGCCAGCGCCCAGGTGACGGTAGCCCCAAACAACCAGCACGCGGCCAGCGGTACCCCACCCGTCTGGGCGGCAAAGGCCATTGGAATTCCCCAGGCAAACGCCAGCCCCAGATAAGCCTGCGGCAATGGTAGCCAGCGTTTGGTGTATGGATAAGACGCCGCCAGCAACGCACCCGGTACGGCCAGCGCCATGCTGAGGGGGTTCAGGGTCAGGACCAAACCAAATGCCAGCAGGCTCAGCAAGGCAAAGGTCAGCAGGGCGTCTTGAGGCTGCAATTCCCCGGCAGCCAGCGGGCGCAAGCGCGTGCGGGCCACATGCGGATCAAAATGCCGGTCAGCATAATCGTTGATGGCGCAACCTGCCGAACGCATCAGCACGGTACCCAGCACCAGCACCAGCACCACCCAGGGCTGTGGCAAGCCACCGCCTGCCAGCCAGGCTGCCCATAGCACCGGCCACAGCAACAACCAGATGCCAATGGGCTTGTCCAGCCGCACCAGCCGGACATAGGCACCCAGACGAGCCATTGGCTCCATTGAAGTCCTCCGGTCGGTCAAGTTGAGGTGCGCAGGATTATAGCTTACTCGGCTCCCGGCTCCAGCATGGGCACCCATTCATGCAGATTTTTGCATTCTTCACTTTGGCCGCATGAGGAATATTCTCGGCAATTCGGGCCTAAGCCATATGGATTTAGGTATTTGTTGGCAGTAGGGATGCGGGCTGTTACAATCTGGGCGCGGTAGCTTTCTACCGAGAGTGGCAGGCGGATGCAGCGGCGCTAACCATAACCAAAACCGTGAATCCGCCAACTGTTGGGCGGCATGAAGTGCCTGGATGGTCCAGGTGCGATGCAGTGTAAGCGTATACTTAAGGAGCTAGACCCATGTTGATATTGACGCGCAGGATCGGGGAAACCCTGATGATCGGCGATGAAGTGACCGTAACGGTGCTGGGTGTAAAGGGGAATCAGGTGCGTATCGGCGTCAACGCCCCCAAGGACATCAGCGTTCATCGGGAAGAAATCTATGAACGCATCCGCCGCGAACAGGCCCAGGCAGAACAGCAACAGGTTGTTTTCCCGGAGGAAGTTATTGAAGACGAGGACCAACGGGCTTAAATGGAAAATTCTTGGCGCAGGGCTTTGCACTGCGCCAGGAAGCTGCTAGAATCGGCGCTTCCTGAATTGAGGAGAAGTGGCCGAGAGGCCGAAGGCGCTCCCCTGCTAAGGGAGTATAGGGTCAAAAGCTCTATCGCGGGTTCGAATCCCGCCTTCTCCGCCAAGTTTGGCGCCCGTAGCTCAGCTGGATAGAGTACCTGGCTACGAACCAGGTGGTCGGAGGTTCGAATCCTTCCGGGCGCGCCAATCTCCAAGGTGGTGCAGTTCATGTGTGACACGCTGCTCCACGTATCCCGCGCAATCTGGCCCTGGTAGCTCAGGGGATAGAGCGTCCCCCTCCTAAGGGGAAGGTCGCAGGTTCAATTCCTGCCCAGGGCGCCACATAATACCCCGTCAATCAACGCTTTTCCCTGTTGGCTCGTTTCCGTGAAAATGGGCGTTTTTTACGAGCAAGTGATCCCGGCGAATTTTGAGTTTACGCAAAGTTTCCCAGAGGGTTAATGCCGCGCCCGCCGTGCTGGCCATGGCTCCCACCCACCCAAGCACCGCCGCCACGGCCTGCCAGAAGCCCTACAAGCCGCCACAGGTGGCACACAGCACCCAGGCCCGCCGGCGCAACCACCAGCGTGCGGCTGTGTTCAGGGGCCAAATGGGTGTAACGCATCAGGCCCTTTAGATCACGGTGCCCGGTGAGCTTGGCTATTTCCAGATGGTTTGCGCCGCTCATGGCCAGTTCAGAAGCGAAGCTATGCCGTAGGTCATGCTCGATGTCGCGCAAGGGTGTGGCACGAATCAGCTTGCAGCGCACGGCATGGCCCATGACCATACCCAGCAGGGCAAGATACTTGCGGGCGGTGCTGGGGGATCAAGCCACCCTCCGCACCCTGAAACAGCGCCACCAGCGTATTGAAGGTGAGCTTTTCGCCCTTGCGGGCGGGTAGGTGGTTGCCTTGTTCGATGTCGGTTTCAGTCTGACGTGCCCAAATGACCGCATCGGTCTTGCGGGCAAACGTGCGTTTGATCGTTTTGGCACCCTTACGGCGGATCAGCACTTGGAAGGTGCCAAACTCGGTCTTGCGGATAGCGGCCATGCGGTCTGTCCTTGTCATGTCCACACGCTCACGGATTTGACGGCCGGGCAACGACCTCGGCCCAGGGGCGGGGCCTACCCGTCAGGTAACCCTGGACATAATCCACGCCGATCTGTTGTAACCGTTCCAGGGTTGCCGCATCCTCCACACACTCGGCCACAGTCTGTTTACCCAGCAAATGGCCGATCTGGTTGATCGCTTCTATCATTCCAAGATCAATGGGATTCTCGCCAACCCCCTGGATCAGTTTGCCGTCAATTTTCAGATAGGTCGCAGGTAATTCCTTGAGATAGCCAAAGGAACAAAGGCCGCTGCCAAAATCATCCAGCGCCGTGTGGCAGCCCAGATGATGCAACTGTTCCAGAAAAGCGGCCACAGCAATCAGATTGCCGACTGCCACGGTCTCGGTGATTTCAAAGCACACGCTTGGCGCCAGAAATTGCAGCTCGGTCAGCCGGTCCAGCAGGTAACGCCGAAAAGACTCGCTACCCACCGAAGCACCGGATAAATTAATGCTGACCCTCAGCGACTGCCCTGCCCGTTCCAATAACTGCAACTGGGTGAAAACCTGCTCGATCAGCCACTGATCAATATCATACATCAACCGGTACCGCTCGGCAGCAGGCAAAAACAGCCCCGGCAATACGATACGGCCCTGTTCATCACGCATGCGCAGCAGAACTTCATGATGCAGGTGCAGCCCGGCTTCGGCACGCAGCGGCACGATCGGTTGCAGATACAGCTCAAAACGTCCTTCCTGAAGCACCTTGCGCAAGCGCGGCACCCATTGCATTTCCCCATGCCGTCGCTTCAGATCCTGATCGCTTGCCGTGTGCAGGTGGGTACGGTTGCCGCCCTCTTCCTTGGCTGCATAACATGCCACATCCGCATGGCTCATCACCTGTTGCGCATCAGTACTGGCCTCGTTGATCGGCACCAGGCCGATGCTGACACTGACTTCAAAGGTTTGATCCCCGCTGGTCAGCCGATAGGCGCGTACGGCTTCCATAAGCGCCTGCACCCGCTCCAGCGCTGCCATTGGGCTACAATCAAACAGCAGCAAGCCGAATTCGTCACCGCCCAGACGTGCCAGCAGATCACACTCATGTACCTGTTCGTGCATCCGCTGGGATATCTCGCTCAGCAGCCGGTCACCCACCAGATGGCCACAGGTATCATTGACCACCTTGAACTGATCCAGATCGAGGTAGGCACAGGCATGCGTCCGGCCCTGAGTGTGTGCGGTATGCAGGGCGGCTTCCAGACGCCGGTTAAACAGACGCCGGTTACCCAGTCCCGTCAGGACGTCGTAGTTGGCCTGCCATTCCAGCTCTGCCTGGAGCCTGCGTGGCGCGCTGACGTCATGCAGCGCCACCACAGCACCCGTGATCCTGTGTTGTCCATCACGTAGCGGGGAGGTCACGCATTCAACCGGCACATGCGTGCCCTGGCACGTTTGCAGCAGTACTTCCCGCTGCAGGGTTGTCACGATGCCTTCAGCCAGACTTAAGGTCACCGGATTGGGCACCGCCATTTCGCTGCCCTCCTGGCGCAACCGGATCACGGTCGCAAAGGGCTGGCCAAGCAGGTCGGCCAGTGCCATGCCGGTCAACTGGGTCAGGGCACTGTTGGCGTAAGTGATGCGTTCTTCAGCGTCCGTGGTCAGCACGCCGTCATCAATGGAGTCCAGCGTGACCTGGGCCTTTTCCTTCTCGGTGCGTAATTCCTGAAAAATTCTGGCATTGTCTATCGCAATGCTGGCCTGGTTGGCAAACAAGGTCAGCAGGAGTTCATCACGCGCGTCGAAGCTGCCACCGCCCTGCTTGCCCAGGGCTGACAAGCCGCCGATGATGCTGCCCCGGCAGATCAGCGGCACCAGGAGGGAAGATGCCATGCCTGGTTCCCAGTCAACGACTTCAGTAGCCGCGATGGTCATGGGGTGATCCCGGCCAAACAGCAGGCTGCGTTCATGGCGCAATACCCAGCCGCAGGCACCGATGCTCAAATCAAAACGCTGGTCCTTGATGAATTCGGCATTCTCACCGCTACCCGCCAAGTAAGTGTAACTTTGCCGGTCCGGTGCCAGGACGGGGACAATGAGGGTCTCGGCATGCACCATCTGGCGAGCCATTTCCGCAACGTGTGCCAGCACCTGGCTCAGGTCCAGCTCTGTAACCAGTTGCTTGCCCAGCTCCAGGAGCAGGCGCAGCTCTTCCTGTGAAAGTGACTGCCTCGGCGCCTCAGGCTCGGGGGGAAGGGACATGGCGCTACCGCCTGCTTAGAAAACCGCGTTGTAATGGGATTCAGCAACCGCCAGATAATAAGCGCTCACCCCTTTGAGTTCAGCGTCCACCACCAAGTCATCCGGTATTGTCAGGGCCAAGGCATCAACACAGACCTGACAGACCACGAATCGCACCCCCAGTTCCCTGGACATATTGATCAAGTCTTCTATTTGTGCCATCCCTTTGCGGCGCATGATGGTGCGCATGATCCAGCTGCCCAGGCCACCGAAATTCAGTTGCGACAAGGGCAGGTGCTGGGCACCATCGCGATTCAGGGCACGCACGATATGCTGAAGCCAGATATCGGTGTCGGGATTGCGTCCCGGTGAAGGCTTGCGTTTCCGCCCCCACCACTTTCTGGGCGCAAGGAAGGGCTGTGGTTTCTTGATGCAGTTAACCCCGTACAGCACAAACCACATGCTCATTTCCATCCCCATCGCCTGGAAGCCTGCCGCAACTTCAAAGGCCAGCAGCGCCCGGTCGAAATCTCCGCTCACCAGCAACACGGTACCTTTACGCCCCGGTGCAGCCACTGCGCCTGCTGCGCTCGTCTGCAGCTCATGCACCATGATCAGGTCCCCGTAACCGGATGACGATTTCCACACGGCGGCCACCCAAATCCGTGACCGACACAATGGCGTGGCCCTGGGTATTGCAATAGTCCTCGACCGAACTTCTGAGCAAGGGATCATTGCCCACAATGCGGAGTTGTTCGCCCGGGCGCAGGGCGCGGATGGCCTGTGCCAGCCGCACCAGGGGCCACGGGCAACAGGTACCCGTGACGTCCAGATGGTTGAGCGTCTCGTCGGTCATGCGGCCCTCTACCCGCTGTGTGATGGTGTCGGAATGCGCGTGTGCCTTGCACGCGACTACCGCCCACCCATAGGGTAGCGCATTTTCCCGGTTTAAGGGTGAGGCGCACACGTTTTCTGCGTGGGGTTATCACCTACAAAACACACTTGATCACACGTGCAGCTCACGCAGCACCCGATGGCCGGCTGTCAGTGTCCCACGACCAGGATACCGGAAGCAGCCAGCAGCAACACGGCCACCTCCAGCACGGCGATGCCGAAATAGATCCGGTCGTTGCTTTGCCAGAGCAAGGGCAGGATGCGCAGGTAACAGAAGACGGTCACCGCTGACAGGAAGGCAATCCCCAGGAAATTGGCAAAGTCGCCCTTGTGTGCCAGCGTCAGCCAACCCCAGCCCGTGGGCACATGAGCCGCATGGAGATACGCATTGACAGGCATGCCCCAGTATTTGGGCAAATCCTCAAAAGGCACATGCGGCGTGATGAACCCAAAGAAATAGAGGGAAAAACTCAATACCAGCATCACGAAGCCGATTTTCATACCGATGTCCAGGGCATCGGCGTAAGCACGCTGTTCGGCAGTGGCGTATTTGGGGTTTGCAGGTTCGTTGGCCATAATTGCTCCTAATTCCAGATACCAGTGCCTTTCAGCAGGGCGCGGGTACCTGCCAGCAACAGCATGATGATCACCACTTGCCGCACCACGGAAGCCTTGGCTACTTTCAACAGGCGTACGCCGACCAGCGAACCCAGCATGATCCCGACTATCGAGGGCACGGCGATCATGGCCAGCACCGCACCCTGATTCAGATAAACCCATGCGGCTGAAGTATCCACGATGGACAGCATGAATTTGCTGGTGGCCACCGAAACTTTCAGCGGCGCACCCATGAGCAGATTCAGCACCGGGACATTGGCCCACCCCGCCCCCAGTCCGAACATGCCCGCCATGATGCCGATGACGACAAACAGCAGTAAGCCCTGAAACGTACGATGCACCTGCCAGTCAATCTCCCGGTTGCTGGCAACATCATGATAGATCCCGTTGATACGCAGGGCACTGGAAATGGGATCGGGTTTCTGAACCTGGGGAAATTCGGATTTCTTCGCCATCCACATCAGCACCACAATGCCCAGGATGGTGATGCCCAGCGCAGTCTGAACCACGTGGGTTGGCAAGGCCAGCCCCATCATTGCCCCCACAATGGCTGCCGCAGAGGCAATCAGCGCCAGTGGCAAGGCCAGACGCAAATTGGCCATACCGCTGCGCAGCAGGCCGGGTCCGGCAGCCAAAGCCCCGGCCAGCGCCACCAGCAGACCGGCGCCCCGCACAAAATCCAGATGAAACGGGAAAAATCCTCCGACGATGGGGACAAACAGCACGCCACCACCGACTCCACCCAAAACCGCCACAATCCCGAGCACAAAAGTGACTACGAATAAAATCAGGGGCCAGGCCCACCAGGGTAAGGTATCGGCGGCAGGCTCCACAGCCCCTGCCATTTCAGGGCTGGCCCACCCTGCACTGGTCAGCATGAGCAAAAAAATAACAGACAGATAACGCACAGGCATTCAGAATCCTCGACAGGGCATAGCAATATTGCAATATGCAACCATACTGTTGCACAGTGCAGCATATTAGCACATCACTCGGGTCGGGGCCAAAATTGCAGTGCTGACGCAGCTCAGTCCTTGGGCTGAAACCTTTTCAGCTTGCGCCAGAGCGAAACCCGATCAATGCCAATGATGCTCGCAGCCACGGACTGATTGCCCCTGGCCTCGTCCAGCACCCAGTAGATGTAGTCGCGCTCCACATCCTCCAGTGAAGGAATCTTGCCATCCTGCCGGGCAAAGGTCCGCACATTGACCTTACGCAATTCATCCGACAGATGCGCCACATTCAAGGTCTCACCGGTAGCCAGCGCCACACCCCGCTCGATGATGTTTTCCAGCTCCCGGACGTTGCCGGGGTAGTGGTAATTTTCCAGGATGTCCATGGCGGCTGCGGAGATTTCCTGAATATTTCTGCGTAGTGCAGTCGCATATTTCTGCAGAAAATAGGCTGCCAGCAGCGGGATATCCTCCCGCCGACTGGCCAGGGGTGGAATATGCAGGTTCACCACATTGATCCGGAAATACAGATCTTGACGAAACCGGCCATCCTGTACCAGCTGGCGCAAGTCACGATTGGTGGCTGCCACAAAACGCACGTCAATACGGGTCGGCTGCGTACTGCCCAAGCGCAGGATCTCCCGTTCCTGAATCACGCGCAACAACTTCACCTGCATGGATAGGGGCATTTCGGTAATCTCGTCCAGCAGCAAGGTTCCGCCTGCCGCTGCCTCCAGCAACCCCGGCTTGCTGCTCACCGCACCGGTGAACGCGCCCTTTTCATGCCCAAATAACTCATTAGCCAATAATTCTTCATTAAAGGCCCCACAATTGACCGCCAGATAGGGTGCCTGGCGCCGGTCACTCTGCGCGTGCAGATATTTGGCCAGCAATTCCTTGCCAGTCCCGCTTTCGCCCGTGATCAGGACATTACAGTCGCTCGCCGCAATCTGGCGCGCAGTCTCCAGCAGCTTGAGCATGGCCGGGTTCTGGGTAATCGGCCTGACCTTGAGCTGATAACTGGCCATCTGCTCCCGCAGCCGTTTGTTTTCCAGCTTCAATTGCACCTTGGCCATCGCTTCGGCCACCACCTTGCGCACCTCTTCAAGACGAAATGGCTTCGCCAGATAGTAGAATGCGCCTTTCTTCATGACCTCGATAGCCGAATCAATGGTAGAAAAACCTGTTATTACAATAACTTCTACGTCTGGCAGATGATCCTGACAATAGGCCAGCACTTTCAGACCATCCACCTTTTCCATGCGCAAGTCGGTCAGGACCAACTCAAAAGGCTGCTGCTCCAGATAATGCAGGGCCTGCGCCCCACTCTGGGTTGCCGTAACCGCATAGCCCTCTTTTTTCAGGATATGCTCCAGATTCCTGACCGCAATCTTTTCATCATCAACGACCAGGATACGGCCTGCATTCATGGGAAGCCTCACAGGATTTCCAGTGCCGGCCCGGGTAACCAGATCGCAAACAGACTGCCCTGGCCCGGCTGGCTTGCGACGGCGATATAGCCGCCATGTTCTTCAACAATTTCATGGACAATGAACAAACCCAGCCCCGACCCGGCGCCAACCGCCTTGGTGGTAAAAAAGGGATCGAAAATATGTGCCATCACTTCGGGCGTCATGCCGGTACCTTGGTCCTGGAGTAAAAGCTCCACAACCTCACGGTTGCGCAACCCCGGCTTGCTGACCAGCACGGACTGAAACTGGGCCTGCAAGGCCGAACCCGGTGGCCAGGTCAGGATCAGGGTGCGCGCACTCAGGCTGATCTCGCCCCCCTGCGGCATAGCATCCGCTGAATTTTTAACCAGATTCAGCAAAACTTGCTGGAGACGCTGCTTGTCACCCAGGATGCGCACGGCAGGCGCCACCTCGACACGCAGGGTGATGGCCGTGTTGAGGTCGCCCCGGATGAAATGCAGGGTCTCCTCGATCAGCTCAGGCAGGGCAATCAGACGGGGGGCAAACGTCTTGTCACGGGAAAAATCCAGCAAGGATCGGACGATATTGCGTGCTCGCAAGGTCTGGCCATCGATCTGATCCAGCAATTCCAGGGCAAATTGCATATCCGCCGTAGCCCATTCTTCCTGAAGAATCTGGCAGGAAGTGGAAATGTTGGAGAGCGGATTATTCAGCTCATGCGCCACACCGGATAGCAGCGTACCCAAGGCTGCCAGCTTCTCGCTCCGCAACAGATGCTGGTGGCGCAGTTCCAGCTCCTGAATGACGCGGTTGAAGGCTTCTTCCAGCAGACGGATTTCCCGGTCCTGAGCCTGAAGATTCAGTTTGTGCCGGGTATTACCCGCCACAATCCCGCGCATGCTGGCTTCCAGTTGTTGCAAGGGTGCGGTAATCTGCTGCGTGAGCAGATGAATCAGGATGATCACCGAGAAGATCAACAACAAGGTGGTCAAGATGAATTTTTGCTTGTATTCCGTCAGCATCAGACTCAGGTGCCGGCGTTCGGCCTGAGCCAGCGCCTCGGCCTGAGCCAGCAACTGCTTGCCATATTCACGCACCTGTTCCTGGTGCGCTTCGGTGCGTGTCTGTCGATAAGTCTCCAGCATCAACGCATAAGCTTCAAGGTTCACCGCCATGTCGGCCAGCCCGCCTCCCACAAGCGGCCCCTCATCCAGCAGGATTCTGGCCTGGGCCAGGTAGGCACTGCTTTCGGCAAAATCCTGCGCCTGGCCATATAAAAAGAAATTTTTCTCAAACCGGCGGATTTCCAGAATGACATCCAGCCACTCAATCAGTTTGCCCTCCGAACGGATACGCTGCTCAATCCAGTGCAGTTGAACCAGGGTCAGCACAGCAGCCACCACCAACAACCCGATGATCAAGGCATAGCCCAACACGATCTTGAGACGTAAGGAAACCAACATGACCGGGGCCACCCATGAAGGTTGCATTATGCAACATTTGCAGCAGCCGCGACAAGCCAGCCATCTTGTTAAGAATTCAGTTATTTACTGATAACGTCCTTACAAAATGCAACTCAAGCTGCGGAGACACAGGCGAACAATATTATAAAAATTGTTATTTAACATAATATTAAACATGTGGCATACGGATTGCTTGTGAAGACGCGACGTTCTTATCCGAGGCCAAACCCCATGTCTATTAAGGTAGTCATCCAGTCCCTGAATCAGCGCTGGGATCAGCTCTGGGTCGCCATCACCTTTGCCGAGGCCGGCGAACCTGAGGCTGCCCTGGCGTGGCTACGGCCCACGGCCACGCCACCTGCGGCACCGTCTGTTCCCCTGCCACCGCTGTCCCGTCTGGCGCTGCATTGAATTTCCCATTTCCGAGGTTTCCCAAGTCTGCACATGAGTAGTTCATCATCAAGTCCCTTGAAAGTCCTGTTGTTTGGCACAGCCAGTCTCGTGCTTTACGGCCTGCTGGCCTTGTACGCCGATGAGGTTTTGCACCTCTCCGCCCAAGGTGGCTGGAGTTTTGTCTATCCCGTCACGATTGCCTTCATCTTTTCCTATTTTCATGGCGGATTTACCCATGAATTCTGGGATTATCTCGGCATCAAGGCCAAATCCGACAAGAAGAAATAGGAAATAGCACGTGGATAGTCTGAATTTTATCGATTTGACGCTCGCCAACATCATTTTCCTGTTTCTGGTCGGCTTTGTCGGCGGTCTGGTCAGCGGCTTCATCGGCTCTGGCGGAGCCTTCGTGTTGACGCCAGCCATGATGAGCATGGGAGTACCCGGCATCGTTGCCGTGGCCAGCAACATGTGCCACAAGTTCCCCAAAGCCCTGGTGGGCGCCATCAAGCGTGCCAAATACGGTCAGGTGGATGTCAAACTGGGCATCATCCTGGGGGTCTCCGCAGAAGCCGGGGTACTGACTGGCGTTCACATTCAGGAGCTTATCAAGGAAGCCTTCGGCAATGACGGGTCCAACCTGTATGTCTCGACCGCCTTCGTCATCGTGCTGGCGCTGGTAGGCGGCTATGTCATGTACGATGCCTGGAAGATTTACCGCACTGGCCAGCACGAGGAAAAACCGAGCAAGCTGGCCTTGTGGGTGCGTTCGGTCAACATTCCCGGCACGATGGTGTATTTCAGCAGCATTGATGCCCGCATCTCCTTCCTGTTCACCGTCCCCGTCGGATTCCTCACCGGGATGCTGGCTGCCACCATCGCCGTCGGCGGCTTCATCGGCGTGCCTTCGATGATTTACCTGTTCGGCCTGCCCAGCCTGATGGCCTCGGCTACCGAGCTGGTCATTGCCTTCATCATGGGTCTGGGCGGCACCATCAAGTTTGCCTGGAGCGGTTATGTGGACATTCGCCTGGCCATGATCATTCTGGCCGGGTCATTGTTTGGCATCCAGCTGGGCGCCATCGGCACAACCTATGTAAAACCATTCATGGTCAAGGTGGTCATGGGCGTGATCATGTTCCTGGTGCTGATCAGCCGGGCCTTGGTGCTGCCGGTGTATCTGTCGAATCTGAACATGATCGGCAAGATTGAACAAGGCACCGCCAGCCTGCTGCAAAGCGTCAGCTTTGGGGTCATGATCGCCGCCCTGAGCGTGGGTGGATTCATCGTCCTGGGAGCGCTGTGGTACGGCTACCGCAAACATCAACAGGAACAGGCCGCGATAGCAAGCGATGAGGCCCTGAATCCTGCCACTGCCGACTGATTCCATGCGGAATGGTTCCGGTGGCCGCTGCCGCCGGGACTACGCGGCTTCCAGCGGCAGTTGCAAGACAAAACCGCAGCGCGGCGACCGACCGCTTCTGCTTCAGCCGCAAGGCGTACCCGGTGTGCGGGTCCGTGCTGGACGATCTGCCGCCATCGGTGCGAGAATGGACGTGCCACAGGCCCGTGGCCTGTCCAGACGCGACGGGAACGCGGCAGGATCTCAGGAATAGGCCGATGGAAAAACCCCCGTACCCGCCCAAGCCTGCCCAGGTCATCCCGACAGCCCGCCAGCAACCTGCGCCCAAACCTGCGCCAACAGGGCTGCCAGCAGCCCACCCGTTTACCCGGCAGTCACCCGCTCGGGACCGGGCGCAACCCTGGCGTTACGGACTGGGTATGCTGCTTTGGCTGGTGCCCAATCTCATGGTTTCGCTTGCCCTGCCCCCACGTCTTGCCGCACCGCTCACCACCGCCCTCTTTCTGGCGCTTATTTTTGCCTGCCTGGGTTATCTGATGGGCGCCATCGGCTGGGCAGTGGCCGGCCAGCGGCAGAGCAGACGGCAAGGCCTCCGCACGGTGGGCATCATCGGCGCCGGTATCGGTGCCAGTGCTGGACTGATGGGCGCGGGCACAACACCCCACGCAACAGCCGGGACAATCAACTTCATCCCGGTAGTCTGGCTCTGGCTGGCAGGTCATTGCCTGCCTCGCCATCTGGATTTTGCCGAGACTGCACTCTGGAGTTACCTCCTGTATCTGGGCCTGATGCTGCTCCATCAGTGCGCCGTGTCGGTCGGGCTGCTCCAGGGCTGGCCGACTGTCAGCCCCGCGTCGCCCTGTCATCCGCCGGTGGATGTCATCCTGGTCCTGGGTATCGTGGGCGGGTTCATCATCCGGGTCAGGGCACAGGGGCCTACACTTGCGCCGTCCCGCCCGGAGAAACGCTGACCCGGTCAGGGCTGCCCAGCCAGCAGATGGCTATCCACCCCGTTCCAGCCGATAACAGACGATTTCTGCAAGCAGATTGGGCCAACGCCGCATCCCTGGCCAGACCCGGTATTGATAATCAACGGTCTCACGCTCACAAATCCGGATATTTTTCTCCGCACAGAGTCGTTCAAAGTCCCGCACGGTACCCAGATGGATGTTGGGGGTGTTGTACCAGGGGTGTGGCAAGGCCCGTGCCACCGGCATCCTGCCCCACAGCCCCACTTGCAACCGACAGCGCCAGTGGCCAAAATTCTGGAAAGTTACAATAGCCTGTTTTCCAACGCGCAACATTTCGTCCAGGGTCAGGTCCGGACGCAACATCGCCTCGATGGCCTCGGTCATCACGACATAATCAAACGACTGATCTGCAAAATCCGGTAATCCGGCGTCCACGTCCAGCTCCAGCACATTCAAACCTGCCCGGATG
Source organism: uncultured Gammaproteobacteria bacterium (assembly GCA_964398665.1). Taxonomy (GTDB): domain Bacteria; phylum Pseudomonadota; class Gammaproteobacteria; order CAYNNN01; family CAYNNN01; genus CAYNNN01. Next base: position 20,674 of record CAYNNN010000016.1, on the reverse strand, counting down.
CAGGCTGCGATGTTGCCGTGGTCAATCTCCAGCCCATAACCCGTCACCTGCCGTTGCTCACGCAGATAGACCAGCAATTCGCCATCCCCGCAGCCCAGGTCCAGAATATGGGCACCGGGATGAATCCAGCGCGCCAGCAAGCGCAAATCCCGCCGGGTGCTCATATTGCCCCCCGAACCCGTTGCAGGTACGCAGTCAGCACTTCGATATAACGCGGAATGCGCATCAGGAAGGCGTCATGGCCTTCCTTGGCTTCGATCTCGCAGTAGGATACCGAACGCCCCGCATCAATCAGGGCCTTGACGATTTCTTTGGAACGGGCCGGTGCAAAACGCCAGTCACTGGTAAAGGACACCACCAGGAACTGCGCCTTGGCTTGGGAAAAAGCCTTTTTCAGATCATGACCATAGGCACTGGCCGGATCAAAATAGTCCAGCACTTTGGTCATCAGCAGGTACGTATTGGCATCAAAGCGATCCACAAAGGAACGCCCCTGATAACGCAGGTAACTTTCCACCTGAAACTCCACATCGAAGCCATAATTGAGCTTGCCCTCGCGTAGTTCGCGGCCAAATTTGGCCCGCATTGCATCGTCGGACAGGTAGGTGATGTGCCCCAGCATCCGCGCCAGCATCAGGCCACGCTCCGGCACCACGCCATGATCGTAGTAACGCCCCTGATGAAAATCCGGATCTGAAAGGATCGCCTGGCGGGCAACTTCATTGAACGCAATGTTTTGAGCCGATAATTTTGGCGTTGCGGCAATCACCACGGCATGGGCCAGACGGTCAGGAAAGTCAATGGCCCACTGGATGACCTGCATCCCGCCCAGACTCCCGCCCACCACAGCCGCCCAACGCCGTATCCCCAGCGCATCCGCCAGGCGCGCCTGACTGGCCACCCAGTCCTTGACCGTGACGATGGGAAAATCCGGGCCATACAGACGCCCGGTCAGCGGGTCCAGGGTATTGGGCCCGGAGGACCCTTTGCAATGGCCGAGATTATTGACGCTGACCACGTGGAAATGATCGGTGTCTATGGGTTTTCCAGGACCGATACAATTATCCCACCAGCCAGGCTTGCGGTCTTCCGGGCTGTGATAACCGGCAGCATGATGGTCTCCGGACAAGGCATGGCAAATCAGGATGGCATTGCTGCGCCGGGCATTAAGCGTGCCATACGTCTCATACACCAGGTCAAAAGCCGGCAACATGCGTCCGCTTTCCAGCTCCAGGCTCTCGGCAAAATGCTGTTTTTGCGGCGTCACCAGACCAACAGAATCGGGCGGAAAAACGCTAGGCATGTTCGGCTGTTCCCAAACGGTCATAAAGATGGGCCAGACGACGTACCCGCCCGGCCAGGTCGGCAGCCACCTGACTCCATTCAAACTGCCAGCCCCAATTACCCTGCGTGGTCCCCGGCTGATTCATGCGATGGCGACCATCCAGCGCCAGCAAATCCTGCATGGGGATGATGGCCAGAAATGCGCGTGACGCAAACGCAGCCCGAATCAGCGGCCAAGGCATCGGCTCACCGGGCTGGCCCAGATACTCCATGACCTGCTGGCGCTGGATGCGATCCAGTTGCTGAAACCAGCCTACCGTCGTGTCGTTGTCATGCGTACCAGTGTAGACCACGCAGTTGCGCGGATGTTGATGCGGCAGGTCTGCATTATCGGGACGGCCATCAAAGGCAAACTGTAGGATTTTCATACCCGGAAAGCCGAGTTGTCGGCGTAATTTCCGTACCGGTTCGGTAATGTAACCCAAATCTTCCGCCACCAGCGGCAGACTCCCCAGCGCATCAGCCAGGCGGGTGAACAGCCGCAACCCAGGGCCCGGCACCCATTGCCCCCGGACTCCGGTGGCTTCAGCCGCCGGGATATACCAGGCCGCTTCAAAGCCACGAAAATGATCCAGACGCACCCAATCATAGAAATCCAGTTGGGTGCGCAGACGGTCAATCCAGAAATCAAAATCCTGATCTTCAATATATTCCCAGCGATACACCGGATTACCCCAACGTTGGCCTTCTGCCGAAAAATAATCCGGCGGCACTCCGGCAACATACTCCGGTTGCCCGTCCTGGTTGAGCAGGAAACAGGACTGACAAGCCCAGACTTCAGCGCTGTCATGCGCCGGGAAGATCGGCAAGTCGCCAAATAGCCGCACGCCCTGAGAAGCGGCATAGGCCCGCAACGCTGCCCACTGACGGAAAAATACAAACTGGATAAAAACTTGCAAGGCAATCGCTGCCGCATGATCCTGCCGGGCACGTGCCAGGGCACCCGGTGCCCGACGCCGCCATTCCACCGGCCATTCCCACCAAGGCTTACCGTCCTGGGCCTGCTTGAGGCTGACGAACAGGGCATAATCTTCCAGCCAGTGGGCCTGCAGGCGCTGAAATTGTTGCAGGTCTGCCCAGTCCTGAGCCTGGGCCTGGGCTTGAAACCCCTGCCAGGCCGCAGCCAGCCCCGCCAGCCGCGTCGCATCGGGATCATCTCCAGTTCGCGGGGGCATGGACGCCAGCCAGCCTGCGGCTACCAGCGCATCCAGACTGATGAGGAGTGGGTTGCCCGCGTGGAGTGACAAGGTCTGGTAGGGTGAGCCGTAGGCCCCATGCGTTGGCCCCAGCGGCAGCACCTGCCACACCCGCAGCCCGGCACTCGCCAGCCAATCCACGAATCGCCGGGCACCGGCGCCCAGATCCCCGTCAGGCAGTGAAGTCGGATGCAGCAGCACGCCGGCCTGGCGCTGCTTCAATGGATGATGGCTCCCCATATCTGACCCCCACGCGGAAAAATGCCCGTATAGTTCCCCAGAACGGGGCTTTTGTCCAGACGCACGCAAGCGCCGCTTACCGGGGCACTTACCCCTGCCAGCCGTCCAGCCGGGTATGTTATGCTTGAAGGAAGTCCGATTCCGGAGTTACTGCGTCATGGCCTTACGCATCGAAGACGTCTTGACCTTGCTCAACGAAACCGAGCAGAAATTTCAAGAAACCCGCCGCCTGGTGGACGCGCTCCAGGTGCAGGCTCAGGCATCAGCCCACAGCCTTCAGCAACACACAGTCGACTTTCAGGAAATCTTCGCGCTGTTCCGCGAAACCGACCGCAAGTTCCAGGAAACCGACCGCAAGTTCCAGGAAACCGACCGCAAGTTCCAGGAAACTGACCGCAAGTTCCAGGAAACCGACCGGCAGATCAAGATACTGTCCCAAAGCATCGGCCGGGTGCATAACCGCTTGGGCGAGTTTGTCGAGGAAATGGTCAAGCCCGCCGTGTTGCGGCTGTTTCAGGCACGCGGCATTGCAGTGCATGAGGTGATGCGCAATGTCACGGGGGAACGCGACGGCCTGGCCGCAGAAATCGACCTGCTTGCCGTGGATACCACGGAAGCGGTCGCCGTTGAAGTCAAAAGCCAACTGACGCGGGAATACGTCAAGGAACACCTGCAACGCCTGGAGCGCTTCAAGCGCATCTTCATCCGCTACGCCGACGTACGGTTGTATGGTGCGGTGGCCGGGATGGTGGTGCTACCCGATGCGGCCCAGTATGCCGAGGCCCAGGGCTTGTTCGTGCTCCAACCTTCGGGCGAACATATCCAGGTCAGCAACGCAGCAAGCTTTCAGCCCAAAAGCTGGTAGGGCTAACACCCCCCCACAAAAATCGTCAGGGGCTGCGCCCCTGAACCCCCCAAATCCCCGGCCACCCCCACCCCACTCCTGGCCGCCGCCCCGGCGGCGGCCCCTTGCGCGCCTGGGGCGCTACTCGCACCTTGCCGCCGCACGCCCGCGTGCGGCCGCCCGGTGCCGCGCCCCGCGCGCCCCTGCCTGGCCCTCCTGGACTATTGACCTAGAGCAAGACGGAACCCGTTGAGGTTGAACCGGTCGTTCGGCGGGTCGAGGCCACGGAAGGCGGAACGTGTAAGATCCGTGCCGCAGGCCCAAGAGCCACCACGCAACACGCGGGCAGTGGCGCTGCTCCCGCAGCGCTGTTCTTCCCCGCCCCCATAGGCCGCATACTCCGAACAGGTCCATTCCCACACGTTCCCGTGCATGTCATACAAACCCCACGGATTGGGCTTCTTTTGCCCCACCGGATGCGTCTGACCCTCGCCGTTGTCCCCATACCACGCATAGTTGCCCAGTTGGTTAGCATCGTCCCCAAAGCTATACGCCGTCACCGTCCCCGCTCGACAGCTATATTCCCACTCGGCTTCGGTTAAAAGCCGACAGGTTTGCCCCGTTTGCTTCGTCAGCCACGCACAATAAGCCTGCGTATCGTGCCAATTCACCCCTACTGCCGGGTGCCAGTCATCTTGCGTAAACCCTGGATCACGCCAGCTCTTGGTCGCATCTTGCACCCATCCATCATTCCAAACATAAATACCTCCCGCCATCAGATGCCGGGTCGCCGCGATAAAGGCCGCAAACTGACCACGAGTCACCGCATATTTGCCCACGTAAAAGGCTTTCGGAATGGTGACTAAATGTTGTTGTTCATAGTACCCATCACGCTCCGGCTCAGTGTCCGGTGAACCCATCAGAAATTCCCCCGGCGGAATCAGCACCAGTTCTAGCATCGTGCCATCTTTGAGCTTGATTTTTTGCTCCACCGGCTGGCCCAGGGCTTCGGCCACTTGGCGCTGCAGGGTTTGCACCTGCACCGTGTCCCAGCCGTGTATATCCTGCGGGGGTAACAGATGACGCAACAACTCAGCCTCACGTTTGGCTTTGGCCTCGGCTTCGCGCTTCGCCTCCAACTCGCACAGTTTGCGTTCCGCATCCGCATGGCGCTGACGCTCAGCTTCCAATTGCCGCTGGTGTTCCGCTTCTGCCTCCGTATGGCGCTGACGCTTAGCTTCTTCCGCTTCCACCGCCCGCAAGCGTGCTTCAGTCGCTTCGCGTTGTTGGCGCAGGCGCTGCAATTCCGCACTGTCGGGTGCAGGCGCAGCCGGCGGTTGCACCGGCGCTGCCGCAGCGCCCAACGCCTGCAACACCGCCGGAAAATCTTGCGGGCGTTGTTGGGGGTTGTCCTCGATACAGTCGCCCAGCAGGTCGTGGAGTGGATGTGTCCCCAGTTGCTTCCAGTGGCGCGGGGTGGGATTCGGCGTCAAAAACAATGCCTGGCACAGGGTCTTGCCAAAGCCATAGACGTCGGAATATGTTTTGACGGGTTCGGAACGCATACCCAGTTGCTCCGGCGCGGCATATTGATAGGTGCCACCCAGACTGGCCCCCAACAGGCTCAGTTGCGCCTGGTTGGCCGCTACTGTGGCCCGCACGGTTTGGGCTTTGGCCGCCAGCCCAAAGTCAATCAGTTTGATGGCCCAGCCGGGTTCGGTCTTGCGCACCAGCAGGTTGTCGGGCTTGATGTCGCGGTGCAAAATGCCCGCGCTGTGCGCCGCTTGGAGTGCTTGAGCCAGTTCCTTGGCCAGCGTCAGGGCTGCGTCGGGGGACAACTTACCGTGCTGAGTCAGATAGTCGCTCAAGTTTTGGCCCGCAAAATATTCCATCACCAAGTAAGGCCGTTCTTGGGCGGCATCGGCATAGTCGGTGTGCTTGAGCCGGATGATGCGCGGGTCGTTGAGCGCTTCCAGGGCTTGGGCTTCTTTGAACACTTCGGCAACGCTGCGGCTCAAGGTCGCCTGGGGCAAGATTTTAATAACGACCGTTTGATTCAGTTGGATGTCCTGACACAGAAAAGCCACCCCGAAGCCGCCTGCGCCCAAGATTTTTTCTATCCGGTATTTGCGCAGCGGAAAGGGTTCAAATCGCGCCGGGTCGCGCTGGACGGCTGCCAGCAGCGCCGCCAGGGCATCGGGCCAGCGGCGTTGTTCGAGCAGCACCCGGTAGCGGTTGTAGTGGCCTTCGGCATCGGCAGCCTGTTGAAACTGCTGCTCGGCGTCGTGCAACTCACCGGTGGCGACCAGCAGCTTGCCCAGTTGGTTGAGCAAGTGGGGGTTATTGCGCTGGTCGGCAGGCAAGGCACGCAGCCGGGTGAGAAATTCCCGCACCTGGGCGCGTTCTTGGGGGTCTTGAATGACATGGGTCAGGCGCGGTTCAACCACGCCTTGGGCGGCGTTGAGTCGCTGGAGTTTGGCGTCCATGTCGCGCAGTAGTTCAGCTTGCTGGTCAAAGCGTTGGTCGATGTGGGCCGCCAGGGTCGCAAAGGCTTGCGCCAAGGCCCCAGCGTGTTGTTGCAGCAGGTCTTTGAGGGCGTCAAACCCCGCTTGCTGGTTTTGGCACAGGCTGCGCAGTTGTTTGGAATTGAGTTCTTCGCGCAGGTCTTCGTCTTTGAGGATTTCCTGGCGCAGAAAGTAACCCAGCGCTAAAAACAGCAGCGGCCCCTCTGGAGTGCGATAGACCAGCAAGGCGTTGAGCTGGGGATAGGCGGTGAACTGCGCGGCTTGGGCGTCCAGTTGCGTCCAGGCGTGCTGCAGCAAGTCGTTGGGGTCGCTAAGTTGGGCAAAGTTACCCAGAGCGCTGAAGTCGAGGTCCAGGGTCAGCAGGCCAGCGTTGCGGGCGATGTGCAATTCGCGCAGCGCGGTTTGGCGTTGTGCGGTGCTCCAACTGGCCAGCAGGCCGTTCACCGGTTGCAATAGGGCTTTGAGCGCACCGCTGGCGGTCAGTTTGCGTAAATCCGCACTCAAACCCGGCTCGGCCAGCGCCAGTTCTACGCATTGCCAGGCGTGGGTGTGGGCGCGTTCCAGCGCTTGGGGTAGCGCCTGAGTGGGGTCTTTGAAGTGCGCCTTGAGCCAGCCGGTGAGTTTGTCGCCCGTTTCGCCCACCACTTGCCGCAGCAGCAGCCCTAACAGTTCTTTGCCTAACGCCATCGTCGTCGCCTCTTTGCCTGCACCAGCCCCGCAGTGTGCCAAAGGTGACGCGGACGGGCAAGGGCGTTTGCACCCAACCCGCGCATTTGGGAAGATGGTGATTCTTTAGCCAATATCCGCCGCCATGTCCACCCGCAAGAAACTGCCCATCGGGATTCAGACCTTTCGTGAACTCCGCGAAGGAGGTTATTACTACGTAGACAAAACCGCCTATGCCCTCCAGCTTGCCCAACAGGGCAAATATTACTTTCTCTCCCGGCCCCGGCGCTTTGGCAAGTCACTGTTTCTGGATACCTTGGCGGAGCTGTTTGCCGGTAACGAGCCGCTGTTTCGCGGCCTGTATTGCCATGCGCATTGGGATTGGTCGGTCAAGTATCCGGTGGTGCGCATCAGTTTTGCCGAAGGCCGGCTGGAAACCCGTGCCCAACTGGATCAGCATATCCGCTGGTTACTGCACCAGAATCAGATCCGATTGGGTATCACTTGCACCCCGGACAGCGATATTCCCGGCTGCTTTGCCGAGTTGCTGCAACACGCAGGCGCAAAATACGGTCAGCGGGCAGTGGTATTGGTAGATGAATACGACAAACCCATCTTGGATAACCTGTTGCAGCCCGAAACCGCACGAGCGATGCGGGAGGGCTTGCGCAATCTATATTCGGTCATCAAGGGTCAGGATGCCTACGTCAAGTTCGCCTTTTTGACCGGGGTGTCCAAGTTCAGCAAGGTCAGCATCTTCTCGGGGCTGAATAATCTCAATGACATCACCGTGGACGCGGCTTATTCCGCCATTTGCGGCTATACCGAAACCGATGTGGACAGTGTGTTTGCCCCCGAGTTGCCGGGGCTGGATCGGCAGCAGATTCGGGACTGGTATAACGGCTATAACTGGACCGGCGAGGCGGTCTATAACCCCTTTGATTTGCTCTTGCTGTTTGATAAGCGCGAGTTTAGGCCCTACTGGTTCGAGACCGGGACGCCGACGTTTTTGGTGGAGATCCTGACCCAGCGCCGAACCTTCCTCCCGGCCCTGGAGCAGTTACAAGCACCGGAAGCCTTGCTCAGCAGCTTTGACGTGGAAGCCATTGCCACCGAAGCCTTGCTGTTTCAAACCGGTTATCTCACCATCGCTCAGGTGCGCCGTATCGGGGCCATCGGCCACTACCGCCTGCGTTATCCCAATCTGGAGGTGCGCGCTAGCCTGACCGGCGCCATGCTGTCCAACTTGCGCCCTGACCCAGCCGCGCACAGTGCCCAAACCCTGCGCCTCTATGACCTGCTACTCGCCAACGACTTTTCCGGGATGCACGCCTTGTTCACCGCCTTTTTTGCCAGCATCCCGAACGACTGGTATCGGCGCAATCCCATTGCCCACTACGAAGGTTATTGGGCCAGCGTGTTTTATGCCTATTTTGCCAGCCTGGGGCTGGATATTGTCCTGGAAGATGTCACGCATCTGGGCCGGATTGACATGACGGTGCGCTTCAATGGCCAGGTGTATCTGTTCGAGTTCAAGGTCGTGGAACTGGCCCCCGAAGGCCGCGCTTTGGAACAACTGCGCAGCCGCCGTTATGCCGACAAGTATGCGGGACTGGGCCAGCCGGTGCATCTCATCGGCGTGGAGTTCAGCAAGGAATCCCGCAGCGTGGTCGGCTTTGAGGTGGTGGCGGTGGGATGAACGACCTTACCTGGGTCAGAGGCCATGTTCCGCCCAGCGCAAGGCAGCCGCCACAGTCCAGAAGGAGCCACAAACCACCACACGATCTGCTGCGGTTGTGGCTGCATAAGCCGCTGCACAGGCCAGCTCGGCGGCAGCGTGCGTCTGAACCACTGCCCCTTGGGCCTGCAACCAGGCGGCCAGATCCGCTGCTGCCAGCGCACGGGGCGTGGGCAAGTCCACAGCGTGCCAGTGTGTCACTTCGGCCAGCAACGGCAGTAGGGCCACCTGCCAGGCTTTGTCCTGCATCATCCCGACCACCAGCCGGGTCTGGCCCGCCACGGGCAGGTGGTGCAGCAGCCTAGCCAGGCTTTGCAAGGCTTGCGGATTATGTGCCACATCCAGCCAGACCCGGTCCCGCAGCCGCTGCCAGCGCCCCGGCAAACTGACTGTTTGCAATCCCTGCGCAATGGCCGCCACATCCACGGGCAATTGCCGGTGCAAGGCCAGCAGCGCTGCCAACGCAGTCGCGGCGTTATCATATTGATAATCACCCGCCAGCGCCGGTGGGGGCAGGTCGTGCCAGACCTGCTGTGCCATCTGCCAGTGCCAACGGCCATCAGCCTGGCGCTGATAGGTAAAGTTTTCCCCCAGCACCGCCAGCGGTGCCCCCAGACGTGCGGCTTCGGCGCGCACACTGGCAGGCGGCTGACGGTCGGCACACACCACTGGCCGTCCAGCGCGCAGGATACCAGCCTTTTCCCGCCCGATGGCCTCGCGAGTCTCACCCAGCCAAGCTTGGTGATCCAGGTCCAGCGTGGCCAGCACGGCCACATCGGCGGCCACCGTATTCACGGCATCCAGCCGCCCCCCCAGACCGACTTCCAGCACCCAGGCATCCAGCGCCGTAGCCTGAAAAATCCAGAATGCTGCCAGGGTATTGAACTCAAAATAACTCAGGCTGATTTCCGCCCGGGCCGCATCAATGGCGGCAAATGCGGCACACAAGGCCGCGTCACTAACGGGCGTTCCGTTCAGACTGATGCGTTCGTTGTAGCGCAGCAGATGCGGAGAGGTAAAACAGCCGACCCGGTAGCCCTGGGCACGCAGCATGGCGTCCAGCAAGGCCACACAAGAACCTTTGCCGTTGGTGCCCGCAACGGTGTAAATTGGCACCGTCGGGCGTATCTTCAGGCGCTGGAGGACTGCACCCACCCGTGCCAACCCCAGGTCAATGGCCTGCGGGTGCAGGGTTTCCTGCCAGGCCAGCCAGTCGGCCAGTTGGGTATGGCGCGGCACCGGCTAAGTGGCGGGTGCGGGCTGTTGGGTCAACAGGGCCAGCAACCGGGCCAGTTTCAGGCGCAATTCGCGCCGGTCCACAATCTGGTCAATGGCGCCATGTTGCAGCAGAAACTCGCTGCGCTGGAACCCGGCGGGCAAGGTCTGGCGCACGGTTTCCTTGATCACCCGTGGCCCGGCAAAGCCAATCAGAGCCTTGGGTTCCGCCAGCAGGACATCACCCAGCATGGCCAGGCTGGCCGAGACACCGCCCATGGTCGGGTCGGTCAGCACCGAAATGAACGGGACACGCGCCTCCTGCAAGCGCGCCAGGACAGCGCTGGTTTTGGCCATCTGCATCAGGGAAAATAGCCCTTCCTGCATCCGCGCCCCGCCACTGGCCGCAAAACAGACCAGCGGCGTGTGCGTCTGCCGGGCCAGCTCCGCTGCCTGGGCGAACTTTTCGCCCACCACAGACCCCATTGATCCGCCGATGAATTCCAACTCAAAGGCCGCAGCGATCACGGGTTGCTGCATAATCTGGCCCTGCAACACTACCAACGCATCAATTTCACCCGTCGCCTGGCGCGCCTGGGTCAGGCGGTCGGGGTAGGCTTTGCTGTCCTTGAAAGTCAGGGGGTCCAGGGCCGCCAGCCGGGGCGCAAGCTCCAGGCGGGGTTCGGCATCCAGAAGCCACTCCAGACGCTGGCGCGCCTTGATGCGGTGATGGTGCGCGCACTTGGGACAGACCCCGAAATTTTTCTCCAAATCATCGCGGTACAGGATAGTGGCGCAATTATCGCATTTTTGCCAGAGTCCCCCCGGCACAGCGCCCTTGCTCTGGCCTTCGGTGCGGATACGCTCGGGCCAGAAACGTTCCCACCAGGTTTTGCTGTTCCCCCCCCCTGTCGTCATGTCCCCTCCCCGTCCAGCGCCAAACGTAATGCATGCAACCAGGCTGGCACTTCAACCAGCAGTCGTTTTGGAGTGGCCGCCAGGGCCTCCATCTGGCGGATCAGGGCGCTGCCGATGATCACGGCATCCGCACCGCTGCTGACCTGCCGGGCCGTGGCGCCATCCTGAATGCCAAAGCCCACGCCCAGGGGCAAATCGGTCAGGGCACGCCACTGGGCCAGCCGGGCCTGCACCCCCTGCGTATCCAGATGCCCGGCCCCGGTCACGCCCTTGAGCGAAACATAGTACAAAAAGCCGCTCCCGACTGCTGCAATCTGCCGTGCACGCGCCGATGTAGTAGTCGGGGCCAGCAAAAAGATCAAATCCAGGTGCTGCTGACGCAGTGCAGCTGCCAATCCGTCCGCCTCTTCAGGCGGCAAATCCACCACCAGCACCCCATCCACGCCGCTGGCCGCCGCCGCCTGGGCAAATTCGGCATAGCCCAGTACCTCGACGGGATTGAGATAACCCATCAGCACCACCGGGGTCCGGGTGTCTTGCTGGCGAAATTCGGCCACCAAGGCCAACACCTTGCGCAGGGTCACGCCCTGGGCGAGAGCGCGTTCGTGGGCACGCTGAATCACGGGGCCGTCAGCCATGGGGTCGGAAAACGGCACCCCCAGCTCAATCAGATCTGCACCCGCGGCCACCAGCGCCTGCAACAGGGGCACGGTCAGGTCAGGATGCGGGTCACCCGCAGTCAGGTAGGGAATCAGTGCCTTGCGGCCCTGGGCGCGCAGGCTGGCAAAACAGGTGGCAATACGGCTCACGGCAAATCTCGACCCACGGCAAGGGCCGGGATATTAGCACATTCCCATGCCCCTTGAAGTCTTTTCCCGTGTAGCCTTCAGGCATGCCCCGGCAGGATGGCCCGGCCGGATGTTCATTCCAAAACAGTGGGAGACGTTACAGCCAGCAGCCGCTCCAGAGTATTGCCAGCCTCCTGGCAGGCGGTGCAGAGATCGCGGCCCAGCGCCGGGTCACGGGCCAGGACTTTCAGCAACAGGCAGGCAACCCCACAACTGCGCAAGGAACGCTGTTCCAGCGCGACTGACATCTGGCGGATGGCCCCCGCCAGCAACTCGACATTGGCATACGTCATCGCAAGACTCCCCCATCAGATGGCTAACGGCGGCCAGTCTAGGCGAAACTCAATACGCAGTCAAGAATCATTATCATTTGATGCCCCCGCTGCATCCGGTAATAGCGGTCGGCTGAAAGTAGTATGCGCACAAACCGGGCAAGGCGGTACCGGCCCGGTGCGGGTCAGGTCAAAACTGTGCCCACACTGCACGCATATCAGCGGGCCAGGGGCGGCCAGCGCGCCAGTCTGATAGGGAATCGCCTGCTGGGCACTCTCCGCCCAGGCATGCAGCTCCACTTCGGTGCGGTCAGCCACCTGGCTGAGCTGTTCCCAAACGCGCTGCTCGGCCTGTTCCAGATCAAAGGCCCACCAGCGGCGCAGTTCTTCCGGATCAGCACGCAGTTGCTGCAAGGCGCTGTGCAGGTCACGCTGGAGAATTTCTCCCAGATGCTCGGCGTCCTCGGCGGTGAGTTCGCCCAGATGCACGGCTTGTTGCCGGGCCTGGGTCAGGGCACGCTGGAGCGGTGCGACCGTATGGCTTTCCAAGGTGTGCAGCAACTGGTGCAGGTGCGCCAGCAATTGCCGGTAACGCGGTACCAGCGGGTGTTCGGCATGGGGTTCGTGCATGGCTTTTAGGCTGGAATCCAGTATCCTTGTCAGCTTAACTCAAGTAGCCTGTTTTGCAATGCTGGACGAAATCTATTCCCCTGCCCGCATCGAAGCCGCAGCCCAACATGCCTGGGAGACTGCCGGAACTTTTGAAGTCACCGAAGACCCCAACCGGGAAAAATTCTATTGCCTGGTGATGTTTCCGTATCCTAGCGGCAAATTGCACATGGGTCATGTGCGCAATTACACCATCGGCGATGTCATCAGCCGCTTTCAGCGCATGCAGGGCAAGAACGTCCTGCAGCCGATGGGCTGGGATGCCTTTGGCCTGCCTGCGGAAAATGCTGCCCTCAAGCAGGGCGTTTCACCCGCAGGCTGGACTTATCAGAATATCGCCGACATGCGTGCCCAGCTCAAGCGCCTGGGGCTGGGCTATGCCTGGCAGCGTGAACTGACCACCTGCAAACCGGAATACTACCGCTGGGAACAGTGGCTGTTTACCCAACTGCTGGAAAAAGGCCTGGTCTATCGCAAAAATGCCATCGTCAACTGGGATCCCGTGGATTGCACGGTGCTGGCCAACGAACAGGTCATTGATGGCCGGGGTTGGCGTTCCGGTGCCCTGGTGGAAAAACGCGAACTGGCCCAGTGGTTTTTACGCATCACTGCCTATGCTGACGAGTTGCTGGCCGAGCTGGATCAGTTGCCGCATTGGCCCGAATCGGTGCGCACCATGCAGCGCAACTGGATCGGGCGTTCCGAGGGCGTGCGCTTGCAGTTCACCCTGCCCGATGGTCAGGCCTTGGCCGTGTATACCACCCGGCCTGATACCCTGATGGGCGTGACCTATCTGGCGGTGGCGGCTGAACATCCCCTGACGCTGGCCCAGGCGGCCCAGGATCCGGCGGTTGCGGCCTTTGTGGCGGAGTGCCGCCAGGGCGGAACGGCAGAGGCGCTGCTGGAAACTCAAGCCAAGCGCGGAGTACCGCTGGGCCTGATGGCCCGCCACCCGCTGACCGGAATGGACGTGCCGGTGTGGGCGGCGAATTTTGTGTTGATGGGCTACGGTACCGGTGCCGTGATGAGCGTCCCGGCCCACGATGAACGGGATCATGAATTTGCCCGTCAGTACGGCCTGCCCGTTCAGCCAGTGGTTTTCCCCACGGATGGCAGCAGCCCGGATTTTGGCCAGGCGGCCTATACTGAAGCGGGCGTGTTACGCAATTCCGGCAGGTTCGATGGCCTGACCTCAGCCCAGGCTTTCGATGCAATAGCCACAGCGCTGGAGCAGCGCCAGCAGGGGCAGCGTCAGGTCCAGTATCGCCTGCGGGACTGGGGTATTTCCCGCCAGCGCTACTGGGGTACGCCAATCCCGGTGATCTACTGCGACACCTGCGGTACCGTACCGGTGCCTGCACAGGATTTGCCGGTGGTCCTGCCCGAGGATGTGCCGATCACGGGCACAGGTTCCCCGCTGGCCCGGCTGGCTACGTTTTACCAGACCCCATGTCCCCGGTGCGGCGCGGCGGCGCGGCGGGAAACCGACACCTTTGACACTTTCATGGAGTCGTCCTGGTATTACGCCCGCTACGCCTGCCCGGATGCCGGGACCATGCTGGATGCCCGGGCGAATTATTGGCTGCCGGTGGACCAATATGTCGGCGGGGTGGAACATGCCATCCTGCACCTGCTATATGCCCGGTTTTTCCATAAGTTGCTGCGGGATGTGGGTCTGGTGCAGGGTGCAGAACCCTTCAGCCGCCTGCTGACCCAGGGCATGGTGGTGGCAGAAACCTATTACCGGGAAACAGCCGGCGGGCACAAGCATTATTACAACCCGCTGGAAGTCACGCCCGAGCGGGATGCCAGGGGTCGCATCCTCAGCGCGCATCTGACGGCGGATGGTTTGCCGGTGCAGGTGGGTGGCAATGAAAAGATGTCCAAATCCAAAAACAACGGGGTGGATCCGCAAACCATGATTGATCGCTACGGCGCAGACGCCGTGCGGGTTTTCATCCTGTTTGCAGCCCCGCCGGAACTGGCGTTGGAATGGTCGGATCAGGGTCTGGAGGGTGCCCAACGCTTTTTGCGCCGGTTGTGGCGGCTGGCTTACGAACATCTTCAGGCCGGGCCGGTCAGCCCGGTACCGCCTGCCCAACGGGATGCGGGGCTGCGGCGCAGCCTACATGAAACCATCAGCAAAGTGACCGAAGCCCTGGGCCGGCGCCAGAGCTTCAATACCGCCGTTGCTGCCGTGATGGAGCTGCTCAATGCCGTGGTGCGCGCGCAGGGCGACATGACCCCGGCCGGACGCGCCCTGCGCCAGGAGTGTCTGAGTAGCATGACCTTGCTGCTGGCCCCGATAGCCCCGCATTTCAGCCATGCACTCTGGCAGGCGCTGGGCCAGCCCGGCAGCGTGGTGGATCAGCCCTGGCCACAGCCTGATCCCGATGCCCTGCAACGGGCTGAATGGACGCTGGCCGTACAGGTCAACGGCAAGCTGCGCGGCCAGGTGGTCGTCACAGCGGAAGCCGACGAGGCCAGCCTCCGGGCAGCCGTGCTCGCAGATCCGGGCATCACGAAATATCTGGCGGAAAAGCCCATCAAGAAATTTATCGTCGTGGCAGGCAGGTTGGTCAATGTGGTCGTTTAAGCACACTGGATTGAGTCTGATGCTGGCCCTGGGGCTGGCCGGTTGCGGCTTTCAACCCCGAGGCGTGGTGGGGATTGCCGCTGCCTATCAGCCCATAGGACTGGCCGCAGATCCCTATGCACCCTTGACGGCGGAGCTGCGCCAACAGCTTCAGGGCAATGATATCGCAGTGGCCGTAGAACTGACCCAGGCTCAGAGTGTGATTCGGCTCCTGGAAGGACGTTGTGACCGCCGAGCGCTGAGCACCAGTGGCTCAGGGAAAATTCTGGAATTTGAATTAAGCTGCCTGCTGCGCTACGACGTGGTGAATCCGCAGGGGGAAAATCTGGTGCCCGCCCAGAATCTGCGCCTGCGCCGGGATTACCTGAATCAGGCTGACAGCGTGCTGGGGGTGGCGGATGAAGAAGCCATCCTGCGCCAGGAAATGCAGCGGGAGCTGTTGCAGCAACTGGTGCGCCAACTGACGGCCCGGCTGCGCTGATGCAACTGCGGCCCGAGCAACTGGCCGCCCATCTGCACGCTGGCCCGCTGCGTCCGGTTTATCTGGTGAGCGGGGACGAACCCTTGCAGGTGCAGGAATTGCTGGACGCCTGCCGGGCGCAGACCCGCAAACTGGGCTACCGTGACCGGGAACTGGCCCACGTGGAAAGCGGGTTTTCCTGGACCGACTGGCTGGGGGCAAGTCTGACGGCGGGTCTGTTTAGCACCCAGCGCATCCTGGAATTGCGCGCCAGTGCGCTCAAATGGGGTACCGAGGGCAGCAAGGCGCTAGAACACTACTGCCGCACCCCACCGCCCGATACCGTGCTGCTGCTGAGCCTGCCCAGGCTGGATGCAGCGAGTCTGAAAAGCGCCTGGTACCGGGCAGTGGACAGCGTTGGGGTGGTGGTACGGGTCTGGCCGCTGGAAAATCGTCAGTTGCCCGCCTGGTTACAGCGACGCCTGCAAGCGCGAGGGGTAAAACTGGAGGCAGCGGCGCTGGCGCTGCTGGTCAGCCGGGTGGAGGGCAATCTGCTGGCAGCGGCTCAGGCGGTCGAACGCCTGGCCTTGTGGTCAGACGGACATACCCCGCTGACAACCGCCCAGGTCGCTGAACAGATCGCCGACAGTGCGCATTTTAGCATCTATGACTGGGCCGATGCGGTACTGGCCGGAGAAACCGGGCGTGCCCTGCACATCTTGCAGCACCTGCGGGCCGAAGGTGAAGAGCCGGTGCTGCTGGTCTGGGCCCTGACGCGCGAATTGCGCCTGCTGGCCCAAGCCGCCTTCATCCTGCAGACAGGGCATGAGCAGCAGGATTCGGTGTTGGCCCGTCTGGGAGTTGCCGAACGGCGCTGGGGCCTGCTGGGTGCGGCCCTGCGGCGCCAGCCCCTGACCTCCTGGCAGCAGCAGCTGGCCGCCTGTGCCCAGGCCGACCGGGTGAACAAAGGCGTGCTGCGCGGGGATATCTGGTTGTTATTGGCCCGTCTCTGCGGCCCTTAAATCGCCACGCCGTAACGGACAGCCAGTTCTCCCAGCTCGGCCCGCAGGGTTTCCCCCACGGCCTGAAAGCGCCAGCCAGTGGCGCTGCGGCACAGATTGGCAAAGATGAGTGCGGAATTGTCCCGACCTTCGTTCGTGAGGTCAAAACGGGCGACCTCATGGCCGTCCATCCGGGAGATCAGGCGGATGAATGCACTATTGACCATCCAGAAACTCTGGCGCCGCTGCTGGGCCTGATAAATCGTCACGGCAAACACAATACACACAACATCATCGGGTACCCGCGCCAAATCCACGTGGATCACTTCGTCATCACCCTCACCCGCCCCGGTACGATTGTCTCCGGCATGTTCCACTGCCCCGCAGGCCGAGGTGCGCTGGTTGTAAAAGATGAAATCGGCATCACTGCGCACCTGCCCGGTATCTGCCAGCAAAAAGCACGCAGCGTCCAGGTCGAAATCCGCGCCAGCACCCTGCCGAACATCCCAGCCCAGCCCCACGCTGACTTGCTGCAACCCGCCCGCCAGCGGCAGATCTTCACCCTTGCGCAACGAAATCGTCATGGCTAAATCCCCACAAACTGCCGGTACAGACTCATGACCCGGCGTACATAGCCCTGGGTTTCCCGATAAGGCGGTACCTGATTGCCATGCCGCATCACTGCGCCCTCACCGGCATTGTAGGCGGCCACAGCCAAAGGCAGGTTATTATCAAACATGCCCAGCAGCTTGCGCAGATAACGCGCCCCGCCATTGACATTCTGGTGCGGGTCCATCCGGTTGCTGACCCCGAAACGGCTGGCCGTACCGGGCATCAGCTGCATCAGGCCTGCTGCACCCTTGGGGGACACCGCGTTGGGGTTGTACGCTGACTCGGCGGTGATGACGGCATGGAGCAAGCCTTCAGGCAAACCATGCCGCTGGGCTGTAGCGGTAATGATGGGATCAAACTGCTCGCGCCGCTCCAGGAGTTTACGGCTGACGCGGGTATAAACTGGCGAATCGTCCAGGGCGAAGCTCTGATTGCGACTCCGGCCCCTGGCCACCAAGGTGCGCTGACGGGGAAATGCGTCACGCTGTTTGAGGTAGCTTTGCAGGAATTTACCATTCTCCATGATGGGCTTATGCTTGGCGGTCATTTGACGGTCGGTGTAATGTACCCGGCCCCGGGCATCCACGTACTTGTAAATGACGCTGGCTTCGACACTGGCCATACCCAATTGCAGGACCGCCAGCAAGGCCACGGTGAAAGGTTTCAATGGCATCAGGAAACTCCCCAACAATAAGCAACAACTGTTGCCTATTGTAGTTGCTCTTGCGGCAATGGGCAAACCTGCCGACGGTGAGGGGCCATGCGGACGCCAGGCTGTTGTCCCGCTTGCGTACGCGGCCTGGCATCACCGGGAGGCTACAGCGCCGGATACCGGCGCTTATTCACGGCAACAATGACAGCGCGGGATGGGCGCAGGTGTAGTGGGGGCCGCGCCTTCCAGGGCACAGAGCAATTTTGACTCATCAACGCAATCAATCTGTTCGGGCGAAAGATGCTTGCGGGCATAGGTCAGATAGACCTGCTGCTGGACAAAGACCCGGAAAATGTCTTTGTCTATCTGGCCACGCCTACATAAATCACAGAGAATTTCCAGACTTTGGCTCAGGGGCATGGGCTTCTTGTAGGGCCGGTCATGCGCCGTCAGGGCTTCAAAAATGTCGGCCACCGCCATAATCCGGGCCTGAACAGACATTTGCTCGCCCCGCAGACCCAGGGGGTAGCCGGTGCCATCGGTGCGCTCATGGTGCCCCCCGGCAAATTCGGGCACCTGGCGCAGGTGCTTGGGAAAGGGCAGCCCTGACAACATCTTGATCGTGACCGTGACGTGGTTTTCAATGACCTTGCGCTCGTCAAGGGTCAGGGTACCACGTGCAATGTTGAGATTTTCGACCTCGTTGGGCGTCAACATGGGCTGGGTGACGCCCTGATTATCCTGCCAGAGATAGCGATTGGCGAGCGCACGCACCCGCTGCTGGTCTTCCGGGGTCATGCGCTCACCACCCACGTTGACCCGGCGCAGAAACGTCCGGCTCTGATCCAGGTCAGCCAGTTCTTCCTGCAATTCCACGTCAGCGGCCAGGGCCTGAGCCACCTCGGGAAACCGGCGTTGCAGGGCAAGCAGGGTGCGGTCACGGCGCAGCAGCTCCAGGCGGGTTTCGACGTGTTCGATGCGATCCACCAGCGTATACAGTTTGGTGGATTTATCCATTACATGCACGGGCGTGGTCACTTTGCCGCAGTCATGGAGCAGGGCCGCCACGCGCAATTCATAAAAATCGGCGTCCTGCATCTGGAAGCTGGCCAGCGGGCCGTCTCGGGTATTACAGGCGGCTTCGGCAATCATATGGGCAATCTCGGGCACCCGGCGACAGTGCCCCCCCGTATAGGGCGATTTTTCATCAATGGCCGTGGCAATCATTTCGATCACTGCATCAAACAGGGCCTTTTGCTCATCGATCAGACGGCGGTTGGTCAAAGCCACGGCTGCCTGAGAGGCCAGCGATTCTGCCAGGTGGGCATCACTGCTGGCAAATGTCCTGGGTTTGCCGTCATTATCCAGGGCATTGATCAACTGCAATACCCCGATGACATCATTCTGATGGTCGATCAGCGGGACGGCCAGCAGCGAATGCGTGCGATAGCCAAATGCCTTGTCAAAGGCCTTGACCCGCGAAAAATCAAACTCGTCGCTGCCATAGACATCGGTGACATGGAGCGTGATGCGTTTCAGGGCGGCGTGGACGGCTACGGTGGTCAGCACGGGCAGACCCTGCGCGTCATACAAATCCAGCGGTACGATATTGACCGGCTTCCCGCTGGTGCCTCCGGTGAAGATATTCAGGGATTGGGTGATGACAATCGAAAAACAAAGTCTTTTTTGTTCTTCATCCAACAGATATAAAGTGCCGCCATCCGCATTGGTGAGCGAGATGGCGCCCCGCAGGATCTCTTCCAGCAGCTTATCGGGATTGCGTTCTGCCGAAAGCGCGATACCCAGTTCGTTGAGCCGCTGAAGTCGGTAGAGCAGAGGGTGCGTGTGGGCGGACATGCTCAGGGCCTCAATTGTTGATGCTGCCAGATCGGGAAGCTGGGGGTTTGCTGGTAACCCTTGTCAAGGACAAAATTCAACACCCCACGTAACCGAAAAATGCGGGTCAGGGAATCCACCCGAATGATTTCCCGCCCCTGTTCGTCGAAAAATACCAGGGTGGGGAAGTAAAACAGGCCGAGTTTGTCAGCCCAGGCACGGGCCGTGGTACGTTCACCATCAGGGGTCAGCACCGGCGTATCAGCCCAGCGATCCAGCTGCACGACCTCGATAAAGGGCAGTTGTTCCCGGATGGTCGGGTCCTGGAAGGTGTTTTTGTGCAGCACCTCGCAACTGTGGCAATTACCCTGCTCAAACAGCACCAGCAACGGCAGGGGCGCTGCGAAACGGGTCCGGTCGAGCTGATACGGCGGGCTGAGGAAAAATTCCTCGGGGATGAGTTCGCCTGGCTCAAAGGCCAGGGTGGGGTCCGCACGCTCCAGGAATGTCTTGAAGGATTCCTGCCGATAGTGGCCGTCTGCGACATACTCCAGCGCTGCCCGCAACTGGTAGGGCGGATAATAACCACGTAATTTCAGGGCGAGTTGGCCCTGGGCATCGAAAAACAGCAGGGTTGGCGTGAAATTGGTCTCTTCGCGCAGGGCGTAATCACGTTCTGTCAGCTTGTTGCCCTTCAAGTCGGTCACTTCGGTCTGCCCCCAGATATTGATGGGCACCACCTCAAAATTGCGCTGGGTATACGCTACAATGTCGGGCATGGCGAAATTGCCTTCCAGCAATTTTTGGCAATAAGGACAGTGCTTTTGACCAAAATAGACTATCAGGCCGCGCTTGCCGTGGCCGACGGCTTCCTTCAGGTCGGCGCGCAGATCCAGAAAACTGAGCTTGAACCAGGACGGGTAGTCCACAGGCTCGGCCAGCGGTGCGTCATTGTCAAACTCGCGCTCAGCAAAGGTGGCGGCAACGCTGGGCAACGCCAGCCCGCCGCGGAGCGGCGCCGGTGGGACCATGCTAGGCGGAC
>CAYNNN010000015.1:9890-43832 GCA_964398665.1 uncultured Gammaproteobacteria bacterium | reverse complement strand
CTCATGGGGATTCATAACGTCGAGGTCGAGGTCAGTGGCACATGTGAGCTTGAGCTCATAATCCCTCATGGGGATTCATAACCAGGATGACGCCGCCCGTGATTGCGCCCGGATGCTGCTCATAATCCCTCATGGGGATTCATAACGTCATGCCTTGCCGAGTCTGCAAAAGCCGCTAGGGCCTCATAATCCCTCATGGGGATTCATAACCATGTTGCTTCTCCTCATTTTTGCCGCGAACCCCGCCTCATAATCCCTCATGGGGATTCATAACCTACTCCGGCCCGCGCCCGGCTCAGGTGAAGCACTCCTCATAATCCCTCATGGGGATTCATAACCCGTTTTGTCGCAGTAGTTACACAGGCTGCCGCTTGGTCAAAACGCGGCAAACGGGCAGCGGCGTCTTCAGTGCGTATGGCAACCCCCAATAGAAACGGCTTCTTTAACGGTCGGCGTCAGGTTGTCAATCAGAACGCCACGGCTAGAATACCACATAATCCTGCTTATGTTCGGTATGCTCGACCCGCTTGACCGGGCCTTTGCCGCTTTCGTCCTTAATGAGGTGGTGGACATGAATGTTGTGCCGGTTGGGTGTGGTAATTTCTACGACCTTATCCCCCGGAATCATGAGGCGGCTCAGTTCCCCGCGCAGTGTCTCGGCCTGTGCTTCCGTAATATCCCCAGACAGCACCGAGTATTGCGTGTGTTGCAGATAGCGGCGTAACAGTTTGAGGAATTTTGTGGTTCGCTTGGGGGCGACATCATACATGACGACCATATACATCTTGATACCTCGCTAGATTTTACGCTTGAAGGATTCATATTCAGCCACTTCGAGCAGGTGGCGCTCAATCGCTAGGGCTTCACGATAAACCCATTCGCGATAGCTACGCCCGTCATATTTTTCTTCAAGGCGGAGCGCGAATTGTTCCGCCACTTGGCGCCGTCCGGTTTCTGTCAATAGACACACACCTTCTTGCTGGTCAAACCAGTTATCAGCCAGTTGGTTACGCCCAACCATCCGAAAAATGAGCTGATCCGCCAAGGGAGGTTTGAACGGTTCAGCCAGATCCAGACTGAGCGATGATCGGCCTGGAGTGTTAGGGCTATGCAGGAGCCCGAAACTTTCCTCCAGATGGGTCTTGAAGAGTTCATGTCGCACAACGGTATAAACAAGCTGGTTCAAAAATGAGATGAGACAGTTGATCGGGTTGTTGGGTGGGCGACGTATCCGCTTGCCAAAATCAAGCCGGGGGTCAATACGACCCCATGCGGCATAGTAAGTGAGGCGGATATTGCCTTCAATGCCCATGAGGGTTTCAGTATCATTGGCATGACCTATCCTGTTTTCCAGAATGGCAATTTCATGTAGGACATCCCCAAATTGGGCAGTCTTGCGATAGTGATAATATAACAGGTTGGCTCGCAAGTTATGTACGGCCCCACGCAGGATTTCCCGTGCCAGCGCAAGATGAGCACGGTCATCCAGAATGGCCTTCGCTTGTAATAACTTAATTTTTCCAGCCGGGTTGGCGTCAATGGGTTCAAAAGCACCCTTGTAGTAGCCGTAATAGTCAAACACGGATAATCGGACGCCGTGCTTACCCAACAAGGTCAACAGGCGGGTATTGAGCCTGGCTTCACCCAGCATGACCAAATGGCCAATTTTTTCAACAGGGAACATGTGTCGCTGGCCTTCACTGATAATGGCCAGGGTATTTTCCTGTTGTTTAATCTGAGCATCACGGGCAACAAAAAGCGTTTCCATTTTTATTTCCTATTGGTTTCAGGTGTCGTAACCGCAAAATTGCGCCAGCGAGCAGGTGGGACAAATACCGATGCGCTGGGCGGGTGGGGGTTTGGGTTGTAGGCTCAATTGCTCTAGTTCCACAGAGGCATTCCACAGACGCTCCAGTTGGGCCGCATCCAGGGGCACGGTTCGGTTCCGGCGGGTCGTGAGGATGTGTGCTACACCCTGCCAGGTAACGCCTGAGGCCAATGAAAGCATCAGTGCATAAAAAGCCACTTGATCGTCCACGGCCTCTACCGCGCCGCCACTACCTTTGTGCTCATAAACAACGTGATTTTTCCAGTCGATACGGTCGGGCGCCAAGCCAAACAGGCCATCAATGGAGTGATCCCGTCGGTAGCTGTTTTCATGTTTGGCCGTGCCTAAGGCAACACGTTCATGCCATTGGGCAAAGCTGACACCGTGCAGATACATCCAGGCTCGCCGCCTGCACAGCGCGACGTGGAGAAAATGCAGCCCGTGCAGGTTCAGGCGCGTAACCCGTTCAGAGAACGAGGCTGCTTGCGTCCAGTGAAAATTCGGGGTCGTCATAGGGTACCAAGCCGGTTAATTTGACTAAATCTTCCGCAGCCTGCATGGCCTCGGGATGAAACTGCCACGCCATACTTTCGCTGGGACTGCGACCTTTCCGCAGCGCCTGGCACCAGGCAGTCACCAAATCGGGGGTGTCCGGTAAATCCTGAGCCATCTGGGTATGTGGGAAATGAACCGTGACGGTGCGCGGCACGTAGCGACTTTGGTCAAGAATATGCTGGTTCAAGGAATCTCCGGGTGGCAGGCGGAGTTCTTCCACGCCATCCTCGCCGATGATGGTGGGATAGCTGCCCAGATCGGTATGGCGGCGCAGCCAGGTGTGGCGAGCATTAGAGGTGCTGCCATTGCCTTCACGAATGCGAATACTGGCTTCGATATTGCGTAAGGTATTGGCTGCTTGCTCAAATCGTGCGTGCCATGCTTGGGCTGAGGGGGCATAGCTGCGGTCTTGTGCCAAACTGGCGACTTTTTTCAATAGGGCATGAATGCGCTTGGCTGGGTCAGGGGTCAGGGTATAGAGGCGTTCGTGCCGGTGGCCAGTGTTGCTGGGATGATTGAGCAGGAAGCGCCAATAAAGCCCGGTGCAGTAGGCAGCTCGTTGCGGTAGATCCCCAAAATCCTGGCGCGGGCCAGCAAAGCGTCGGGTGACGCTGGCAGTCAGTTGCGTGGTGAGGGCATGAATGCTGCGGGTTTGGCCCAGCGCAGCCTGATACCACAGGCCCAGTTGCCGAAACCAGGCATTTTTATCTTGTAAACTCGCGTGATCACGCACGATAACCCAGCCATCTTGTGCGCCGCGTGCGGCCCGGCCATAGCGTTGCAGGAAGTTCAGCGGGGCAAAGCCCGGTTCCATGAAGAGGAGACGGGTGTTGAAAGTCACGCCCATTTCCAGGCTGGAGGTGGCAATCAGCCAGCGGTATTGGGTGGGGTCTTGTTGCCGTC
The DNA here is from genome assembly GCA_964398665.1 of uncultured Gammaproteobacteria bacterium. Classification (GTDB taxonomy): domain Bacteria; phylum Pseudomonadota; class Gammaproteobacteria; order CAYNNN01; family CAYNNN01; genus CAYNNN01. The sequence goes on along the minus strand of CAYNNN010000015.1, from coordinate 40,546 downwards.
CGACACTAAAGGGCGTGCTCAGGGTCGGGCCAGTGCGGCTATCGTCAATGCTGTTGATCAGCAGGACTTCACGCGGGTCAAGGCCAATACGGGTGCTGAGGACGGCAAGCCCGCCAAGTTGGCGTTGCAACTCAATCAAGGCGTTATAGATAACCACGACTTGACGCCCGGCTTGCACTTCGCTGGCAATGAGATCTTCCCACTGACCGAGCAGTTGCGCTAGCTGGGTGGCGGGTGTCAGTACCAGCGCGACGTTGCCATGTAATACCCGGTGGGTGACCGCATTCCCAATGTCAGAATTTTCTTGCACTGTTTCAGCATGTTCAGCGATAGCCTCGGGTGGGATGCCGACCTGTTCCAGCACGGGGCGGATATTGAGCGGGGTTGCCGAGAGAAAGCTGACCTTGGCCATGACTTGGGCACTGGCGGCAAGCCGGGCCAGGGTGGCCGCCAGTCCGAAGCCTTGTGGGCTGATGCTGTGGAATTCGTCAAAGACGATGTGGTGAAAGCCGTTCATGAGGTGAAATACCCCAATATCGGTCTGGCCCATCGTTTGGCTATTTTTGCGGAGTAGCAGGTTCGAGAGGCTCTCGGGCAGGGCGATGACCATTTCGCCGCCTTCGCGGGTGAGATCCAGGCTGGAGAATTGCCGCAGCCGATACGGGCCTATCTGGGTGAACCCCGCAGCATGGAGTGCCTGTGTGGCGTCCGAACTCCAGATAGTCACTTTATGTTCGGCGTGGGCACGACTCCAGCCCGCGTGTGCAATCAAGTCCTCCATCAGACTCCGGGCCAGGTTTTGGGCCAGGCGGCGGGTGGGAACGACGAACAGTACGCGCTGACCTTCGGGTGGGGTCAGCAGCGCACGTTGGAACGCATAGCTTTTGCCCGCCCCCGTGGGTGCTGCCGCAATCCGCACTGGAGCGGCTTCGGACAGCAGCCAGGTTTGCAGTGGGGAAAGCCCGGTCACGGGGTCACGCGGAACGGCGTGTCGGGCGATCGTGAGTCCGGAGCCTAGTGCCATTGGCTGGCCTCAGCAGCGGCTTGTTCCAGGCTCATGGCCGGTGCCCATTGCAGGTTGTACAGGCTGTAACGACTCACCGGCAAGCTACGGTCAAATAGATGGGCGGTAGCCGCATTCAGATGTACCTTGCTGACTTCTGGGTCGCGCTCCAGCAGTACCATCCCGTTTCGGTGCAGTCCAACCCGGATGACCAGTTGATGCTGGCTAGTCTGGGTAAAGGGGTCAAAACCATCCAGGCCAAACAGCGCACCTTGAAACTGTTGTTGAGCGGGGACTTCTTGAATCGTGAAGAAGGTTTTGACATTACCGGAGTTGGTGCTGGACTGGATATTTTTCTGATACCCGGCATCTTCGTCCACATTCAGACGCCGAGCCAGAGGTGGTAGCAGCCGAGGGTCAGGGTTGAGCAACAGGCTGGTACGGTAGGGCATCGCGGTAAGGTGTGCCCGGTAATTTTTAGGGGGTAAGCCGCTACGACTGGCCATCATGCCCAGCGTGGCTGCGAGGCCAAAGGCCAGCGCAGTGTCACTGATGAGCATCGGCAGGGTTGCCGTACCACCCTGCACCGCGACGCTGTGATAAGCGAACGGGGTGAGGGTGGTGGCGCGTAGCGGAATCAACGCAACGCGGCTGGAGTGCATGGCTATTCCTCGTCCTCGTCGGCTTTTTTGCCTTTTTTGGCCGGGGTGTTGCTGCCAAACCAGTTATCAAATAGCGCAGCGACTTTGGGCGCCAGCTGCTGGTATTGCGTCTTGAGGCTGACGGCATCGGTTTCAAACTGGCTGACCAGGGTGTTGAGGTAGGTTTGAGCCTCATTGCCCGGCAGGTATGTTTCATGTGTGGCAGCCAGATGGCTGTGCAATGTCGCCGTCACATCCGCCACCGCGTCCAGATTCAGCCCGGCCTGTTGGCCCAGGTATTGCACCAGCTCGTAGGGCGAGGTGCTGGGGCGTTCAAACCGGCTCGCATACAGGCCCACGATATGGGTGCGGATGTTGACGCCCGTAACGGAAGTCTGGCCACCATAAGCCCCTGCCAGGCCCAGGGACAGCAGCAGATGATCCAGGCCTTCGCGGGGCAGGACCCGACCCCGGGTTGCCAGCACTTGAACCAGCAACGTGCCAGGTTTGATGAAATGGCGGCTGAACAGGTTATCCGAGTTTTTCTTGTCGGCCGCATCAAACAGGGTGCCATCTTCCATGGCCCGGTTGTGGAAGGTGTCATCCACGCACTGATAGCGTGGTTTCAGGCTCAGGCCATCCGAGTAGCCTACTGCGGCCTTGACCGGGAGGACCCGGTTACCCTGGGTGGTGGAGTCGCCAAAGACCAGGGTATTGAGGTCGAATGCCTCGGAGACGCGCTGCCTGTCGCTGAGATACGTCTTGTTTTGCGGGAGCCGCCCGCCGACCTTGTAGGCCCGGAGTAATTGCAGCCCACGGCCTTTTTCCGGATATTTGAATTTGTTGGGCACGGCCCGGACATAAGCCTCACCGCCCACGTCAATATCCGTGATTTCCTGCTCGGCATTACGGAAAACGACGGGCGCGATGGCTTCACGGATGAGGACGACATTGACGACCCCGAGATTTTTCAAGGTCGGGTGGATGTAGAGATTTTTCCCGTCCGTGCTTTCCTGGGTCAGTTGGTCAATGTGGCCAAGATAGGTGTTAAAACGTTGCATGATCGTATTCCTTCAGTAGATTAAAACAGGTCTGGGATAGGGGCTTGCGCCGAGGCTGAGACAGCAGCTTCTGCGGCTTTCTTTTCCTGGAAGGTGGCCTGATAGGCGAACAGGAAACTCATCCGGTAGATGTTGCCCAGGGTGCGCAATTGACGCTGGCTGGGGGAATGGCCTTTGAGGACGCCAAACCAGAAATCATCTACCAGTAGCGTGGCAACGGCCTGACAGCCGGCGGCTAATGGCTTGCCATCACGGGCGGTACGGCCGACTGCTTCGCCCCGGCGGGTGAGATTTTCTTCCAGTTCTCCGGCCACAGCGGCCAGCAGGGAAGCACGGTCGGTTTGCCCCAATTGCCGAGCCGATTCCAGGGCATTGATTCCAAGTTTGAATACCATGAGCTGTCGGCTTGCCGAATCGCCCATGCCGACATATTTCTGGATGGTGGTGGCCGCTTGGCCCAGGCGCACCAGGGCACCCGCTTCACTATGCATATTGATCTCCTGTTGCTTGAGGGTCTGGAATTGCTTTTCCAGAATTCGTAATGTAATTAAGTCCATGGCTTCTTTGTCCTTAAGCCCGCACCAGGCGGTGGCAATGCCTGCCAGTCGGGTTGTTGGATGGGCATAAAGACGCAGGACGCCGTAGCCCAATCCCGCCGTGTCCAGCAGGGTATGGGCCAATTTGAGGGTCTGGATCGCCGCTGGAATTTCTTCCAGATGCAGGCTGTTGCCGCCGATGAGGCTTTGTAGCAGGGGTGGCATGGCATCAAAGTGGAAAAAGGCCCGTTGGGAACTGGGCAGGCCCCGAAACAGATGGAGGGGCCGCCCCAGACGCAAGGCGGCTTCCAGCAGCATCCGCAATTGATTGACCTGGGCTTCGCTCTTGTCGGCCAGCCGTTCCAGACGCGCGAGGCGATACCGTCCCCGATAGAGTTCCGGGCCATGAATCACACGGCCTTTTTTGACTTCCAGCCGGGCCAGGTCATAGAGCGAGAGGCTGGGTAAGCGTTGGTCATCAGTCAGCAGCAGGCCGCCAAACAGGGCGCTGGTTGTTGGCGTGGAGACCAGAATGGGAATGCCATCGTCCTTGCCGCCTTGGTGTGCGTGGGCTTCACCCCGAATTTTGTGTTCCGCAAACGATACCCAGCCGACATTGGTGTGTCCGGGGGCGCCCGTGACATTCTCCGGGCGACCTTCCCGGCCTGAAAAAGCGGAAACTTTCACCCCATAGAGCCCGGAAGCACTATCTACGGTTTCGATCAATGGCGTAGGGGCATTGGTAAACAGGCAGCGGCCTTGGGCCGTTTCGTCCGCAGGATGGACCCGTACGCCAGCGAGTAGCTGCGCAAAATGTTCCCGTACCGCCTGGCCAACAGTAGCGCCTTTGCCGGTGATCAGGCTGGCCAGACCTGCCGTAGTGGCGCTGCCTTCAAGCCAGCCGTGCAGCAGGCCCGTTGAGCCAAATATCACGGCCTCCTGTGCCGCATCCTCCACGCATAGGGCCGTGACCCACAGAGCCGTGAGATTGCGCCGGGAAAGGCCATCGCTGACAGCGGCCAGCCAGCCTGGCGCAGGGGTGCCGAGCGTCGCTAACAACTGTTGTTCGCGCTGGTTGGAGTCGGGGATGGGACTGCGACCGATATCCAGCTTCAGATTCAGGAGCAGGGCCAGCAGCGCTGCGTCCCGTAACCGGGCGTGATCATCTTCCGCTTGCAGGTTGTACAGCGGGGAAAGCAGGCCGGTAGTCTTGCTGGGCCAGCGCAGGGTCAGTTCCAAGGTGACCAATAAGTCAGTCAGCGGTGCAGTCACAATAGGCTTCAATTCCGCTTTGAGGAAAAATAGCCGGCTGATTTCACTGAGCGGAACCCCTGCAACAAACGCACGTAGTTGCGGGTAATTGGGCGCTACACCCTGCAAGCTGGGGGTGCCTTGATTCGAGATGTTGAGTTCCAGGGCAAACGGTAACTGGCCAACCAGGCTGTTGATGGCCTGATGCTGGATCTGTGTGTACTGTGCAGCGGGCAAGAGCATGACCAGGCGGCCATCATGATGCACTTCCACCAACGGCGGCAGTCCGGTCAGGTGCCGACTCCACCAGGATAGCCAGCGCTGTAACTCGTCCAGTAAAAAAGGATGGTGCGGGTCGAAGATTTCCAGGACCTGCCATGCACGCAACAGTGGACTGCGCAAGGCGCTCTGGTCTTGAGTCAGGCGGCGCAATACCCCTGCACTACCGCCCTGTTCAGGGTCAGCATTGAGCCAGGCACCATCCAGTTTGTCGGCCAGGCGCACATAATGGGCCAGGGCTGTCCAGGCCGCCGGCAGGGGCATTTGGCTCAGATAGCGTTGGGACTGGGTGCTTTCCGCTTCGGCAATCAGGCTGAGCATATGTTCAGGACTGACTTCAAGCTGGAATCGTGTCAGGAACGCATCCAGCCCATATTGTTTCATGCGCTGGCGCACTTGCGTTGTTGTCAGGGGTGCATTGCGCGGCAGTTCCAGGTCTTTGTCCAGGTCATGCAGAATGGCAATGGCGGCAATCAGGGCCAAACGCTGTTTAGCCAAGGCTTCAGCCATTTCGGGGTTTTGGGTCAGCCAGTCTTGCGCAGCCAGCACCAACGCCCCCCGGGCCACGGAAAGCAGGTGATCCAGCAGGGTGACGTTGGTGTACTGCGGATAGCCTTTCCCACCTTTGCCACTGAGGCTGAGCAGGCGCACGGTGCGGGGATCGACGAATTTTTGGGCGTCAACCAACCTACGCCGTTTTTCATCAAGCTGACCGTTCCGGTCGCTAAGCAGGTGTGGTTCAACCACTTGCTGCAACAAGGCGTCATAGACTGCTTCGGCCCACGCACTGGCCCGTACGGCGGGTGTTTCCTCAGTAATCATCGCCCAACCCCTTCGCTGATCAAGCCGATACAGCCCAAGCCGTTACGATTTTTCTGGCCAATACCCGCATACCAGGCCAGCTGCAGGTCGGCCGTGGAACCGCTCAAGACCAGCGGGGCACTGAGGCCGATGGCAAAATGCGTCCGACCTTGGGCGGAGCCTTTGAGGGGCACCAAAACCGAATGTTTGGGATTGGCACGCAGGTACAGTGAGTCCGGCACGATATGCAGCTTGACCGGACGCCCACTGATACGACTCAGACGTGCGTTGACAGCCGCACTCAGGTCACCGGTTTCCAGATGCGTCCACCATTGGCGGGTTGCAGGGTCGCGGATGGCCAGCGGCGATAACAGCAGCACGCCCAGGGTGCTTTGTGCCGGGTTTAGCGGGTCAAGGTCAGGGATTAGCTGCGCACCGGCAAAATCCACCTGTTCGCGGGTGATGGCACGGGCATAGCGTACCGCGTCAGGTGAAAACCGTGCCAAATGTTGACCCAGGTGGGGATCGGGTGTGCCGACCACCAGGGTGTGGCAGTGATTTTCCTGACTATCCTGATGATAACCCAGTGGCGCAAAATGCCAGGGCCGGGCCTCGGGGCCCGTGATGGCCGCAGCGGGTAATCCTGTGGCCAGCCAGCCCTGCACGAGGGCATCGTGCAAGATGTCCCAATAGCGGTAGCGGACTCGGTGTGGCTTGGGGAGTTGGATACGTAAGCGATACATGGCATGGCTTCCTGAGAGTGACGGCGGTAATATAGACTAAAATTAGAATTAAGAGGTAAATTTGTCTGTCAAGAAAGTAGACATACTCAGGCGCTACGGGTTTATTGAAACCCGGCTATACTGGGGCGGGGGAGTGACGGCAGACGCGCTGGCCCGCGCCTTTGGCCTGACCCGGCAAGCGGCACAAGCAACGATCAATGCCTACAAGGATGCGCATGCCAGCAACATCCAGACGAATCGGCGCACCCGACAGCAGGAACTGGGGCCAGACTTCAGCGCTGCTTACATCAGTGCAGGCAGCAACCGGTTTCTGGATTACGTGCGTGGGCAAAGTCTGGTGGGGCGTTATGTGGAAGATTCTGACTGGAGCGAATTATCTTGCTGTGATGTCGGGCTGTACGCCCGACCCAGGCTCAAGGATACACACGTGAGGGCATTGATTCTCGCGTTATATCGCCAGCAAACAGTTGATGTATATTATCAATCAAAAAAACAGCGCCAGCATTGGATAGTATCGCCCAATCATCTGGTATTTGCAGATAATCGTTATCATATGAGATGTTATGCGCATGAAGTCCAGCGGTACCTGGATTTGGTGCTGACACGGTTTTTACAAGTGGATGCTTGCCCCGAGGCCTGGGTTTCCGACTACGGTGATGGTGAATGGCATGCCAGCGAGACGTTATACTTTACGCCCAACCCGGATTTGCCCGCTGAGACACGGGCAGCGTTGGCACTGGATTTTGATCTGGATGACAAGCAGTGTTATCCCATCCGTTGTCCCAAGGCGCTCAGTCATTACGTCAAGCGCCAGATGATGCGTCTGGTGCCTGAGTCGGGATTATCTTTGTGGCGCCTCCTGGACGAGGCGCTGTGTACGCCGCTGCACGGACGTTAGCCAGTGCTTCACGCCGTCTTGCATCCCCCGGCCAAAGCAGGCAAGCTTGGGGCTTGTGGTGTGTCGGTGGGTTATGGGTTTATTGCGTTCAACCTTTGCGGTGGGCTTGCTCACCTTGTTGTCCCGTGCGCTGGGTCTGATTCGGGATGTGGTATTTGCTTCGGTATTCGGAGCAGGCGGGGCAACGGATGCTTTTTTGGTGGCCTTCAAAATCCCCAATTTCATGCGTCGCCTGTTTGCCGAAGGAGCCTTCTCGCAGGCCTTTGTGCCGGTGCTGGGGGAATACCGTAAAAAACACGGTGAGGCGCGCACACAGGCGCTGGTGAGTGCAGTCAGCGGGAGTCTGGGGCTGGTGCTGCTGGGCATCACCGGGGTCGGGGTGCTGGGGGCGGGGGCGCTGGTATGGCTGTTCGCACCCGGGTTTGCTCAGGACGCCGCCCGGTTTGACCTGACCGTCGAGATGTTGCGCATCACCTTTCCCTATCTGTTCTTCATCTCGCTGGCGGCGCTGGGGGCGGGGGTGTTGAACACCTACGGCCGGTTCGGGATTCCGGCCTTTACCCCGGTGCTGCTGAATATCGCGCTGATTACGGCCGCCTATCTCTCGCCCTGGTTTGCCGAACCCATCATGGCGCTGGCCTGGGGGGTGCTGCTGGCGGGCTTGCTGCAATATGCCTTTCAATTGCCGGCACTTTACCAGATTCGTATGCTGACAGTGCCGCGCCCGAATTTTGCCGACCCTGGGGTGCGGCAGATTTTTCGCCTGATGTTGCCGGCCCTGTTTGGGGTGTCGGTGACGCAGATTAATCTCCTGGTGGATACCCTGCTGGCTTCGCTATTGGCGACAGGCAGCATTACCTGGCTATATCTTTCTGACCGTTTGATGGAATTTCCTCTGGGCCTATTCGGAATTGCCCTGGCGACCGTCATCCTGCCGCACTTGTCCCGGCAATATGCGGCTGAGGATAAACAGGGTTTTCAGGCCACGCTGGACTGGGGCCTGCGCTGGGTCGTGCTGCTTGGCTTGCCCGCTGCGCTGGCCCTGGCCGTCCTGGCTCATCCCATTTTGGCGACCCTGTTCCAGCATGGGGCCTATGGGGTTCATGATGTGACCATGGCCGCCTATAGCCTGCAAGCCTACAGCGTGGGTCTGCTGGCATTCATCCTGATTAAAGTCCTGGCGCCGGGGTTTTATGCCCGCCAGGATACCAAGACGCCGGTCAAGGTGGGGCTGGTGGCGGTGTTGGCCAATCTGGGCCTCAGTCTGAGTCTGGTCTGGAGTCTGGCGCATGTCGGGTTGGCGCTGGCCACGGCGCTGGCGGCCTGGGTCAATGCCGGGCTGCTGTATCTGAACTTGCGCCGTCAGGGACATTATCAACCCTTGCCGGGCTGGCGGTTGCTGCTGGTGCAGGTGTTTTTAGCCAACTTCATGATGGTGTTGCTCTTGGGGTTCATCAGCGCCGAGGCAGCGGCCTGGAGTCGCTGGGGTGTGCTGGACCGGGTGGCACAATTGACCTTCTGTATCGGTTTGGGCATGGCAGTTTACGTGCTGACCTTGTTGCTGGCCGGGCTGAAACCGGCCCAGTTGCTGCGGCCCGGCGTATGATGACGGCTGTTGAGCTAGCCTCATGCAGTTGATTCGGCACTGGCAATCCAGCGCGTCCAGCCCTGCGCCCAGGGTGCTGGCCATCGGGAATTTTGATGGCCTGCACCTGGGCCATCAGCGCCTGTTGCAAGCCCTGCACGCGGCAGCGGCTCAGACCCGGTTGCCGGCCTGGGTGATGAGCTTTGAACCGCATCCCCAGGCGCACTTCAATCCGGAACGTGCCCCGCCCCGACTGTTGGGGGTGCGGGAAAAACTCCAGCAGTTGCGCAGCCAGCACCTGGCCGGCGTGTACTTGCTCCGCTTTGCGGCCCTGGCACCGCTGGCGGCAGAAGCCTTCATCACCCGGATTCTGGTGCAGCAGCTTCAGGTGCGTCATGTCGTGGTCGGGGCTGATTTTCGCTTCGGGCAGGGGCGCCGGGGCGATGTGGCTTTGTTACGTCAGCGGGGGGCTGATGCCGGGTTTACCGTCACGGCCCTGGACATGCTGGAACTTGAAGGCCAGCCCGTCAGCAGCAGCCGGATTCGGACTGCGCTGGCTGCGGGTGAGCTTGCCTTGGCGGCGCAATTGCTGGGCCGACCGTACCGGCTGGAAGGCAAGGTGGGCTACGGCGCTCAGCGCGGACGACTGCTGGGTTTTCCGACCCTGAATGTCGGCTTGAATCGGGTGGCGCCCTTACGCGGGGTCTATGCCGCTGAAGTTCATGGGGTTGCTGACCGCCCCTGGCCTGCGGTGGTCAACTGCGGTTATCGGCCCACGGTGGATGGCCAGCGCTACAGTCTGGAAGCGCACCTGCTCGATTTTAACGGGGATTGTTACGGCTTACGGGTGGCAGTGGAGCCGGTGGCTTATATCCGGGCCGAACAGCGTTTCTCTGACCTTGCAGCCTTGCAGGCCCAGATTGCTGCTGATGTTCAGGCAGCCCGATGCACGTTTGGGTCACGCACCAATGAGTACTGATCAGGTGCGCGGTGTTTTGCAAGGGAGTTATCGCAAAAATCAGGCTGCCTTTCTCACCGATTCCCGAATCGAGACATAATCGCCGAAGACTTCCCTGGTGCGTTGCGGCCGCCAGCTCGGCGGCGGGGTTCTGAAGGAGCGATCCAGTGCATATTGAGTTTTCTCCCAGGTTCTGTGGCGGGCTAACGTCTGAATCCAGCGGGCGGAGTCTAGCGCAACCTTTCGAAGGGCGATAGCCGCCCGGTGGCCCAAGTCATCCTTACAGCGTTTGAGTGTTGGTGTCGTCTTGGCCAGCAGTACCGGGCTGACCCCCGTCAGGTGTCGAGTGTGACGCAATGCCCCACATTTTTTATCTATACTGTAGGGGTCAACTTGTTGAGGAGCAGGATCAGTCATGCAATACATCACATTCAATCGTGGGGTGGTCTTTTTGTTGGGTCTGGCGAGCGCTGGCTGGGCATGGGCAGCACCTTCCCTGACGGTAGAAAACGTCAATGTCGCCCGGCCTGATATCCGCATCTGGAATGTCAAGGCTACCAGTGCGGTACGCGAGGGCAGTTCAACGGGGCAGGAACAGGGCAAACTGACGGTGCAGCACCGTAGCGGTGGAAGTTCCACCCACGATGTCACGGTGCGGACTACCAGCGGCACTTTGTTTCAAGATGGTGAAATCTGCCACAATTTTGGCACGCAATGTTATTGTGGCACGACCACTTACCGCCTGGAATCCGGGATGAGCCTGTGGAAATTTGCCGTGCCGAGCCATAACCAGCCAGTAACCTGTCCAGCGGGCATCAAACCCACTGGTGACCCGGATATCAAAAAGGCGCGCACCCGCGAAGAAATTTTACAAGACGCCCAGGCCAAACGGCGCCAGATTCAGGAAGAACGCGCCGCCCGCCAGCGAGGGGAATAACTATGTGCTGGGCAGCCGGCCCCAAAGGCGTTATAGTGGGCGCGCCCTGGTTGCCAGGGCACCGGTCTGGTGCCTGGACCCGAGCTTAGTTATTAATTAACCTAGGAATTTTACTATGTCGCGTTTGATAATGGGCCTGTTGCTGGCCGCTTTCACTGTTCTGGCCAGTACGCAAAGCTTTGCCAATAAGCAGGAAGATGCGGAGTGGATCAGTACGTGCATCAGCGATAACAAGAAGGAAGGTCAGGCGGTAGAGGCAGTGATGATCTACTGCAAATGTATGAATGATCACATGTCCGAAACCGAGACTCAGTCGATCACCCAGTGGGAAAAGACCCATCCGCAAGAAGAAGCGGCCTGTAGCAAGCAGGCGGGCTGGAAATAGTCTGGGTCCAGCGGGGGCCTGACCAATAGGCTCCCCCTGGCAGGGTCGGGCCATCTGACTCAAGCTGACCCGGATATTGTGTCCGGCGCGTGGTGTGTGGGTGCCATGCACAAGGAACTGCTTGACCTTGATGATGGCGGTGGGGATAATCGCCGACTTTCGGCCCCGGTAGGCGGGGTGCGGGGCTGTCGGCGGCGTAACGCCGGGCAGACGGGGCTAAACCGACGCTGCACATGCAGTCTATGTGGCCTGTCGTAGTGGCCACCACTGGAGATTTTCATGTTGACCTTGACCTTGCCGGATCACTCACAACGCCACTATCCCACACCGGTGACGGCGGCCCAGGTGGCGCGCGACATCGGGCCTGGCCTGGCCAAAGCGGCGCTGGCGGCCAAAGTGGAAGGCCGGTTGGTGGACTTGAGCCATCCCATCGGTGCCGATGCCCAAGTGCAGATCATCACCGACCGTGACGCCGAGGGTCTGGAAATCCTGCGCCATTCCACGGCACATTTGCTGGCCCAGGCAGTCAAGCGCCTCTATCCGGAAGCCCAGGTGACCATTGGGCCGGTGATTGAGGACGGGTTTTATTACGATTTTGCCTATCACCGCCCATTCGGCCCTCAGGATCTGGAAGCCATCGAGCAGATGATGCAGACGGTGGTGGCCGAAGATTTGCCAGTGGAGCGCAGCGTCTGGTCGCGGGATGAAGCGGTGGCTTTTTTCCAGGCGCAGGGCGAGCACTACAAGGCCGAGATTATCGCCGCGATCCCGGCACAGGAGGCCCTGTCGCTGTATCGGCAGGGCGAGTTCACGGATTTATGCCGGGGGCCACATGTGCCCAGCACAGGCAAGTTGCGGGCCTTCAAACTGATGAAGGTTGCTGGCGCCTACTGGCGTGGAGATGCCAGGAATGCCATGCTGCAACGTATTTACGGTACCGCCTGGCCGGATGCCAAGGCCCTGAAGGCGTACCTGTATCGGCTGGAGGAAGCCGAAAAACGGGATCATCGCCGTATTGGTCGGGCACTGGACCTGTTTCATTTTCAGGACGAAGCGCCGGGCATGGTGTTCTGGCATCCCAGGGGCTGGCGTATCTGGCAGACCATCGAACATTACATGCGCGAGCTGCTGCGCCAGCACGGCTATCAGGAAATCCGCACCCCGCAGGTCATGGCGCGGGTGCTCTGGGAAAAGTCGGGCCACTGGCAGAATTATGCCGACAACATGTTCCTGACGGAATCGGAAAAGCATGATTTCGCCGTCAAGCCGATGAATTGCCCGGGCCATGTACAGGTGTTCAATCAGGGCTTGCGCAGTTACCGGGATTTGCCCTTGCGGCTGGCCGAGTTCGGTGCCTGTCATCGCAACGAGCCTTCAGGCAGCCTGCACGGACTTTTGCGGGTCCGGGGCTTTACCCAGGACGATGCCCACATTTTCTGCACTGATGCTCAGGTGCTGGACGAAGTTAGCCAGTTTGTCCGTCTGGTGCACCAGGTTTATGCAGATTTTGGTTTCCATGAGGTGCTGATTGCACTGTCCACCCGGCCCGTCAAGCGCATTGGTGACGATGCCTTGTGGGACAGGGCCGAGGGCGTGCTGATCGAGGCGTTGCAGGCCAATCAGCTGGATTACCGGCTCCAGCCGGGCGAGGGTGCTTTTTACGGACCGAAAATCGAATTCACGCTCAAGGACTCTTTGGGCCGGATGTGGCAATGTGGCACCCTGCAACTGGATTACAGCCTGCCCGAGCGCTTGAGTGCCGAGTACGTCGCCGATGACAACAGCCGCAAACGCCCCGTGATGCTGCATCGGGCCATTCTGGGTTCCTTTGAGCGCTTTATCGGCATGTTGCTGGAGCATTACAGTGGCTTGCTCCCGCTGTGGCTGGCACCGGTCCAGGCGGTGGTGTTGACGATCACCGACCGCCAGGACGCTTACGCCAGAACCGTGGCAGCCGCCTTGCAGACGGTGGGGCTGCGTTGCGAAAGTGACTTGAGAAATGAAAAAATAGGCTATAAAATCCGAGAACATACCTTAGAGCGAGTGCCCTATTTGCTGGTGGTGGGTGAACGTGAGCAGCATGAACAAAATGTCAGCGTGCGCACGCGCAGTGGCCAGGATCTGGGACGGCTGGACCTGGCACAATTGCTGGCCAGGCTACAAATCGAAGTGCAACTGAAACATCCCCCGGCGGCCTAGCGCGACTCGGGGATCGGGTGCGTAGGCACCCATTTTTATGGCTGGGGAGAAACGACTATCAGCACCGATAAAGAGGTCAGGCTCAACGAGCAGATCCGTGTTCCGGAAGTGCGGCTGATCGGCAAGGACGGCGAACAGCTCGGCGTGGTGTCCATTGGCAGGGCGTTACAGATTGCGACGCAGCACGATCTGGATCTGGTGGAGGTTGCCCCGACGGCACGGCCACCGGTATGTCGGGTTATGGATTTTGGCAAGTTCAAATTCGAACAGGAAAAGAAGCAGCATGCGGCCAAAAGGAAGCAGCGTCAGGTACAGGTCAAGGAAATCAAGTTTCGGCCCGGCACTGACGAAAATGATTATCAGGTCAAGTTGCGGAGCCTGATTCGCTTCCTGGAAGAAGGTGACCGCGCCAAAATCACCCTGCGGTTTCGAGGCCGTGAGCTGACGCATAAGGAATTGGGTGAAAAAATGCTGGAGCGCCTGATGGTGGATCTGGCTGAGCATGGTACGGTGGAGCAGACCGCCCGTCTCGAAGGCAAACAGATTACCGTCATGGTAGTACCGAAAAAGAAATAGGCTGAAGCCTACAGATAGCAGGAGACCTCAATGCCCAAGTTGAAAACCAATCGTGGCGCGGCCAAGCGCTTCAGTGCCACGGCCAGCGGCAAATTCAAGCGTAACCAGTCGCACCGCCGCCATATTCTGACCAAAAAGCCCACCAAGCGGATCCGCCAGTTGCGGGCACCGGCACTGGTGCATGATTCCGACCAGAAAATGGTCGCTCGTCTCTTACCTTACGCCTAAGGAGTCCAACCATGGCACGTGTCAAACGTGGGGTTACTGCCCACGCCCGTCACAAGAAAATTCTCGACGAAGCCAAAGGCTATTATGGTGCCCGCAGCAAAGTCTTCCGGGTCGCCAAGCAGGCAGTCATCAAGGCGGGCCAATATGCTTATCGGGATCGGCGCCAGCGGAAGCGCCAGTTCCGGGAACTCTGGGTGGTGCGGATCAACGCAGCGGCGCGGGAATACGGCCTGTCGTACAGTCGGTTCATACATGGGCTGAAGCTGGCAGGCATAGACCTGGATCGCAAGGTGTTGGCCGATATCGCGGTGCTGGAAAAAGACAGTTTCGCGGCTATTGCAGGCCAGGTGCGTCAGGCACTGGCTGACGCAGCCTAACCAGGCCGCTTGCAGTGCCTGTTACCCTGACCGACTGGCTGCAGCAGGCATTGGCCGAAGTGCAGCAGGCGAGTGACTTGGGCGCGCTGGATGGGCTGCGGGTGCGGTTTCTGGGCAAAAAGGGCGAATTGACTGAGCAGCTCAAGCAGCTTGGACGCCTGCCGCCTGCGGAACGGGCAGCAGCGGGCGCTGCGATCAATCAGGCCAAGGAGGCACTACAGGTGCGCCTGGAGCAACAGCGGGTGGCGCTGGAGGCGGCCCAGCTGGCGGCGCAACTGGCCGTCCAGCGCCTCGACATCACGCTGCCGGGGCGCAGTCGGGGGGTAGGCGGGCTGCACCCGGTCAGCCTGACCTTGAACCGGATCAGCGCATTCTTCCTCCAGGCGGGGTTTGGCGTTGCTGAAGGCCCAGAGATTGAGACTGATTTTTATAACTTCACCGCGCTGAACATTCCGCCGGATCATCCGGCGCGGGCGATGCACGACACTTTTTACTTCGATGCGCACCGCCTGCTGCGTACGCATACCTCGCCGGTACAAATTCGGGCGATGCAGCGCCAGACCCCGCCGCTGTACGTCATCGCACCGGGGCGGGTATATCGCTGTGATTCCGATTTGACCCATACCCCGATGTTTCACCAGGTCGAGGGTTTTGTGGTGGATACCGAGGTCAGTTTTGCCCAGCTCAAGCAATTGCTGGATGACTTTCTCCACGGCTTTTTTGAGCGCGACGATCTGGCCGTGCGGTTTCGGCCTTCCTACTTTCCCTTCACCGAGCCTTCCGCCGAGGTGGATATCCAGTGTGTGATGTGTGGCGGGACCGGGTGTCGGGTTTGTAGCCAGACAGGCTGGCTGGAGGTGCTGGGTTGCGGCATGATTCATCCCCAGGTTTTTGCCCATGCGGGTGTTGATGCCGAGCGTTATACCGGTCTGGCATTCGGCATGGGTGTGGAACGGCTGGCCATGTTGCGTTATGGCATTGATGATCTCCGGCTCTTCTTTGAGAACGACTTGCGCTTCCTGCGCCAGTTCCATTCGTAACATTCCATGAAAATTAGTGAAAGCTGGCTGCGGGAGTGGGTTGACCCTCCGCTAAGCAGCACTGAATTGGCGGCGCAACTGACCCAGGCCGGGCTGGAAATTGAGGCAGTGGAACCTGCGGCACCGCCTTTTACGGGGGTGATTGTGGCCGAAATCCTTACGGTCGCGCCACATCCTCAGGCAGATAAGCTACGGATTTGCCAGGTTAATACCGGAGAGACAGTCCTCGCCGTCGTATGTGGGGCTGCCAATGCACGGGCAGGCTTGCGGGCACCGCTGGCTCAGGTCGGCGCCCAGTTGCCGGGTGGCCAGCGAATCCAGGCTGCCCACCTGCGCGGTGTGGCTTCGGCCGGGATGTTGTGCTCTGCCGTGGAACTGGGGCTGGCGGAGGCTGCGCAAGGTTTGTGGGAATTGCCTGCCGATGCACCAGTGGGTCTGGATCTTCGCGCCTGGCTGGGGCTTGAAGATTCCGTGTTTGCACTCAAGATCACGCCCAATCGGGGTGATTGCCTGAGCGTACGCGGTCTGGCGCGCGAACTGTCAGCGCTCAATACCTTGCCGCTGCGCGTTCCGGATATGACGCCGGTCCCTGAGATGGCCCCGGCCCATATCCAGGTCCATCTGGATGCGCCGGCAGCGTGCCCGCATTATGTCGGGCGGCGGATTCGCAAGGTTCGGGCCCAAGCACCCAGTCCGCTGTGGCTGGTGGAGCGTCTGCGTCGGGCGGGCATGCGCAGTCACGGGATTCTGGTGGATGTCACCAACTATCTGCTGCTGGAACAGGGTCAACCCCTGCATGCGTTTGATGCGGCGCGCATTCAGGGTGATGTCCGGGTGCGTTGGGCGCAGGTGGGCGAAACTGCCACCTTGCTTAATGGTCAGACGGTGACGCTGGCTGAGGACATGCTGGTGATTGCCGATGCGGCTCAGGTGCTGGCACTGGCAGGTATCATGGGCGGGGCCGGGAGCGCCGTGACTGCGGAAACTCAGGATGTCTTTCTGGAGAGTGCCTTCTTCAGTCCGCAGGCCATTCGGGGCCGGGCACGGCGCCTGGGCTTACAGACCGATGCCAGCTATCGCTTTGAGCGTGGCATTGATCCGGCGCATACCCGTGCGGTTCTGGAACGGGCCACGGCCCTGATCGTGGCGCTGGCCGGTGGCGAGGTGGATGCACTGGTCGAAGTGATGGCACCCGCACATTGGCCCACGGTGCCAGACATCCCGTTGCGGGCGGCACAATGGGAACGCCTGCTGGGTTTTACCCTGCCGGTCGAGCAGGCACGGGCTTATCTGGAGCGATTGGGTTGCAGGGTCATGGTACAGGCGGATGGCTGGGTAGTGCAGCCGCCCGCTTATCGCTTTGATTTACAGCAATCAGCGGACTTGATCGAAGAGATTGCCCGGTTGCATGGTTATGACCGCATTCCCAGCCAGCCCTTGCGGCCCCGGTTACGTCTGCAATCGAAGGATGTGGGACAGATGCGCCTGGAACAGGCGCGGCAACGGCTTGTTGCACTCGGTTATCAGGAGGTCATCAGTTACAGTTTTGTTGATCCGGGTTTACAGCGCGCCCTCGACCCGGACACGCCGGCCTTGCCACTGGCCAATCCCATTTCTGCGGAACTGGCCGTGATGCGCACTACCGTGTGGTGTGGATTGATTCAAGCCTTGCGTGCCAACCTGAGCCGTCAGCAGATCCGGGGGCAGTTATTTGAAATGGGCCTGTGTTTTCGGCCCGGCGCAGACGGATTGAGCCAGCCGTTGCATCTGGGTGGCCTGATTTGGGGGAGCCTGTGGCCGGAGCAATGGGGTGCTGCGGCCCGGCCGGGGGATTTTTACGATCTGAAAGGCGATGTTGAGGCGCTGCTGGCCGCCTTGGTGCCGGATTTGGCAGTGAGTTACCAGCCGGCCACGCATCCGGCCCTGCATCCGGGCCAAAGCGCTGCGCTGCATCACCAGCAGCAGGTACTAGGTCAGGTCGGTTTGCTGCATCCGCGCTTGGCCAGGCAGCTGGATCTGCCCGAGGGCGTGGGATTATTCGAGCTGGTGCTGACGCAGCTACCGCCAGCAAGCCAGCCGCGTCATCAGGCCATTTCCCGATTTCCGGCGGTGCGGCGCGATGTTGCGCTGATTATAGCCGCCCGTGTGCCTGCGGCGCAGGTGTTGGCGACGGCCCGCGCCGCCGCCGGGCCGTTGCTGCGCGAACTGTGCCTGTTCGATCACTACCAGGGCAACGGAATACCGGAAAATCACAAGAGCTTGGCGTTAGGCCTGACCTTCCAGGCCCAGGAGCAGACCTTGACCGATGATATTATTGACAAGGCAACCCAAAGCGTTGTATATGCACTTGAAGTTACCTTCCAAGCCAAACAAAGGATCACATGACTACCTTGACCAAAGCCGACCTGATTGACCACATCAGCCGTGAGCTGAAAATCAATCGCCAGCAATCCAAAGTGTTTGTGGAAGCTTTTTTTGAAGAGATCCGGGCTAACCTGGAAAAGGGCCTGCCGGTAAAGCTTTCGGGGTTTGGCAATTTCGAGTTGCGCGACAAGAAGCAGCGTCCAGGCCGTAATCCAAAGACTGGTCAGGAAATTCCCATTACGGCACGTCGGGTGGTAGCATTCCGCTCAGGTGCCAAACTCAAGGATCAGGTGGAAGCGCTGCCGCCGCCTGATGCGGCGGCTGCGTCAGCCTGATGCGGCTGTTGTTTTCGTAGGTGCTTGAATGGCAGGCAGCTGTCCTGCTCATGGCGGGCGGCCCTGCAACGCAGGGCCGTGCTGCCAGACACCACGAGGTGGGCGAGGCAGCCGGGGCTACGCCCCTGCATTAATGCGGGTTGATGAGCGCGTTGATCGCGGGTAGCAGGCGTTGCATGGCCTGGAGTTTGGAGACGTAGTTTCTGGCCCCGGCGCGCTGAGCGGCTTCAGCCCAGGCGGCATCTTCTTCGGCGCTCAGGATGATCACTCGTGCCTAGTGGTCATAATCCAGCAAGGCGCGGGTCGCTTCCAGACCATTCATGCCCGGCATGCGCAGATCCATCACCACAACGTCCGCCGGATTGTGCTGGTAACAGGCCAGTGCGGCTTCGGCATTGGCAGCGTCAACGACCCGGTAGCCGCCTTTGCGCTCCAGGAACACCCGGAAGTAACCCCGGGAAATATCTTCATCATCAACTAGCAAGATGGTTGCCATGGCAAGCCCCGATAATGTCCTGGGCCGAGATTAGCACTGATGCCGGTTGGGCGCCAAGGGGGCGTTCGGGAAAATTCCTGGCCTTCGGTGCTGGATTGGGCGCCTAAATTTGGGAAAAACTCCTAGCGCATTCACCGGCCTGATACGGGAGAATATCACTCAGTGCAAGAGCGTGAGTGTAGAACAATGCAAACCCGGATCTTCAAAGTTGCCCTGCTGGGTATCAACAAATATGACCAGCAGGTTTTAAGCAGCATTTTCTGGCTGTCCAACAACCGAACCCGGGTTTATCGTCCGGCTACGTTGCAGGAGGGCGTCGATCTGGCCATCGTGGATCATTACGCTCCCGCCGATTGGCAACGCCTGCAGGCGCAGTACCCGCGCCTGCCGGTGGTTCGGATTGGGGAAGCTGCTGATGGTAGCCCCTACGCTTTGAGCAAGCCTTTCATCGCGACGCGAGTGCTGCGCTTGCTGGATCAGTTAACCATTCAGGAACTGGCTTATGCCCCTGATTTGGTGGTTGGCCAGGCGCAGACGGTAGCCCCGGAAGTGCGTTCGGCACTACTGAATGCCCGCCAGCCGGGTTCAGGCTTGCGGGTGCTGGTGGTGGATGACAGTGCGGCCATACGCAAGCTGATGGAGCTGGAGTTGAAAATTCATCAGCTTCAGCCGGATTTTGCCGAAACGGCTGCGCAGGCTTTTGAACGTCTGAGTAATTTCAGCTACGACCTGATTTTTCTGGATGTGGTTCTGCCCGATTTGGATGGCTACCAGATTTGCCGTGCCATCAAGCAGGATGTACGCAAACGCCAGGTTCCAGTGGTGATGTTGACGAGCAAAAGTTCGCCTTTTGACCGCATTCGTGGCAAATTGGCCGGTTGCAACAGCTATTTGAGCAAACCAGTCAGCCACGAGCAAATGAGTCGGATCATTCAGCAATATCTGGGTGCCAGCGTGTCGGTGCGCCCGTCGGGTCTGCAAGCTGCCCTGGCTGGCTGAGCACGTTGTCGAGTTTTGAGTAGAGGGTGTGTTGTTCATGTGGTTACGGGCCGTAAGGCCCGTTTTTTTGTCCAAAATGTTGCGGCGTGCGGGGCGGGCTTTAGCCTGTGTTTAGACTGGTGTGATATTATGCGCACCCAACACTTGATTTTGAGGTTGCCCGAGTCATGTCCCAGCCAGTACACAATGTGGCTATCCTGTTTGCTGACATTAGCGGCAGTACCCGACTCTATGAGAGTCTCGGGGATGTGACGGCGCGGGATATTCTGGGGCGGGCCATCGAGTTTTTGAGCGCCCAGATCGGCGAATTTCAGGGGCGGGTGGTTAAAACCATCGGCGATGAAGTGATGGCGGTATTCCCCACGGCGGACTTGGCGTTGCAGGGGGCATGTGCGATGCAGCGGGGGCTGACCAGTCCCGTGGTGGCTCAAGGATTCAAACCGGCTGCCATCCGGATTCGGGTCGGGTTTCATGCCGGGCCGGTGATTTGTGAAGGAGGCGACGTATTTGGTGATGCCGTGAATGTGGCAGCCCGCATGGGTCAGGCGGCCAAGGCCGATCAGATTCTGACCACGTTACAAACCCTGGAGCAGATCCCGCATTCCGAAGCGCTCAATAAGCGCATCGTGGATAGGACCACTGTCAAGGGTAAGCAGGATCCAATTGATATCTATGAGGTACTGTGGGAGGAAAAGGATGCTACCGTCATCTGGACCAGTCCCGCCGCATTTGCAGCGCCTCAGGTACAGCTTGAGCGCCCTCGGCTCCGGCTCCATCTTCAGGATGGCCGGGTTCTGGAGTTGAGCAGCTGCCGGACTTCCATCAGTCTGGGCCGAGGCATGACCAACGATGTCGTGGTGAATTCACCTTCAGTATCACGGACCCATGCCAGTATCGAACTGCGCAAGGGAGGTAAGGTGGCCATCAAGGATCAGAGTACCAACGGTACTTACCTGCACGAGATTGGCCAGGCTCCGCAACTGGTGCGCCGGGAGGAGCTGATTGTCAATCAGAGTGGGGTGTTGGCCTTGGGGATAGAAATTGCCAAGGCCAAGGAAGAACTCCTGCGCTTTGAAATCCTGCCCGCTGCGTCTGACGCCTGAACAATCCTCACGAACAACCGGATTATTATTGACGGCTGGGCGCGCGGCCTGTAATTTAATTCCTGACTAAAATACTAAGTAAATAGGGTGGGTCGGGGCGGATTCCAACGCAGCGGCTCCCCATTGGCGCACACAGGAATCCAACATGACCAACACGGCCAATGCGCTTGATGAGTTGATCGGCAAACAGTACGAACACGGGTTCGTGACGGAAATAGACGCCGACACCTTGCCACCAGGTCTGGACGAGACAACCATCCGGGCCATTTCTGCCCGCAAGCGTGAACCAGCCTTCATGCTGGAATGGCGCTTGCAGGCCTATCGGCATTGGCTGACGCTGCAACCCCCGCAGTGGGCAAATGTGCATTATCCCCCCGTG
This sequence comes from uncultured Gammaproteobacteria bacterium, assembly GCA_964398665.1. Taxonomy (GTDB): domain Bacteria; phylum Pseudomonadota; class Gammaproteobacteria; order CAYNNN01; family CAYNNN01; genus CAYNNN01. Next base: position 19,372 of record CAYNNN010000015.1, on the reverse strand, counting down.
GATTTTCAGGCCCTGAGCTATTATTCAGCGCCGAAAATCAAGCCAGGGCCTAAAAGCCTGGACGAAGTGGACCCCAAACTGCTGGAAACCTATCGCAAGCTCGGCATCCCGCTGGAAGAGCAGATGGCGTTGGCGGGTATTGCCGTCGATGCGGTATTTGACAGTGTTTCGGTGGCGACCACGTTCAAGGCCAAACTGGCCAAGCTGGGTATCCTGTTTTGTGCGTTTTCCGAAGCGGTTCAACATTACCCTGAACTGGTGCAGCAGTACCTGGGCAGCGTGGTACCGCATACTGACAACTTCTATGCGGCCCTTAATGCTGCCGTGTTCAGCGATGGCTCCTTTGTCTATGTGCCCAAAGGCGTGCGCTGTCCGATGGAATTATCCACCTATTTCCGGATCAACGCCTCCAATACCGGGCAGTTTGAACGTACCCTGATCATCGCGGATGCGGGCAGTCATGTCAGCTATCTTGAAGGCTGTACGGCGCCGAAGCGGGATGAAAATCAGCTTCATGCTGCGGTCGTGGAGCTGGTGGCACTGGAGGATGCCCAGATTAAATATTCCACGGTGCAGAATTGGTACCCGGGTGACGAAGAGGGCAGGGGTGGAATTTACAATTTTGTGACCAAACGGGGTGAGTGTCGGGGTGCGCGGGCGAAAATTTCCTGGACCCAGGTAGAAACCGGCTCTGCGATCACCTGGAAATATCCCAGTGTGGTCCTGACGGGCGATGACAGTGTTGGAGAATTTTACTCGGTGGCGCTGACCAATCACCGCCAACAGGCTGATACGGGCACCAAGATGATCCATATCGGGAAAAATACCCGTAGCACCATCGTGTCCAAGGGTATTTCCGCCGGGCGGGGCCAGAATGCCTATCGAGGCCTGGTCAAGGTGGCCAAGTCGGCAGCGTATGCTCGTAACTACACCCAGTGCGACTCTCTGCTGCTGGGTGATCGTTGCGGAGCACACACATTTCCATACATCGAAGTGAAGAATGCCAGCGCCAAGGTGGAGCATGAGGCGACCACGGCCAAGATCAGCGAGGATCAGTTGTTTTATTGTCGTCAGCGCGGTCTGGCTGCGGAGGATGCCGTCTCCATGATAGTCAATGGGTTCTGCAAGGAAGTCTTTCGGGAATTGCCGATGGAATTTGCGGTGGAAGCCCAGAAGTTGCTGGGGATCAGTCTTGAAGGTAGTGTAGGTTAAATATCATGTTGACGATTCAGAATCTCCGGGTTCAGACCCAAAACAAGGAAATCCTCAAGGGGATAAGCTTGCAGATCAATCCCGGCGAAGTCCATGCGATCATGGGGCCTAACGGTTCCGGGAAGAGTACGCTGGCCCATGTGCTGGCTGGACGGGAAGGCTACACGGTTACTGAAGGTCAGGTGACCTTCCTGGGCCAGGATCTGTTGGCGCTCAGTCCCGAAGCGCGTGCCTGGGCCGGGGTATTTCTAGCATTCCAATACCCGCTGGAAATTCCAGGGGTCAGCAATAGCTATTTCCTGAAAGCTGCGCTCAATGCCCAGCGCCGGGCGCGGGGGATACCGGAACTGGATGCGATGGATTTTCTCCAGTTACTCCGCGACAAGATGCAGCTGGTCGAGATGCGGGAAGATTTTTTGAAGCGCTCAGTCAACGAAGGTTTTTCGGGTGGCGAGAAAAAGCGCAATGAAATTCTCCAGATGGCCATGCTGGAACCGCAATTGGCCGTACTGGACGAGACCGATTCAGGACTGGATATTGATGCGCTCAAGATCGTGGCGCAAGGTGTCAATGCGCTGCGTGCGCCGGAGCGGGGCATGTTGCTGATCACCCACTATCAGCGCTTGCTCAATTATATTGAGCCGGATTTCGTGCATGTGCTGGCATACGGCAGAATCATCAAATCCGGGGATAAAACCCTGGCTCATGAGCTGGAGCAGCGGGGTTATGCCTGGCTGCTGGAACAGGCGGCTTAGGCGATGACTCCGGATCTGCAACAATATCAGCACCTCCTGGACCAACGATCGCCAGGTGATGAATCCGCAGCCTTGCAGGCTTGGCGCCGCCAGCAGCTGGCTCTGTTTCTGGCTCAGGGTTTTCCTGCCTCGCCGCTGGAAGCCTGGCGTCATACCCGCCTGACGGGCTGGCAGCAGCGCGCTTTCACCCTGCCCAGTCCGCCGCACGTGGATATGGCGGCCTATCCGGAATATGAGCTGCTAATTGTAGACGGTTATTGGATCAAGACCGCTGCGCTGCCGCCAGGTTTAAGCGTAATGGACTGGCAGACGGTTTTTGCCGGTGGTACGTTGGCAACATCGGCTTCGCCCGACGCCCTGACGGCCTTGAATGCGGCCTTTACCCAAGCCGGCATAGTGCTGCGTCTGGCGCCGGGCGTTCAGCTGAGCCAACCGCTGCGGGTGTTGTGGTTGAGCAGTTCCGCAGCCGAAGCCAGCTTGCAGGCTACCCGCCTGTGGGTGCAGCTGGGCGCGGGGAGTGCGCTGACCTTGGTCGAGGAAACGGCCAGTCTGGCCCAGACCGGCCATTTCAGCAGTGTGGTCAGTGAAATAAACCTGGAAGCCGGAGCGCAACTGACCCACTATCGGACTCAGAACGCCAGCAACCGCAGCTTGAATCTGGCCGAATTGACCGTGCGGCAGGCGGCCGGGAGCCAGTATGATTCCGTGATGCTGGCTCTGGGGGGCAGTTTGGCCCGTCAGGCCATTCAGGTGTATCTCAATGGCCCGCAGGCCCAATGCCACCTGCGGGGCCTGTACCTGGGGCAGGGTCGGCAACATCTCGATTTTCATACCCGGATTGACCATCAGGCCGCCGCTTGCGTGAGTCGGGAGAACTATCGCGGCATTCTGGCTGACGCAGCGCGGGCGGTTTTCAGCGGGCGGATCGTCGTGCATCCGGATGCCCAGCAAACCGATTCCAATCAGCAAAACAAAACATTGCTCCTGAGCGATCACGCCGAAATCGACACCCAGCCCCAGTTGGAAATTTTTGCGGATGATGTGAAATGCGCGCATGGAGCCACGGTAGGCCAACTGGAACCGGAAGCCCTGTTTTATCTGCAAGCCCGTGGGATTGCGCTGGCCGAGGCCCGTACGCTGCTGATGCAGGCGTTTGCCCGCCAGGTCTTGCAGGAGTTGCCGGATACGCCGGCTGTCACTCGCCTGCACACCCAGGTGATCGACAAGCTGGCTGGCGCTTCTGGTCGGGGGTGAACATGTCGGCACCGTGGGACATCGAACGTATCCGGGCTGATTTCCCCGCTCTGCATCAGCAGGTGCAAGGGCAGCCCCTGGTCTATCTGGATAATGCGGCAACAACCCTGAAGCCCAAAGCGGTGATCGAGGCAGTCAGCCACTTTTGTGCAACCGATTATGCCAATGTCCGGCGCGGGGTCCATACCCTGAGCGCACGGGCTACGACCCGATTTGAAGCGGTGCGCGCTCAGGTGCAGCGTTTCATCAATGCTGCCAGTGCGCAGGAAATCATCTTTGTCCGTGGGGTGACCGAAGGCGTCAATCTGGTGGCTCACGGTCTGGGCCAGATCCATTTCCAGCCGGGTGACGAGATTATGCTGACCGAGCTGGAGCATCACGCCAATATCGTGCCGTGGTTGCAGCTGGCTCAGCGCTTGCAGCTGACCCTGCGCGTATTGCCGATTCTGGAATCCGGTGAGTTGGACCTGGCACAGCTGGATGCCCTGTGGTCGCCGCGCACCAAACTGTTTGCCCTGACCCATGTATCCAATGCCCTGGGCACGGTCAATCCACTGGTGTCCCTGTTGGCCGAGGCCCGCGCCCGAGGCGTGCCTACCCTGGTGGATGGGGCGCAGGCCATCGCACATCTGCCCGTGGATGTACAGGCGCTGGGTTGTGATTTTTATCTATTTTCCGGCCACAAACTCTATGCACCTTCGGGCATTGGGGTGCTGTATGCCCGGCAGGAATGGCTGCAACGCCTGCCGCCTTACCAGACCGGAGGGGAGATGGTGCTGCGGGCCGGATTTGAGGCAGTAAAATTTGCCCCGCCGCCGGCCAAATTTGAAGCCGGGACGCCCAATATCGAAGGTGTCATCGGCTTGGGTGCGGCCCTGGACTATCTGCAAACGCTGGATTTGTCGGCCATCGCCGCCCATGAGGCTCAGCTGCTGGCTTATGCCACGGCGCAATTGGCCGTCCTGGATGGCATGCGGATCATTGGCACCGCCAGGCATAAATCGGCCATCCTCTCATTTTTGCTGGGTAATATTCACGCGCATGACATAGGCACCATCCTGGACAAATACGGGGTTGCCGTACGGGTCGGGCATCACTGTGCCATGCCGGTCATGCAGCATTTTTGTGTCACAGCGACGACGCGGGCCTCATTTGCATTTTATAACACCCTGGCTGAAGTGGATCGCCTGGTGGCCGCTCTGACCGAAGCTTTGGCCCTGTTTGCTCACCCTGGAGAGTCCAATGGACGATTTGCGCACACTCTATGAGGAGGTCATCCTTGACCATAATCGCGCCCCGCGCAATTTTGGCAAGCCCGCGATCTTCAACCGTCAGGCCGAGGGTTATAACCCCATCTGTGGTGATGAGTTTACCGTATATCTACAGGTGGAGCAGGGCGTGATCACCCATATTGGTTTCACCGGTTCGGGCTGCGCCATTTCTACCGCTTCGGCCTCACTGATGACCGAAAGCCTGCTGGGCAAGACCGAACAACAGGCTGAACAACTCTTTAATGGCGTGCACGGCCTGTTGACCAATGATATTGCCTATCCGGCGGCAGGTAGATTGCTGCTGGGCAAGATGCAGGTCCTGGAAGGCGTCAAGGAATACCCCATGCGGGTGAAATGCGCCACCTTGGCGTGGCATACGATGCATGCGGCCCTGCAACACCAAACCGATACGGTCAGTACGGAGTGATACCCATGTTATCTGAAACATCCGGCCCGCTGGGGGCCGCTGCCCAAGCGCCCGCCTTGGCTGTCCAGTCGCCAGAGGCCCTGAAAGTCCAGGTGATTGCGGCCCTGCGTACGGTACTGGATCCGGAAATCCACATCAATGTCTATGATCTGGGCCTTATCTACGCGGTTGAAGTCAGTCCGGCGGCGGCCGTGACTGTGGCCATGACCCTGACGGCACCTGGTTGTCCGGTCGCCCAGACTTTCCCGGCCAAGGTCGAATCCGTCATTGCGGCAGTACCCGGCGTGGCCTCTGCCCATGTGGAACTGGTCTGGGAACCGCCCTGGACGCAGGACCGCATCTCTGACGCCGCCCGGTTGGAATTGGGGTGGTATTGATGATGGCACAGGAGGACTGGATAGCAGTGGCGCCGCTGGCAGCACTGGCACCAGGGGTGCAACGAACGGTCATGCTGGATAACACCACCGTGCTGGTTGTGAATCTGGGAGATCAGCTGAGTGCCATTGAAGATGTCTGTACCCATGACTACTGCCCCTTGTCCGGTGGTCAGGTGCAGGATGGCGTGATCGTGTGTCCGCGTCATGGCGCCCGCTTTGATCTGCGCACGGGGGAGGCCTTGTGTGCGCCCGCTTATGAGCCGGTGACGGTCTTCCCCACGCGGGTAGTGGCGGGCATTGTGCAAGTGCGCGATCATCGCTGGGATTAACCAACAGGAGCTGCTGTATGAGTGACGCGCTGAATTATCTGGTCAAGGCCCGCCCGGAAGCCATGGGGGGGTATTTCAAATTTCTGAAGGAAGCGGGCAAGCATCTGGACCCCAAAACCCTGGCCCTGATCTCCGTGATCACCAAGGTCGCGGTTCAGACTGAACCGGGGCTGCGCCAGTATCTGACCCGCGCCCTGCGGGTGGGCGCAACGCCTAACGAAGTGATCGATGCCTTGCTGATGGCGTTTCCCGTGCTGGGCCTGGCTAAAATTGTCTGGGCGGTGGATGTCCTACTGGCCATGGACATTCCCGAATTTCGCCCCGAGGCGCTGGATCGTAGCGCTACTTGGCACCTGGTTGCCGCCGATGCCGACATCCCGCTGAATGAAATCTCCCATCATGCGGCTGATGACCGGCATGTGTTCATCTACCGCACGGAAACGGAACTTCGGGTTTATGACAGCCGTTGTCCGCACCAAGTGACGAACATTCCGCATCTGGCGCTGCAAGGCCACTGCCTGACCTGTCCCAAGCACGAATGGCAATTTGATGTCACGACGGGGGAATGTGTGGCCAAGGGTGACCGCCCATTACGGTTGTTTCCCAGCGAGTGGCGTGACGGCGTACTGTACGCCTATTGGTAAGGGGAATTGGCAGGCGCCCGTTACGGGTGGCCTGCCGCCGCCGCAGCGTGTCAGCCGCCGGGTTTGAGACGCCGCAGGCGCTGGTCGGCTAACCGGGCGGCGGTGGATTTGGGATAGCGGGTCTGGACATCGGCGAAGGTTTTTCTGGCTTGTTCGGTATTCCCGGCATCTAGCTGAATCAAGCCGATTTTATACAGTACATCCGCAGCGCGGGCGCTGTTGGGGTAGCGACTGAGCAGTTGCTCAAACGTGGTTTGGGATTCAGCAAGCTGCCGGTTCACATAAAAAGCCTCGCCGAGCCAGTACTGGGCGCTTTCGGCCCGTTCGGGGTCGGGCTTTTGGCCGAGGAATTGGCTAAATCCACTGATGGCTTTTGGATAATCGCCCTGCTTGATGGCATCCAGGGCCTGATCATACAAGGCCGGGTCAGCGGGGGCTGCGGTGCTGGGTGCGGGTGTTTGCGCAGTAACCGGCGGCGGTGTAATGGCGACGGTTTGGGGCTCGACTGGTGGGGTTGTCGGGGTTGTGGCCAAGGCAGTCGGCGGGGGGTTGACCAGTAGCAGGCTCAGACGCTGGTCAAGATCGGTGTAAAGCTGGCGCTGCTGCTGCTTGAGCTGGCGGAGCTGATAGCCCTGCTGTTCCAGCTCACCGCGCAGGCGCTGCACTTCCCGCTGCAATTCGCCTACCTGCACCAACAATTCGCCGACACTGGCATTCTCCAGTCCACTGCTGTTGACGTTCAGGGGGCGTGTTTCAGGCGCCAGTTGCTGCGCCGCCAGGGCCAGGGGTGCGGTCAGGAATGCAGTCAGGAGCAGCCGGGTTCCAGATAAGCGCATAGTTAATACCCGCCTGGCTGGATGAAGCTGATTTCGGCCCGGCGATTTTGCCGGTAACTCTCCTCATCATGGCCAAAAGCCAGGGGCTTTTCCTCCCCGTAGCTGATCACCTGCGCCTGCTCCGGATTGATATTGCTCAGCAGCATCAGTTGCCGTACTGCCAAGGCTCGGCGCTCGCCCAGCGCAATATTGTATTCCCGGGTGCCATTTTCATCACAATGGCCTTCAATGACCGCTGTGAGCTGGGGACTGCGCGCCAGCCGCTGGGCGGCCTTGGCGATGGCATCGCGGTATTCAGGGGCAATGTCATTGCTGTCATGACTGAAGTAAATGACGATCCGGCCCCCGCCGGGCGCATTGGGATCAGCCCAGCCCTGTTCGTCAGGATCACCTCGGCCTGGCCCGCGTCCAGGTCGACTCCCTTCCGGGTATACGCCAATGGTGGTGGTGTTATCACCCGTCGTCTGGCTGCCGGGTGTTTCCACGACGGTGGTGACTTCCCGCCCTTCGATATCGGTGCCGCTGTCCGGGGTGGTGGTGCAAGCTGCCAGCCCAAGCAGCAGCAAACTCAGGATTATTAAACGCATGGTATTAAAATGCCTTGGTTATTGTGGGGAGAGAGGACTCCAGGCGGGGTCGCGTACCTGCTTGTTGCTCAGGCCCAGACGCTGGCGCATCTTGCCATCCAGTGAAAGCGCTTCCAGAACCGATTGGCCTCGGGTCTGGCTGGCATAAATGACGGCATTGCCGTTGGGCGCAAAGCTGGGCGATTCATCCAGGGGACCGTTGCTGATGGCCTGCAACTGATTGTTGCCCAAATCCTGAACCGCAATCTGGAAGCCCTGGCCGGAGCGGTGTACCATCACCAGCTTTTGCCCATCCGGTGAGAATGAAGCCCGGGCATTGTAATCACCGCTGAAGCTTAAACGTTCCGGGCTGCCGCCGCGGGCCGGGATTCGGTAAACCTGCGGAGTCCCACCTCGATCGGAGGTAAAGACCAGACTTTGGCCATCGGGTGCCCAGGCGGGTTCGGTATCTATACCATAGTGGTCGGTCAGGCGCTGCAATTGGCCGCTGCCCAGATCCAGCACGTAGATATCGGGGTTGCCGTCCTTGGAGAGCGTCAAGGCCAGCCGATTCCCGTCAGGCGAGAAGGCCGGGGCACCATTGATGCCGCTGAACGCAGCCACTTTGCGCCGCTGACCGCTACCCAACTCCTGGACATACACCGCAGGCTTGCGATTTTCAAAGGACACATACGCCAGCCGCTGCCCATCAGCCGACCAGGCGGGTGACAGAATAGGTTGCTGGGATTGCAGGATATTCTGCGGGTTGTGGCCATCCGCATCGGCGATTTGGAGCAGGTAACGCAGCTTGTTGTCGGGGCCGCGCTCGGTGGTGACGTAGGCGACCTGGGTGCCGAAGATGCCGGTTTCACCGGTCAATAACTTGTAAATCAGGTCACTGATCTTGTGCGCAACCGGGCGCAGGCTCTGGCGCCGGGCCGGAAAGCGGTAGCTAGCACTCTGGGCACCCTTAAATACATCCAGTAACTGGAAGCTCACTTCCACCGTATCGCCACCGCCCGGTTGAACCTGGCCGATGACCAGGTTTTCCACGCCCGCGCCGCGCCAGATACCAAAATCGACCTGGGCACTCTGCTGGGGTCGGGCGGGCAGGTCTGCAAAGGGCGTGACCCGAAACTTGCCGCTGCGCTCCAGGTCGGCGCGGATGATGGCGGCAAGGTCAGCCTCCGGGCTGCCGGGGCTCTGGCCGGCGAAGGGCACGATGGCCAGGGGCAGGGCTGTGTCCTCAATGCCCTTGCTGATTTCGATGACCAGCGGCTCGGCCCAGGCCGGGGCAACCAGAAACCAGAGCCAGCATAAATGACGGTAGTGACGCATGGTTAAACCTTATACTCAAGCCTGCGGGGCAAATCTGAAATTGAACTCTCGAAAATGCTGATCAAACAATTCGCCATCCGGAACCGGCAGCGGTGAGGCTTTCAGGACAGCCACTTCAACCGAACCATCCAGTTGCGGGCTGCCACAGCTTTTGACTACTTTGGCGCTGATGACTTCGCCGCCCGGAATCAGACGTACTCGGACAATGCAGCTAAAACCCGGCTGGGTGCCTGGTGGCATGCGCCAACTACGGGTGACCTTGTCGCGAATTTTGGCCTTGTGCCGCTCAGTGATCTGTTCCGCCATTTTGGCCTTGGCCTGGTCTTCAGCCTTACGCTGGGCCGCCTCCTGTTGGGCGCGCTCCAGGTCGGCGCGGCGGGCTGCCGCTTCCTCCGCACGTCGTTCGGCGGCTTCTCGTTCGGCGGCTTCACGGGCTTCCTGCGCCTTGCGTTCGGCTTCGGCCTTGCGTTTGG